>CAUTLS010000001.1:0-58326 GCA_963539345.1 uncultured Candidatus Saccharibacteria bacterium
GTGTAATCAAGGATTGTGGTAACCCAGTCTGGGGTCCTCCTACAACTCCTCCAGCAAAACCTGTGTTGACCTGTGATGCGATGCAAAAAACTGCAGTGTCTCGTGATACCTTCAAGTTTAGCACCAAAGCGACTGCTAAGGGTGGCGCTAGTGTCACCAGCTACACCTACAACTTTGGTGACGGCACCACTAAAACAACTACCTCATCTGAAATTCAACACACATACGCAAAAGCTGGTAACTATAAAGTTACCGTTACGGTGAATGGTAAAGAAGGCTCCAATGTTCAAAAAACTAGCCAAAACTGTCAGACGACTGTTACGGTTAATCCTGAGCCTACCATGGAAGTCTGCCGATTATCCGACAAGAAGTACCCAGTAACTATCAAGGCTTCAGAATTTGACGCTAAGAAGCATTCAAAGAACCCGAACGACTGTAAGGAAGCTCCAGCTAAGATCAAGGTTTGTGTCATCGAAACGAAAGAGATTCGTGAGATTAAAAAAGAAGAGTTTACTGAGTCAAAGCACACGACTGACATGAGTAAATGTCAACCAACACCAACGACTCCTACTCCTCCAACAACTCCTGAATTGCCACGGACTGGTACTGAGAACATGGTTGTTTCAGTACTGGGACTCGGTGGATTGACTACGGCAGCTGTCGCTTACGTCATCAGTCGCCGCCGTTTGTAAACGATCGACAATGAAAGAAATACCCGCTTGATATCGAGCGGGTATTTTGATTAGTTAGCTTTTCTTGCGAGTTGTGGATTTTTTGGTAGAAGCTTTCGACTTGGTTGACGCGCGGCCACGGCGAGTGGGTTTCGCGGGTGCGGCCTTCAGGAGTTCTAGAGCCTGCTCGTGAGTGATGGTTTTTGGGTCGGTGTCCTTGGGAATTTTAGCGTTTTTAGTGCCGTCAGTGATATATGGACCGAAGCGGCCGTTAAGGACTTTGACGCCATCGCCAAAGTCAGCGATATTTTTCTCGGCTTCGGCCTTGAGTTTGGCGGCATAGAGTTCGCGAGCTTTCTCTAGGGTGATAGTGTGTGGGTCTTCAGGTTTGATGGAGACGAAAAGCTTGCCGACTTGGATGTACGGGCCAAAGCGACCGATATTGGCTTTGATGTCTTGACCGTCTTCGGTTTGGCCAACGACACGCGGTAATTTGAACATTTCTAAGGCTTGTTCCAGGGTGACTGTTTCGATTTTCGCGCCCTTTGGTAGCGGTGCAAAGCGTGGCTTGTCCTCGTCGTCAGTGGTGCCCAGTTGTAACATTGGGCCAAAGCGGCCGAAGCGTGCTAAGATTGGCTTGCCGGATTTTGGATCAATGCCGACTTCACGGTTAGCACCGACTTTGCTACGGTCGATACCGCCTGACTGTTCGATCAATTTGTGAAACGGCGTGTAAAATCCATGCAACATGGCGCTTTTGGCTAGATCAGCAGCGGCAATTTTGTCAAATTCGGTTTCGACATTAGCGGTAAAATCATAGTCAACTATTTGCGTAAAATGGTCGGTCAAAAAGTCGGCGATTAGTTCCCCGCTCGGCGTTGGGATGAGCTTGCCGCGGGTGGAGCCGGTTTTTTCCTGAACGATGTCACGGCTGACTTCCTCGCCGTTGTAGCTGAGGACGATGACGTCGCGCGGCTGGCCTTCGCTGTCACCTTTTTCGACGTAGCCGCGGGTCTGCACGGTGTCGATGATGGTAGCGTAAGTGCTTGGCCGGCCGATGCCGAGGTCTTCGAGCTTCTTGACCAGGGAGCCTTCGGTGTAGCGGGCCGGCGGCCGGGCGAAGGTTTGGCGAGCGGTGATGTCGTGGGTTTCGAGGGTGTCGCCGGTGTGGAGCTTTGGTAAGATTTCGTCTTTGCCACCGCCATAGACACGCAAGAATCCGTCAAAGGTGATGACTTCGCCTTTGGCTTCAAAAATAAGAGACGCTCCTTCGATGCCAATCGTCACCGTTGTTTTCTCCAATTTCGCTGGCGACATTTGCGATGCTAGGGTGCGGCGGCGGATGAGGTCGTAGAGTTTTTGGTCGTACTCGTTGGAAGTGACGGTTTCGCGGGTGATGTCGGTTGGGCGGATGGCCTCGTGGGCTTCCTGGGCGGAGGCGGATTTGGTCTTGAATTTGCGGACGGTGGAGTAATCCGGGCCGTACAGCCGCTTGATAAAGTCGGTTGCACTGGCGATGGCCTGCCCGCTCAGATTGACCGAATCAGTACGCATGTAGGTGATTTTACCATCCTGGTAGAGCCGCTGCGCTGAGGCCATGGTGGCTTTGGAGCTGAAGCCAAGTTTGGCGTTGGCTTCCTGTTGCAAAGTCGAGGTCGTAAACGGTGCGGCTGGGTTGCGAGTGCCGGGCGTCTTGGAGATGTCGCTGACAGTGAATGTGGCTAGCTTGAGACTAGTTAAAAACTCATGCGCGGCCTCTTCGGAATCAAATTTTTGATTGAGCTCGGCCTTGAATTCTTGATTATCATGGATGAATATGGCGGTCACCTTAAACTGTGAGCTGCCTGCAAATTTCATAATTTCTCGTTCGCGTTCGACCAGCAGCCGCACTGCCGGGCTCTGGACGCGGCCGGCTGACTTGCCACCGGGCACCTTTTGCCAGACCACGGGACTGAGCTCAAAACCAACCAATCGGTCGAGAATCTGCCGGGCTTGCTGCGCCTGCACCAGGTTCATGTCGACAGTGCGCGGATTTTTGATGGCATTGGTGATAGCGTCCTTGGTGATCTCGTGAAAAACGATGCGCTTGGTCGTCTCGATCGGTAAATCCAGCACCTTACAGAGGTGCCAAGCAATGGCCTCCCCTTCGCGGTCTTCATCGGTGGCCAGCCAGACATTGTCTTTACCAACGGCCTTAACGTTTTTCTTCAGCTCGCTGATGACTTTCTTTTTCTCTGGATCAACTTCGTAGACAGCAAAAAAATCATTCGCCACATCAATCGGCGGCGTGCCGTCCTTGGTCTTTTTGACGATTGAGCGGATATGTCCCACGCTTGACAAAACGTGAAAATCATTGCCCAGATATTTCTCAATGGTTTTCGCTTTGGCTGGTGACTCGACGATGACGAGATTTTTCATAACTTTATATTATATCATATTGAGCGACCCATCAAATAATGGGCATTGGAGAACGCTATTATTTCTGATCACTGTTCATCAGGTCTCGGGCGCGCTTAACGTATTGTCCAGCTGCCACTGCTGCTGCTGGAAGATAGGCTGCAAAGCCCAGTTTACCTAGTCCCTTCAGTGTTTTGGCGGTTTTCTGATAGCCCAGAGACTCTGCCGAACTACCGATGATGAGTAATGTCGTGGTTGCTGCGAGCAGTGCGCTGCTGACTCGTCCTGCTTGAGTTGGGCGAAGTGGCTCGCGTTCATCAGGGAGTTGCTTGTGTTTGCATTCGGCAACAGCGGTAGCAATGGCTTTTGTTGATTCTAGGCCAGCAATTGTCGCCACCATGGCTTTTGATGTGGGGTCCTCTTGTGATAACTTCAGTAGTGCTGCTGCTCCAACGATTTTATCCCTGATGGGGTCTAGCTTGATGCCTAATTTTGACTGTTGGTTAAGGGCCCTCGCCAGTGAACCATCGACTTTGTCTGACAACTCACCAGCAACTAGTGCTGCCATGCCCTTGAGGGAGTCGGCATGCTTGATACCGTATAGGCTGAGCATCGCACCTGCTACCGTCACACCGTTCGGTAGTGTTACTATGTCGTCTGAGACAGGTTGTTCTTCTGGGGACTTGGTGGGACGAAACTGTGGTTGATGTTCTGCATTCATTGACAGTATCATAACACTATGGCGAAATATATTCAAGCATAGGCGTTATCGTAGCGTCCAGTTGTTTGCCCCGAGTGGCTTGATCACGCCATTAATCTCCAACATGGTGAGTGCGGTGGCAAAATCAGCTGCTGATAGTCCCGACTGTTTTTGTAGCTCATCGCCGTTGCGCACGCCATGTTTGATGAGCTTGGCGATGGTAATTTCAGCTGGTGTAGAACCAATTGGCAATGCGCATTGGGTGGGCTGGGTGGATTTCCAAGTTGGCGCAATGGCGTTCAAAATATCCTTGGCTGAGAGCGCTGGATTGGCACCTTGAAGCAGCAGGTTGTTACACCCTGCGGATAATGGGCTGGTGATGTTGCCGGGAACGACAAACACGTCACGCCCCTGCTCGAGGGCGTATGCTGCGGTATTGAGCGTACCGCTACGTTCAGCCGCTTCGGTGATGATGATAGCGTCTGCCAGCCCGCTAACCAGGCGGTTTCTTTGCAAAAAGCTCCATTTGCGTATTTTCATGCCGTCGCCGCGCATCCATTCTGATAGGACTGCGCCGCCCTGGTTAATGATGTTCTCTGCTAATCCTCGGTTGCTACGCGGCGCAATATCTGGCAGTTCTGACGTGACGATACCGATGACTGTGCCGCCAGCATTGAGGGCTGCGGTCTGGGCGATGCTATCAACACCAAGCGCGAGCCCGCTGATGATAATCACCCCAGCTTGTGCCAGGTCTGTGGCTAGCCGTTCGGTAACCTCGCGTCCATAGCTACTTGGCTTGCGTGTACCGACGATCGCGACTCGAGGAGCCTGGCTGTCTGGAAGTTTTCCCATAAAACATAACCTTTTTGGCGGCTTGGCAATATTGACCAACCTCTTGGTGAAAATATGTTCCTCTGGTAGTACTGTATTGATTTCCATGACTTTTATTGCAAAAAGTATTGACACTATGTCAAATCTTTGCTATAATGATACACGATTGGTTGATCAGCGAGTTCAACCAAATGCACCTTATACCCCCTATTCTAACTATATGTTAGGTTGCGCGCAATGGCATTAAGTATCTTACCCTCCACTTTTTGCGTTAAACGTTACGCGCATACTAACCCCTTTAACTGCCCTTTTGATTAAGGCGACCTCTGTTTCATGGTGAGTACGCACTGTATTGACGATTCGTCAGGCGCCGGTCTTTTGGAGTTTTGACCGCAGACGCTTTGCTATGACATGGAAGCTCGGGTGGGTTGAAGGGTAACAAAGCACCAGGTGATGCCCACCCTTACCTGGTGCTTTTTTAGTTGAGAAATTTATTTTATTTCGTTTGGTGTTTTTGACAATTTTTACAAATGCCTTCTAGTTCAAAGTGGTGTTTGACGACGGTAAACTGATGTTTGCGGCTGAGATAGCCGACAAGCTGCTCCAATTCTGGTGTTTGGATAGGCTCAGCGTTTTGACAGCGGATACAGTAGAGATGGTGATGATGTGGGATGAATGGTTCAGTGAGCTCGTAGTAATTTTTCCAGCCAATAGCAACAGCGCTGACGATGTGTAGCTGGTCAAAAGTGACAAGGGTGCGGTAGACGCTGGCTCGGTCAACGTTTTTGCACTTCTTTGCAATGTCACTAATGGTTAGCGGAACAGCTGACCGTCGCAATACCTCAAATACTTGCTGGCGTGGTTTTGTCAGGCGCAAGTTGTGCTGTTTGAGTAGTTCGTCTATTGTCATATTGTTGCAATTATATCATTTATTGCGACAAATTTGCAATAAATGAGAGGGTCTGACATCATGAAGCATTATGGATATAGCGATTAGAACAGTAATGAATTTGCATGAGTTTGCGCCATCACCAGATGTGAATGCGGCTTTTTCTGGTTTGGTGGCGGCAGTCGTGCAGGCAGCAGCTTTACCGAGTTGGTGCAATGAGGAGGTGCGTCGCGAAGTGCAACGCCGTTGCTCTCTGTCAGAATCAGAGATGGAAATGTATTGGTCGCGGCGAATTGCCAGCTCAGCTCGTCCGCAGCAAGAGCTGGAAAAGTTTTGGTATATTGACAATTACCGCGAGCTGGTGCGACGTGAGATTGGCCTACTGGGTGGCTCGGGTTTGTTTTTGAGTGACAGCAGTCGGGTGGCGATGATTGGCAGCGGTCCCCTGCCTTTGACGGCTTGGTGCTTGTGGCGCCAGACAGGTGCGGCGGTTGATTTGGTGGACGTGGCGCCAGCTGCCTTGGCGCAGTCACGCGAATTGGCGCAGTTGATTGACTGGCCGGTTGGCAAGTGTCTGGTGGCGGATGGAGCGGCGGTAACTTTGCCGGACAGTACTTATGATGTGATTTATGTGGCTGGCCTGGCGGGCGATTCGGCTGAAGCCAAGCAGCAAATTATCGATAATATGTTGCCAGCGCTCCGGCCTGGCGGGCGGATCATCGTGCGCAGTGCACGTGGTGCGAAAACGTTGCTGTATCCAGCGTTTGACCCGAATAGTTTACAGCGCGTGCAGTTGTTGGTCGAGTATAATCCTGACGACGACATCATTAACTCGGTATATGTGTACAAGAAAGGCTAATTATGAATGATAAGATTGCACTATATCTGGTGAATGGCGCGCTGGGTGCGGGCAAAACCACGCTGGTTGATTTTTTGGTGCAGCAACCGGAGTTTGCTGGCGCGCGAGTGATTGAAAATGAATTTGCGTCGGAAAGTATTGACAGCTGTACATTAGCACAACGCGTTGATGAACTAGCGACAATTGCTGGTGAGTGCATCTGTTGTAGTAGCGGCGAAGAGCTGGTTGATATTTTGCACAATTTTGCAATAAACGGACGAGCACCAGTGATCATTGAGTCAACTGGTGTCGCTAATACTCTGCGGGTGGTTGAGAAATTACTGGCTGGTGATGTCTTTGAGCAGTATGATTTGCAGCAGTCGTTGTATGTTGTGGATGGAGCTGAAGCCAGGGCTGATGGCCTGACGGAGGCTTTGCTAGCGGAAGCTCGGGCGGCGGACATGGTATTGATCAGCAAGCTGGATTTACTGGCTGAAAATGACCGCCAGCAGCTCATTGAAACATTGTTGCAACAAGGGGTAACCAACGTTATGAATATGGATCACGGCAAATTTGATCTGGTCCAGCTTGGCGGCGAGTCGCACATTTTGGATTATTTACTACTGCACGAGCCTGTGAAAAACGCAGCTGAGTATGCTTTAAATTATAGCGTGATTGATGTGGCTGAATTGGCTATTAGTGCTGAGAAGATTGAGAAGATCTGGGCTAGTTTGCGAGATAAATATGCTTTGCGGCGCATGAAAGGCGCGGTTGCTGATGGTGACGAGACATGTCACATCGAAGCAACGCCGCAGCAAATACAAGTCACGCGCGGTACCACTGACGAGTCATTAAAATTGGTTGTCATTGGTGAGCGGGCACGTGAGATTACGCGCGCAGTAATTATGAAGGAGTTGGGATGATGGAAGGTACGAATAGCGCGAGAGCGGCGGTTGATAAGCTGCTTGATATGTATGATGAGCATAAGGCTTTGATAGTAAAGATTGCTGCTGCGGAGCGCCGTTTGGCGTTGGCGAAATTGAACAATAGCAGTGGCGAACAGATACGGATAGAGCTGGACGACTTACGGCATAGCCAGCAGCAACTGTCTGATAATATGACGTTTGATACGCCACTAGTTTGGGTGATGTACAAGTTCGAGGCCTACCAGGATGAGGCACAGCCGATTAAAACCATGCACGATTTTCGCTTGCACTGCTCGAAGCCCGGCTATATTTGCACTAAACGCTTCACATTTTTAAATACACACTTGTGCAATAATGGGCAATGTCTCCTGACGGACGACGAACGATACCCCGACAAAATGCTACTTAGTGAGATTTTTCCGCTCCTTGGCGAAATTGAACAAGATGAAGCTTTCTTGTCCAGTTGGCGCGCGCATGAGTACTATCAGGAGGATGGAATTGTTAAAAAATGGCAGGACTATGTGGACTGTAGAGGATAACCTCTTGCCTACTGGTTTGAGGTAAGCGTAAGATTGCGCTGTATAGATATGCTATACTAAAGCAATATGAAACATCTCTGGCATTCACATCATCCATTTCGAATTTTTTGGTTTTCAGCACTATTGACATTGATTTTGGGCAGCTTGACGTTCATGCACTTGGGTCTTAGCGGCCTCTGGTTATTTGCTATTTTGGTGGTGTTGGAAGTTACGTTTAGCTTTGACAACGCGGTGATTAACAGCAAAGTGTTGGCTGGCATGAGCTCGGCATGGCAAAAGGTATTTTTGACGGTCGGCATCTTTGTGGCGGTCTTTGTGGTACGGTTTATTTTGCCAATTTTTATCGTTATGGTGGCGAGTGTTCATGGTTTCACCGAGGTGGTTGACTTGGCTATCAATAAGCCAGCCGAGTATGGCCATATTCTGCATGAGGCATCGCCGATGATTGATGCGTTTGGTGGGGCATTTTTGATCATGATTGGGTTAAGTTATTTCATCGACTACAACAAGCGCATTCACTGGGTTAGTCATGTTGAACCGTGGCTGGCTAAGGCTGGACGGTTTGAGAATTTCAAAGTATGTCTGATGTTGGCAGTGGCGACGATTTTGTATTTCACAGTGGAGCCGGCACATCAATCGCTCATTTTGATCTCATCTATTCTGGGGATTATGCTGCATATTGGGCTGGAATTGTTTGGCTCATTCTTTCACGAGGATGATGCCAAGGCCATTAAAGTCAAGACTGGTTGGGCGGCATTCGCAAGCTTGCTGTACCTTGAGGTTTTGGATGCTAGTTTCAGTTTCGACGGCGTCATCGGTGCCTTTGCTATCACTAGTAGTGTCCTGTTGATTGTTGCTGGACTGGCATCTGGAGCTATTTGGGTGCGGTCATTGACGGTGTATCTGTTGCGCACGGGTGTGCTGAGTAAATATAAGTATCTGGAAAATGGCGCACACTGGGCAATTACGGCACTGGGCATGATGATGATCGCGAAGCTGTTTCATCTGGAGCTGCCAGAATGGGCAACGGGCGGTTTGGGGCTGTTGTTTGTGAGCTTGGCGGTCGGCAGTAGTATTTTGGAAGCACGAGCTATCGGGCTGCGAGAGGCAGCAGCAAAAATCAAACGCCGAAGACGATAAGCGTTTTGCAACGTTGTTGCAATTAGAGTTTAATGCTCAGCGGCTCAATGGTGCTGTTGAGGAATGTCTCGGTCAGTTTGATTGATTCAGGGATTGTCCAGTCGCGGAGAATTGTTCGTTCGTCGGTGTTGAATTTACTGAGGACGAAATCGACATCGCCAATTTGCCGGCGTAGTAGATTGTCGGTGCCGATGCGAATATGCCAGAATTCATTGCCAACATGTCGGTGTAGTGACTTCAGTCCGTTATTGCCAGCGCTTTCACCACCCTTGCGGACACGAATTTTGCCAAAATCAAGCGCCGTGTCATCATGAATAATCAGGAGATCATCAAGCGTCAACTTATAAAAATCCATGAGCGCCCGCGCCGCAATACCAACCTCGTTGTAGTAGGTAGTTGGCTTGACGAGTAGGACTTTGCCTGGCGCTTCGGAGTGACTGATTTCAGCGATATCGGCAAAGAATTTGGGCTTGTTGCTAAATTGTGCACTCTGCTCTGCTGCCAATTGGTCAACCACCAAAAAGCCAGCGTTATGCCGGGTGTACGTGTACTTATCGCCAGGATTGCCGAGGGCCAGAATGACTTTCATACCTTCAGTATATCACCTCGGGCGTGATGGCGTATAATAGAGACATGGCGAAACGCGATGATGATTTGGAATTTAGTATCAATGCAGCATTTGACGAGGCACGGACGATTGTTGACAAAGTGCCGCTATACTTGGTAAATGGGTCGCTGGGCGCTGGTAAGACCAGTGTGTTGGAGTTCTTATTGCAACAACGTGACTTTACGGGCGCGCGAGTGATTGAAAATGAATATGCCAACGAAAATGTCGATGGCTACCGGCTGGAGGGGCTGGCAGACATGGTGACGACCCTGGCTGGCGACTGTGTTTGCTGCGGCTCGGAGGACGCACTGATCAAGATGCTGATGGATTTTAGTCGCTATTCCCCTGCACCGGTGTTTATCGAGGCGACGGGGGTGGCGCGGACCATGAATTTGGTGGAGCGATTGATCAGCGCCAAGATGTTTCATAAGTACGAGCTGATGCAGAGCTTTTATGTGATCGATGCGCATGAGATTTTACGCGGTGTTGAGCCAGCACACGAAATTGAATTGCAAGCCGCAGATGCGATTTTGGTGACCAAGGAAGATTTGCTGAAGGACAGCGAACGGGCTGAATACGAAATAAAACGCCGCGCCCTGCCCTATGCCAAGGTGCTGAGCGCGCCACACGGCCAGTTTGACCTCAGTAAAATCACCACGCCGTCGGGGCTGTTGGCGTTTTTCGACCAATATGATGGCGAGCTCGCGGTGCCGGACAATCCAACCTATAGCGTGGTTGATTTGTCGACCACTACTGTTGGTGAAGCGGTGTTTGAGAAGCTATGGCCAGAGCTGTTTGCGGCATATGGCCTCAGACGTCTGAAGGGTTGTTTTGTAAACGACCGTGGTGAGCGGCGGCACATTGAGGCGACGCAGTATCAGATTGAGATTCGTCATGCGCATTCGGATGAGGCGGCGAAAATTGTGCTGATCGGCGAGCGAGCAGATGAAATTACGCGTGATGTTTTGCAAGCGCACATTCTCATGTATGGTGGATGATTAGCTTTCGTCCGCGGTGTCTGGGCTGTCGGCGGTGACGGTTAGGTAAAAATCACCGCTTGGCTCTTTCTGGTCTCCGGGCATGAAGGTGATGACAAAACCTTCGTTTTTTAGTTCAGTGAATAATGATGCACGAGCCGCAACCTTGCCAACTGCTTCTAGAAGCTTCTGAACGTTTTGTTCTTGTTCTTCTAATGTTGCTGGATCCCCTCCTGCCATTTTTAACATCTTAGCGCCAATGATAGCCTCGCTGAAATTTTGATATTCTCCATCACCAGGTTCTGCAGTAATGGACACGGTTGCTTTTGTGCAGCCAGTAGCTTCAGGCATATCAATAACTGGCGAGGACATACCAGCGCGCTTAAGTAGAGGTGTATGATTACTGGTGTCTCCTATGTAGAGATCGACGTTCACTCTTGCTTCTTCGTCTTCGCCGCCTGGTCGCTCTACGGTGATATCTCCGACTGCGCCGATACGCATAGTGCCGAGGGTGGATTCATTAGTGCCGAGGGTGGATTCAAAGAGAGGTGTTATGGCTACACAAAAGGTAGTTGTTTCGGGGTCTATGATATCAGCGGGAGTTGTTAACAGATCTTTTGCGGGGTATGTGTCTGGAGTATTGTTCATAACTTTTTAATTATATCACTAATAATACAAAATGTCAATAAATGCTGCTGAGGTTGTGGCTTGTGTTGTCTATATACTCTTCTCGGCGTTTTTGGCTTGTTTGTAGGCCTTGGTGACGGGTGCCAGGCCGCGGGCGACGCGTTCGCGGTTGGCTTTCAGCTGTTTTTCGTCGCGGAAACTGAGTTTAATTGGTGTGCCGGCGAAGTTGAAGGCTTCGCGCAGGGTGCGTTCGAGGTAGCGTTTGTAGCTCCAGTGGACGAATTTCAGGTTGCTGCCGTAGATGACGAACCATGGCGGAGCCGTGTCGGTCTGGACGATGTAGCGGAGTTTTGGATGCGAGTTCTTTAGGCCGGCTGGCGGATGAGCGGCGACGGCTTTTTGCAAGAGGTCGTTGAGGACGCGGGTTTTGCATTCTTGGTGGCGACGGGTATGGATATCGAGGGCGAGGTCGAACAATTTGGTGACGTTTTGGCCAGTGACCGATGAGGTAAAGATCAGTGGTGCGTATGGTGTGAATTTAAAATGATAACTAATTTGCGGTGCTAGCTCGTCGTGAGTGTAAGCGTCTTTGCCTTCGACGGAGTCCCATTTACTGACCACTAGGACGAGCCCCTTGCCTGCTTCGTCGATGATGCCAGCCAGGCGTTGGTCTAGCCCGACGTTTAATTCATTGACGTCCATCAGCAGAAAACAGATGTCGGCTTCGTTGATGGCTTGCATGGTGCGTAGGACTGAGAACTTTTCGATGCCAGTCTCTTGCTTGCCTTGGCGGCGAATGCCGGCGGTGTCGAGTAGCTCGATGGTCTGGCCATGGTAGCGGACTTGGACACGGTTGACGTCGCGGGTGGTGCCGGCGACGTTGGCGACGATGGCTTGCTGCTTGCCTGCCAGGGTGTTGAACAGATTGCTTTTGCCGACGTTTGGCCGGCCGATGAGGGCGACGCGGATGATGTCGTCAGGTGCGGTTTGAGTGGCTGGCGGGATAAGTTCGGCGATGTTGTCGAGTAGCTCAGAGATGCCGATGTTGTGCTCGGCGGAGGTTTTGATGATGGTTTTGATGCCGAGGCGTTTGAATTCGTCGGTGTGAAGTGAGCCTTTGAGGTCGGCTTTATTGGCGATGAGCAGGACGGGCTTGCCGCTTTTTAAGGCTTTTTTGGCGAGTTGGCGGTCGGCGTCTGATGGATAGACGGTGGAATCGACCATGACGAGGATGACATCGGCAGCGGCAGAGGCGTCGGCGATTTGGTCTTGGATGGTGGCTTCAAATTCATCTTCGGCGGGTTTGAGGCCGGCGGTGTCGATGAGCCAGAATTCGGCGGTTGTGCTCGCGTCAGTCACAGCTTCCTCGGGAGATGAGGCGCGGCGCTTATATGAAACTTTGCCGACGACGTTGTCGCGGGTAGTGCCGGCTTCGCGGGCGACGATTGCGGTGCGGGCGCGCGTCAAGCGATTGAACAGTGAACTTTTGCCAACGTTAGCTTGGCCGATGATGGCGACGGTAGGTAATTTATGAGACATAATTACGCCTATTATACCAGAGGCGTGAGGATTTGGCGAGGATAAGCGGTATGCAAAATGGGGCTAGCCTTAGCCTGCCGGAGTGGGTGTTGCCGTAGCAACTGGTGTTGGGCTGCTTTCTGGTGCTGTTGAAGCGGTGCACTCGGGACTGTTAGGAACTGCTGTTATGCCGCCTTGCCCGTAGTAATTATAATATTTGTATAGTAGAGTGGTACCATCACAACCTTTCTCTACGGATGATATTGCACGCTTGCAGTCAGGTTCATCAAGACAGTTCTGGTCAACAGTCTGCCAATCGATATTGGACTGGTTGGTTGAGTCTAGCTCCGAGCTGGTTGTAGATCCTTCTGTAGTTGCCGTTGGTGCTGTTTCTGATATTGGTGCACCGCAGCCTGATAAAGCCAGTGCGGCGCTGGCTACTACACCAAGCATGGCTCCTACTTTTTTATGCAATGACTCGACATTAGTTTCGATTGAAAATCTGTTACCTTCTCGCATGGTATGTCCTCCTATATACCTATACGATACACCAATCATTGACTTGGTGTCAATTTGCTTTCCTGAAATTCCCCGCGTTTGATGTCACCGAGAGTGTAGTTACCAAAGTCTGTCCGGTGGAGCTTGGCAACAGTGTAGCCGAGGGCAGCAAAGGTGCGGCGGATTTGGCGGTTGCGACCTTCGCTCATCTGGACGATCCAGCGGTGGTCGTCGCCGTCGTGCTGGCGTTCGAGCGTCAAGCGACTGGGCCCGTCAGGTAGTTGCACGCCAAAGTCATTGATCATTTGCCGGTGGAGCGGCTGTAGCGGCTGGTCGAGCGTCACGAGATAGCGCTTGATTTTATAAAACGATGGGTGTGTCATCTGGTGGGCAAAATCCCCGTCGTTGGTGAGGAGGATGAGCCCAGAGCTGTCTTTGTCGAGGC
The DNA here is from genome assembly GCA_963539345.1 of uncultured Candidatus Saccharibacteria bacterium. Lineage (GTDB taxonomy): Bacteria > Patescibacteriota > Saccharimonadia > Saccharimonadales > Saccharimonadaceae > Nanosynbacter. The sequence continues at coordinate 13,604 of CAUTLS010000001.1, forward strand.
GACCGACGGGCTTGAGGTGATGGAGGTTGGTTGGTAATAATTCGTAAATAGTCGGTACACCGCCTTGAGAGGCGCGCGAACAGAGGTAACCGACGGGTTTATGGAAGAGAATGAGCTGGTGGGTTTGGGCGGTGAGTCGTTTGTTGCCGTGGCGAATGATGTCAGTTGCGGTGATGCGTTGGCCAAGCTTGGCAGGCTGGCCGTTCACCGTGACCCTGCCCTGTTCGATCAGCTCGTCAGCCTGGCGGCGCGACACACCAAGCGCCAGCGCCACGAATTTGTTGAGGCGCTGGGCAGGTTTATGATTTGGTGCGGCATTGTCTGACATTTATACGTGTGGTTGTGCTGGTGGAGGAGTTTGCGGCGCTTGTGGCGGTTGAGACGGGAGTGGATGCAGGACTGGGGCTGGTGGTATGTGAGTTGGCGCAGCATTTGCCAGTGGTTGAGGCGCTGGGCTGGCAACTGGTGCTGCTGGGATAGTCGGAGCTGGTTGTCCTGAAGTGGCGGCACTTTGCAAACTTTGTGGAGCTTGAGGCGTTGGTGTGGTAACAGGAATGTGAGTAGGCTCTGTCGGAGCTTCAGGAGCTGGAGCCGCTGTTAGGGTTGGAATAGTTTCTTCTGGGGTTGCATCAGGCTGCGGAGCTGGTGTTGCTTCCTCTGGGGCGTGCTCAGGTTCAGCCGGTTGCGGTTTGAGGCTTGGAATTCCCTCCAGTTCTTGTTCCATGAGCTTGGCAACATCCTCTGTTGGCGTCAGACTGGCGCCCTCAAGTGGTCGAATGACGCGTTCGCCTAGGTTGGCAGGACGCGGCGCTGAAGATGAGAAAGGTGCAGTCGGCTGCGGCAGTGTGGTTGGCGCTGGTGTAGCTGCAGCTTGCAGGGTTGGCTGCGGTGAGAGCGCTGAGACATCAGGCCGGACCGGCGGCATTTGCGGTGACTGTGGCATAGCTGGCGCTGGCTGAGGTGCTGCTGGCTGTGCGGCTGGTTGTGGTTGCGGCGCTGGCGTAAGTCCCGGAACATCACCCAAAACTTCGTGCACGGTGCGGACGACGTCTTCGATACCGACTTGGGATTTCACGAGATATCGGTCAGCTCCTAGCTGTTCGCCGCGGGCTCGTTGGTCTTCTGAAGACAAAGCAGTCATGATGATCACTTTGATGTCTTTGGTTTCGGTGGCAGAACGCAAAATGTCCAGCATGTCAAAGCCAGAAATTTTCGGCATCATCACGTCACTCAGGATGAGCGCTGGGCGTTCTTTGATGGCCATGGCGAGCGCTTCTTCGCCATCACCTGCGGACACGATGTCGTATCCCTCTGCTAATAATCGTACGCCATAGATTTCGCGTAAACTTTTGTCATCTTCAACGAGTAAAATTTTTGTCATATCTACTACCTACTATACGATATTATTATTAAAATTGCTATCATTCTTATGCTTTTATGAATTATTGGTTCTCCGCGGTATGCTGATGGCGCGACGGCTGGTCTCTAGATGATGTTCGATGTCGGCAAGCGTGGCGTGTTCTGGGCTGGTTGGTGTTGGCTGCGGCTGTGGTGGCTGGTTGGGCTGGACAGGCGGCTCAGTGACCGGGACAGGTTCGGTTAGCTGCGGAGGCTGTTCTATCGGTTGCTGAGGCTGAGGCGCCACTGGCGGCTCAGCGGGTGTGACGACAGAAGCTACTGGAGTTTGCGGTTGATGGTACTGAACTGGCGTCGGCTGCAGGGAGGCTTCTTTGTGAGCGGCTTCTTCTTTGGAGATTCGCGGTATCTCCAAAAAGAAAGTGCTTCCCTTGCCGTACTCGCTCTCGACACGTAAATCGCCCGACATGCTTTCGGCGAGTCGGCGAGACAGGTACAGTCCCAGACCAGTACCGCCGATTTCGCGAGTGGCTGAATTGTCAACCCGATAAAACTTTTGGAAAAGATGCGGAACGTCTTCTGCGGGAATCCCTAGGCCAGAATCCATCACGCTGACAACCACCTTTGACGAATCACCAGTGACATCGACCACGACCTCGCCTTCTTTGGTGTATTTGATGGCGTTTTCTATGAGGTTGGCGGTGATTTCTCGGAAATGGTCGGGGTCGACAAAGGCATAATAAATGGGCTGCAAATGCTGATCAGCGGAGTCTTTGGCCAACGCGTGTGGCCGGAAAGAATAGAGTAGATTTTTCTCAGCCGCTTTGTGTGCCAGACCTTCAAAGATGTCTGCCACAAAATCAGTCACATTGAATAGCTTTGGTTCATCTTTGAGACGTCCATCCTCGGCCCTACTGATATCCAGCAGGTCTTGAAATAATCGGCCCAAGTGTTGAGCGGAGGCGTGCGCTTTGGTGATGAAGTCGCGAGCTTTGTCGTCAATTTGGGCGGTGGCTGGGTTGAGCGCCAGACCCAGATACCCCTCGATGGAAGCCACAGGCGTGCGCATTTCGTGGCTGGCAGTGGAGATGAACTCGGCTTGTTCTCGCTCCTCGGCGCGCTCTTTGGAGATGTCGCGAAACACGATGATGACACCTTCCTTTTGTGGGCCTATGGGAGAACTGACGATGGTGATTGGTAGTCGTTTGTCTGAAGAGGTTTTGAGAAATAAGTTGTCGCTGTGGGTGGGCTGGTTTGAAGACAGTGCTTGAGCAACGGGATGTTTACCCTCTGGGATGTCGGATCCGTCTTTGAGCACCAGCTTGAGGACGCTTTGCCAACTTAAGCCCAAAGCGTCGCCTTTGTCCCAGCCGATCATCTGTTGCGCGGCTGGATTGATGAGCTCAATGATACCGTTATTGGAAATAGCCATCACGCCGTCGTCGATGGTATTGATGACAACATCAGACTTACCTTCGGCAGAGGTTAGCCTATTTTCCAGTTCAGTAAATCGGTCATCAAGCTTTTTCTGCGGTTGGTATCGCCATAGAACGATGCTTAGGACGAGTGGCATGATACCAAGCACTGCGCTGATGGTTATCTGTTCCAGCGTCAGTGGTGTTTCGAAATGAATCATGGCGATGTGCGCCACGACTAACAAGATGATGCCACCAGTCAGCCACAGCCCAAATACCGCAGCAAAGACGGTCACCATGAGCCAGAGGCTGGTAAATGGAGAATAGATACCACCACTGGTAGCAATGAGTGCGGCGATGGTGATGATGAGCGACGCATAGGTGGCGCATGCCAGGTAGGCGCGTTGTTTTTTGGGCGTCCAAACACAGAGACCAAGCGCCCAAACTGCAGACAATACGCTGATGGCGGCGGCTAGGTTGGTCACTGAATCACCAATAGTAAAGCGATAATTGCCAGGCAAAAAGCGAGCTGATGCGTATGTGAGGAGAATGAAGAGATTGACTAGTAGCGAGGCTTTGCTGAGACGGCGCAGCCAAAATTTGGAAAATGTTCTGTCAGACTGCCCCACCCTCGATTCTTTCATGATATTAAGTATAGCGTCAAACGGTGGTAAAACGCAAGCGCGTCTCTGTTGGCTGGTGCGGCGGTATAGACAAAAGCGGCTGCGTCATGGTATGATGCTTAGTGTTGGCCTCATCGTCTAGCGGTTAGGACACCGGGTTCTCATCCCGGCAACCGGGGTTCGATTCCCCGTGAGGTCACCAATATAGAATCAAGAGGCTCTTTGGAGTCTTTTTTGTTTATCCTTCAATCTGTAAACATGCTCAAAATCTTGCCATATGCGGGCAAATTTATCCATAAAATTGAGAGACGGGCTGAAGCGCATCTGTTAAATTACAGTATAAAACCGGTATCCTGCAGCTCTGGTGGCTTTGGCAACATGAGCATACTTTTTACAAAGATGTTTGGTATAATGATAACGGTTTAATATATATGCCAAATCGGAAGGCGCTGGTTGTGTTTGTAGTTTTGCCCGTAAAACGACTTGCATTAATGTTTAGGGCAAAACTTGATTTGTGAATAGACTAGATACCTTACGGTGTTGTTTTAATTCGGAGAGGAGTATAAGTAGTGGATGAAGAAACATTTGATCGAGTATATGGTGGAGCTGTCAAAAATATGTCAAGCCTTGAGGAAAATGAAGAACATAAAAGCCGTACAGAAAAAAATAAAGCGGACACGAAGCTAAAAGAGCAGCAGCTCGCCTTACAACAGAAACAGCAAGAAACTAATAGTTTGATAGCTATAGGAGGACTTACACTAGGTAGCGTGCTAGTCATTATATTAGCTGTATATCTGTTTGCAAAATTACGCAAAACAAAAAGAGCTAAACAGTTATGATATTAGCCTGTGATAATAAGATGAGAAAATAGTAACTACATATAAGTCAAAATAGCCCAAAACATGGTGCACATCATTTTCATGCTGGGGCTAAATATTATCCATTATTTATTTTCAGCCAGTCATCTCATCTATGGTTGTTATAGCATACTTTTAGCTACTCGCCCAGCTGCTCAATCACCTCCAGTAGTTTTCGAGGCGTGATGTCGGCTTTGATGAGGTAGCCGTCGATTCTAGGCAGTAGCTGCGACTTGGACTGGTCGTCTTGCTCAAAGTTGGTCATGATGAGAATCTTGCTGTTAGGCACCAAGTCGGTTTCGCCGTTTCTGAGGGCGTCTAGAATTTGATCGCCACGTTGTTCTGGCAACATCAAGTCCAAAATGATCAAGTCGTACGGCTGGTTACGCGCTGCCACCAAACCGTCATTGCCGTCCACCATCCAGGTGACGGTGTAGCCGGCACGCTCCAGGCTGCGCACGTACATTTCGCCGATAAATCTGTCATCTTCGATGCATAAAATTGTTTTGATCGCCATGATTACTCCCTATACATTTTGTGATTTTTTATCCACCCACCGTCAGTGCGAATGAGCCGATTGTTTAGCTGGCCGTCTTCTAATAATTTTTCTTTCACCGAGGCGTAGACGGGGATGGTGAAAGAAAAAATTGAGCCCTGATTCTCCTGGCTGCGCGCGGAGATGCTGCCACCGTGAGATTCGACAAAGGCTTTACAGATGTATAGGCCGATGCCCGTGCCGGCCACTGTCTCGCGTGATCGGTGTGAGCGGTAAAATTTACGAAAGAGGTTTTTGATCACGCCAGCTGGCATGCCGACGCCGTTGTCTGAGACGGAAACTTCTACAAATTCGCCTTTTTGCACGGCAGAAACTTGGACAACTCCGCCTTCGAAACTGTATTTGATGGCATTGTCGATGAGGTTGGAAATCACTTCCCCGATGCTACCACGGTCGGCTGCTACGGTCGGTAAATCGCTGGGGATGGATACATTCAACATGCGGTGCTGAGCTGAGGCGCGCAGCTGCATGTCGTCAGCGATGGTGGCGTAAATGGCTTCCAGTGTGTCCTCGCGCAGATGCACGTACAGGTGGTGCCGATCGAACTTTGAAACGTTGAGGATGTTATTGATATAGCTGGACAAGCGGTTGGCAGAAACGGTCAGACGATTGAACAATTGTGGCTCATCATCCCGCAGGCGGTCGTGAAGTTCTTGCTCCAAGATGTCCAAGTAACCGCGGATGACGGTGATGGGTCCGCGGAGTTCGTGCGCAGCAAAAGCGATGAAATTGAGATCCTCTTCTTCGGGCAGGTATTTAGCGGAGCGATCAAAGAGGATGATGACCGTTTCGCCGGCTGCACCTTTTTCGTAGGAAGCGCTGACGTCGTAGAACTTTTGTGGCGCGGAGGTTTTGGATTGAGCTGGTACACGTGTCCACTGGTGGTGAGCGGTGATGTTGTCTTTGGCGACTTCTTGGATCCACTCGTTGATGGAAATTTCGTCAATAAAGTCCAGCCCTAACGTCAGCACACCGTCCATGTTGGAGACCACAGGCGCGGTTTCATTGGCAAAGATGATGTTTTTTTGGTGGTCCAATACGACAATGCCGCACGGAGTGTGATTGAACGACTGAATGATGGCGTCAAGTTGAGACGAAGCTTTTTTGGCAGTTGGTTTGGCGGGCGCACCGTTGGTATATATAGCCTCAAGCACAGTCTGAAAACCAGTGCGTGCGTGTGCTGGCGAGTTGATCTTGACTGGCTTTTCGGCGGTTAGCTCCCCTGTTTTGTAAGCCGCAGCGTAGAGGATGTCGCGCATCGGTTTGCTGACGGATGGTGTGATGGCAACGGCGCCAATGATACCCCCAACTGCGCCGAGCAGGATGATGATGTACCAATTAACTTCAACGGCGGCCAGGTTCGTCAATATGAGATGAGTGATGGTGGCAAAAGCAGCGGCGATGCCGACAGGCAGCAGCAATAGCAATACCGACCGACGCATGTAATATCGATTGTAGTCGCGAATCGATCGGCGACGGGTTACTGCCATGCAATGCTTCCTCGCCCCGGTGTAAAGGCAGCGATCCATGTCTGGCCTCGGTTCAGCGCGATGTCTTTGCCAGCGGCGTCAACTAATTTCAATTCGGCGCTTTCGTTGTCACGCTTCCAGGTGGCTTGAGCTACAACGCCATTTTGGAAAATATATGCTTTGCCGGTGCCTACGGTGATGACGTCTTCGTAACCTTCGCGACTGCCTGGGCGATGCTCAACGTTCACCTCCAGCGCTACGATGCTGTTTGGCGCAATTTGCCCAGCCTCGGCGTCACTGTGTGGCTGCCCTGCCAGCGTGCGAGCGTAGGTATTTGATTCTTTGTTGTAGGTGTAATTGGTGTTAAATAGCGGACCACTGAAATTGATGGCAACCTGAGTTGCATTTGGTGTTTCAGCAGGCTTGCCATCGGCACGCTTGAATCCAGTGAATACTGATTCGTTGTGGCCTTTGGCAGTGTTGGTTTGGTCAATTTTCTCGCCTGAGGTGTAAGCATTGTGTGGTGCGCGTCGATTATTGGCCCGCCAGTATGAATTGCCATTGCTGAATTCGTCGATGTCGTGATATTTACCGTTGCGAACTGTACTCAGGGCGTTGGCGCTACCACCGACGTGGAAAATTGAGGCCTTGTACGGCGTTGACCACTGCAAATAGTACAGGCGCAAGCTGCGCACTGGGCCAATTTTGGCCGGCTTATTTCCCTGGTACAACGCGAAGAAACGAGTGATACCACCTTCGGCGACAGCTTCGTAAACGATGCCGGCTTTTGATAGTCCAGACTGTGGTCGTGCGTTAGGGCTATTTTCGACAATTACACCAGCGACGGGAGCTTTGACCGCATTAGCATCAGCCACCTCCAGACCGGTGAGTGACGAGTAAAACTTCTCTTTTGGCTTTTTGGTGCCAGCGAAAAATGGCGAACCACTGTCTGATTGGACGGAATACATGGCGATGATGAAGATAATTGCGACAACTGCCGCGCCCACGACAAGTGCTAGCGCCAAATGGTGCTTGTGGACCCACTGAGTGAACGCTTTGAATTTAGAGTGATTGATGAGTTTATCCTGAGGAATTCGAGGCTTTTCCATATGATTAGTATAGCATGTCGCTTATGCTAATAAAACTAAGACAGCGTGCGCCGGCCTTCAAGCGCGTGCGACAACGTGATCTGGTCGGCGTACTCCAGGTCGACTCCCACGGGGATGCCGCGAGCCAGTCGCGAAACAGTCAGCGTCAAGCCAGCTTCTTGGATGTACCGTTGCAGAAACAGCGCAGTGGATTCACCCTCGACTGAAGCATTGGTGGCAATGATGATTTCAGTGACGCCGTCGTTTTTGATGCGCTCAATCAGCTCAGGGATATGAAGCTGCTCTGGTCCGATGCCGTCAATTGGTGAAATTGCTCCACCTAAAACGTGGTAGGTGCCGTCAAACTGACCAGTGCGCTCCAATGCCATGATATCCAGCGGTTCTTCGACGACGCAGATGAGCTGGCGATTGCGGCGACTGTCAGCATAAAGCGGCGACACGTCATCGCCATCGTCAATCAGCGCAAACGTCACCGGACAGGTTTTGACGCGTTGATGCAACTCATTTAAAGCTTGAGCTAACCTTTTGGATTGTCCTGGCTCGCGCCGCAAAGCAGCATAAGCGTAGCGTTCGGCAGTTCGCGGACCAACTCCCGGTAGATTACCAAATTCATCAATCAACGCCGTCAGCGCTTTTGGCAAAATATGAGCACTCATTATTGAGATTAGATGCCCAGGTTACCCAAGCCGCCCATCAATGGCTTCATTGTTTCAGCAGCAACTTCTTGAGCTTTTGCCAAGCCATCACGCACCGCAATTTGAATCCAGTGCTCAAGCTGTTCGATGTTGTCTAGGTCTACCATATCAGGATTAATCTTGACTGATTTGATTTTCAATTCACCAGTGATCTGAACGATGACTGCACCGTCGCCAGCCTCTACTTCGATGATTTCTTTACCGAGTTGTTTTTGTGCTTTACGTAGCTGTTGCAGCATTTTCACCTGATCAAAAGCCATAATGTTCCTCCTTCAATTAACTCACTTATTATACCGCATTATTCACTAAGTTTGTAGACATAAAACCGATCGCCCGCCTCAGCCCAATCATTGGTGATGACGCGCGTGATAGTTCCTGGGATGCCAGTGATATTTTGGCGAGCAGCGCGCGTGACGACTACTTCTTCTTGAGCACCCTCTGCTGGCAGGCCGTCGCTGATGGATATTGCCCTATTATGCTTATTCATGTGGCTGGACAAAGCGTCGTACAGCGGTTTTTCGGCAGCTGCCACGACGAATATATATTTCTTGTTTGCGGTGTCGCGCAGTAGTGTGTCACGCACAAGACTCAAATCTTTGGAATGTTCGCGCACGGCGTCGGGTAGATCGTGGTAACTGTGGACGTATCGATTGACGCCGCTTAGGGTCATGACACCGACCAAGATGATCATTAGTACGAGTCCGGTGCCGCGCGCATATGGGTTCTTTGGGAATAATCGATACCATTCATACAGCAGTCGTTCTACGCCAGTAGCCAGCAAGATAAACATTGGCACAGAGATGATCATATTGACTTGAGGCGCCAGGGCGAGTAGCGGCAATGACAAAAATAGCCAAATGTTGACCACGTAGGACCGAGCGGTGTGCCAGTTGCGGAAAGTGATGATCATACCAAGGAACATTAGCGCTACGGTGCTGACGTCAATGGCTGGCAGTACTTGCCCGTTGGAGATGTATGGCACTGGCCAGAAATAGGTTCGAACGATAATCTTGAGGTTTGCTAAGACATCAAAGTTGAGTGATGACCAGCCTGATACGTCCAGTAAGAAGCTGTGATGTTTCAGGCAGAAATACACCAGTGGCGCGCTTACCAGCAGAAAGACGATGAATGCTGGCGTCCAGCTGGCGCGATATTTTCGTGAAACGATGATGTAGCGTGTATATGGGTGCAATAATGCTACCAAGATGAGACCAAGGTTGAGGTACCAGAAAAATGGCGTGTATAGGCTAGCGGCCATGACGGCGGCGAGGAGGATTTTCCAGAGTTGGGCGAACTTGGCTTTTTGGATGATGAGGCTGGCGAACAGCAAAATCAATGACGCCGTGGTGATGTAGATGATGCCAGGGGTGAAGCTTTGTGCTAAGTAGATGAATTGACCAGTGGCGATCATGAGAGAAAGTGACAGCACGGCGATACCTGGTTTGAACCAGTGCCTGAGGAGGAAAAAGAGTGCCAGAGCTGCCAAACACATCAGTGTGATGGCTGGTAACTTGATGGTGAGTGTGCTGACACCAAATAGCAAGAACAGTGCCGCTTGGAACGCGTGTAGTGGCAGATTGACGATGGACCAATTGCCTTCCATGAGCAAGTTGGTTCGTGCGACCATGTTGATTTCTGATTGGCTGATGCCACCTGGCGCGTACAACAATGCCACGCTAATGACTGCAGAAAATATCAGTATCAAAGCACTATAGCCCCAAAGATAGCGCCAACGGTAAAGAAACAGATGAGACAGAGTTTTCTTTTTCACTGCGGTTTATTATAGCATGTTTCGTTAATCATGTCGTCTGTCGAGACTCATGAAGCGGAGGCGTTCTGGGTGGAAGTATAACTGGACTTTGCCGACAGGACCGTTACGGTGTTTGGCGATGATGAGGTCGGTGATATTTTGAACTTCTGGGTTGTCTGGCTCGTAGTAGCCTGGACGGTAGATAAAGCTGACAATGTCGGCGTCCTGCTCAATGGAGCCGGACTCACGCAGGTCGGCCAGCTGTGGAATTGGTGGCGTGCGCGACTCGACGGAACGGCTCAGCTGACTCAGGGCGATCAGCGGCACGTTAAGCTCACGAGCGATCAACTTTAGGCCGCGGGAAATTTCCGACACTTCCTGAACGCGGTTGCCGTTGTGATTGTTGGTGGCCTGCATCAGCTGCAGGTAGTCAACGATGATCAGGCCAATTTCGCCCTCGTGTGCCAAACGGCGAGCTTTGGTACGCATTTCCAAAATGCTGAGGCCTGGCGTGTCATCGATGTAAATCGGCGCTTCGGCCATCTCGCCCATGGCCTCAGACAATTTGGCGAAATCGTTATCGCTCAAGTTTCCGGTGCGAATATTCCAGCTGTCAACACCTGATGCGTCCGCCAACATACGGTCGACTAATTGCTCTTTGCTCATCTCGAGGCTGAAAAATAGCACCGGCTTTTTCTCAATTGTTGCCACGTTGTACGCCAAGTTGGTCACCAGCGTGGTCTTACCCATGGCTGGACGAGCCGCCAGGATGATCAAGTCGGAACGCTGCAGCCCAGCGGTCATGTTGTCGAGGTCGCGGTAACCAGTGCGAATGCCACGGAGTGTGTCTTTGTTACGATGTAGCTCTTCGATTCGGTCAAAGCTGTCAGTCAGAATATTTTCCAGGCTAATCAAGTCTTGCTTGAGTGATTGATCGGAAACGCTAAATAGTTCAGCTTCGGCCTTCTCCAATAGTTCTTGGGTGGTTGTCGATTCGTCATAGCCTAGCTCAGTGATGTCGGCGCTGGCTTTGATGAGTCGGCGTCGTACGGCTTTTTGCTCCACCATCTCAGCATAGGCTTCAGCGTGTGCAGCGGTCGGCACGTAGTTGGTGAGCTCTGTCAGGTACGCCGAGCCACCGATAAGGTCCAACTCATCTTTGCGTTTCAGCTCATCTGTCAAGGTCAACAGGTCGACTGGCTTGTGCTTTTCAAACAAGCGCATCATCCCGGCGAAAATCAGTCCATGATTTTTATCGTAAAAATCAGCAGGATGCACGTGCTCAGTCGCATCTGCTAAGACTTCTTCGTCGATCAAGATCGCGCCCAGCAAACTCTTTTCGGCGTCCAGGTTCTGCGGTGGCAGTTTGCCCGATGATGTATGTTGACTTGCTTCACTCACTTATAATTCCTCCAACTTCACTTCTTCGCCACCGCCCATCATAGCAGCGATTTCTGCCAATTTTTCGTCTTCAGGTGGTTTCTTCTCTCCAATTATATCAATTTCCAGCTCCATTCCCGCTTCTGCGGTGATGATTGCTGCCAGTAATGGTCGATTTTTGGCATCATCCAATTTTTTCTTGTAAAACGTGCTGCCCGCAAAAATAGTTAGTTTATCTCCGTCAAACGCCCACTGACTTTTCTGGAGCAGTGATGATAGGCCGACTGATTTCTCCTTGGCTTGTTCGATCACCTTGTGCCAATCCAGCTCTAGTGGTGTATCAGATTTACGTGGTTTTGTGGGCGATTTTTTAGCTGGCTGAGCTGGTTTGGTGTCTTTGCTTTCGGACGTTTTTTTCACTGGTTCAGCTGACTTGATGCTTTGGCTTTTTGGTGACTTTTCTGCTGACGATGCTGGCTTGGCTGGTGTCGAAATGACGGTTGGCGTTGCCGTGACGGCCTGGGCAACTGTCTTCTTCGGCCTGACTGGCTGAGCGTGATGTTTCATGAAAATAGTCAATAATTTCAGGTCGGGGTGTGGGTGGCGATCAACTTCGATGAGCTGCTGGATGAGCTCAACAAGCTCTGGATTTGTGCGCAGTCTGGCGCGAGCGATTGACAATAGCTGGTGCGACACCACAGTCGGGCTGATGCCACTTTGCTCTAGCTCTTGCAGAATGCTAAGGATGCGCGCAGTGTCCTCTGATTGATATACATCAAGGAGTTCTTTCAGCGTGGCTGCGTCGCTTAAGCCCAAATATTCAGTAACCATGGCGACGGTCAGTGGCTGATCGGGTGTAGCTAAGATTGACAATTGATCGAGCATACTGATGCCGTCGCGAAACCCGCCGCGCGAGCGCTCAGCGATCAGCCGAGCAGCGTCCGCCTCGATGGCAAAGCCCTCTTTTTCGGCGATGGCCATCAGCTGGCGTGCCATGACATCGACTGAGATGGGATGAAAGAAAAATTGCTGGACGCGGCTGAGAATGGTGGCGGGCAGCTTGTCGGCGTCGGTGGTAGCCAGGATAAAAACTACGTGTGCTGGCGGCTCCTCCAAGGTCTTTAATAGTGCGTTGAAGGCGGGCTTGGACAGCATGTGGACTTCGTCAATGATGTAGATCTTCTTTGGCGCGGAAACGGGCGCGACTTGTGCTTTCTCGCGCAGGGCGCGGATGTCGTCGACGCCGTTGTTGCTGGCGGCATCAATTTCGATGATATCCAGGTGCGAGGCTTCCTCATCATACGGCAACTGATTAATCTCATGCGCCAAAATGCGCGCTACGCTGGTCTTTCCCACGCCGCGCGGACCCGTCAGCAAATACGCATGGGCGATTTTTCCCTGCTCCAGCGCTCGGCGCAAAATGTTGGTCACGTGATCTTGCCCCAACACCTCGTCCAAGCTACGACTGCGATATTTGCGGTACAGTGCTTGACTCATTACTTATGTATTATAGCGCAAAGTGCGGGATTAGTAAGCTCTTTAGCGGTCAGGAATGGGAACTTCTTCACCACTTTCTAAAATCATGGTCTTTCTTGGCCATAGTTCTATCGGTCTGTCAATATACGGTAAGTCAGTTGCTTCTGCGATGGCCCGCATAGCCATGTCTATCGGTGCACGTAGGGCCTGGCGTCGAGATTCGTGATCTGTCGAAGTGACATAATGTCTGTACGCTGCTGTATAGTCGATAGGATCACCCAGAGTAACGTGGATTTGCTCATCTTGTGGCATGTATGCATCCAGATCAGTAGGCCACGGTTCGTAGCGAATACCTACTGGCAATAAGTTAGGCTCCACCCCCCCTACATTTGCGTCAAATAAAATTCGTGACGCACCCGTTCGCCCTTTGGTTACCTGAGCGTCACCTGTGTATGCACCTTCTGGAAAGATGAGCAGTGAGCGTCCGTCAAGTAACGCTCGTCTGGCCATTTCGAGCCCAGCTTTCAAATATTCTTTTCCGCCATGTACTTCAAGTGGTATCGTATGCAGCGCATTTTCTATAACCAATCGTCGCACTGCCGTGTCCACAGAGCTATTTTTATACGCCAATCGTGAGCTAATGACAACGTCGCAATCCTCCGGCAGACTTGCTGGTATGGCAAAGATATCGCGCATACAAGCATGATTGGCGACGAATACATTCGGGCCTTCTGGTATGTCGTCAAAGCCATGAGTAGTAATTGCCATTTCCCGCCCTATGGTCTGTAAGAGCGGTTTCTTTCCCCTGCTCATACCTGCCTCGCTTTCAAAGCTTGCTTAACAACGCGCGCCACTAAGCGATGTCCTTTTGCTGAAAAATGAATACCATCCGACAGTGGTATGAATGGCAGCTCAATGTACTCACCAAGCGCCTCCTTATTCTGCAAGATTTCTTGTCGTATAGCTTCTGATTGTTCGGTGAATTCTGGACCAGAATCTTCACCAGTTGAAAATGCTGGCGGTAAGATATATATAACGTCAGCACCGTGAGCTAGTTTTTGATAATCTGTCAAATCGTGAATGATAGCTTGCGCCGTCCTGTTGTATTGCTGCTGCAAGTCATTGGTGCCAAGGGCGATGATGACGATGTCCACATTGCCCGCCTGTTGCAAAGCTTCTGCAAACGTATGTTTACCATTTTTATACGGCTTTGCCTTACAGAAATCTCCCGCTACACGGCCCGATAGTCCATTTGCAATGATATGCGCTTTGCCTCGTAATTCTCGCTTTAGGCGGTTGACCCATCGATCGCTATACCGCACTCGCGGCCCCCCAAACGTGTCTCCCCAGACGTTAGAATCGCCATAAATAAAAACCCTTTTGCTTGCGTGGTTGCTACTCATATATAAACTCCGTTTTTCATATTATACCATGTTCTGTCAAAACAGCGTCAGTTGCGTGTTAGGTATCTCAAGATCAACCGTACCCTGCGCTGTTTGCGCCCGGTGTCCGATAAACCTTTTCACGTTATACGCCAGTAGTTGCCCGTCATATTCAGTGATGAGCACTGAGCCGATGACGCTAACAACCGTGCCAGCCAAGACTGTATTACTTGTCATATCAATCAAACTGCTGAGGTCTCGACCCTCAGTATGAAAATAATCTTCGCACATAATGAGCGTTCGGCTTGGGAAATCCAGCCCCAGTTTTTGCTGAATACGCACCAATGCGTCAGCTAGGGCTTGTTCCGCCGTCGCGGCATCGAGCGGCTGCTTGATCAGCCCCAGTTTTTTACTGGCAGCCACCGTCTCCATGATGCCATTCAGACTGGCAATTTTCGCCTCATATTGCCGGGCGATCAATGCCGAAGCGAACGTCTCCAGTTTCAATGCCACGCGTGCTCCCTGTTCTAGCAGCCGACGAATACCGCGCGCTTCCTGCGAAATGCCGACCTTGATCACCTCTGGTGAAAAATACGCCAAATACAAAAAATGTGGAGTTTGATTGATCTTTTCCTGCTGCACCGACACCGAATCAGCATGATAAAACGCTGGATTAAACCCAGTTCGGTTACGACATTTCAAACAATTTTCATATTTCTCATCGACCGTCGCGCCGTCAGGACAAGCCTGGCTGCAGTGATTGTCAAAATCCACCCAGCCCGTACAATATTTGGTCGAAACATCAAACGCCAGTGACAACTTCTGCCCCACAACATCACCACGCTCAATCTTGCCATCGATCTGCCACTCTAAAAATGGCCGATTCTCAGCGTCAAAGCTAGCGTAGCTTAGTAAAAACTCCTCAGGCATAGCACAATTATATCAAAAACCGCCCGGCAACTGCGCGGACGGTTTCAAGTGCAAAATAGTCTACAACGCTGCTTCAACAGCTGCCCAGGTAGCGTCAGGATTGTCCTCTGGCACGATGATGGTGACTTGGTCGCCGATGTTGATGCGGAAGAAGGTCACACTGGCGAGCAAAATGCGATACTCACGGCCATTAGCCTCGACGTAGTAGACGCCGTCATGTTGTACCAGTGTACCGATGACTTGTTTGCGCGCTACTGGACCGATTTGCTTGTAGATGAAGCTGCCGTCGTCAGCGATGGTTAATTTCAAAATATCGCCCTCAACCAGTTTTGATTTTGAAGCGTAGTTGGCTGGAATTGGGTAATTTTTGCCGTCTGGGCCGAGCATAGTCTGACCGTCAAATACGCCCTCGACGACCTTGCCGGTTACGTCTTCAGTCGAGGTTTTTGGTGTAACAACTTGACCGTCATCACCGATGATGCTGATCAATAGCTCTTTTGCCGCCGCCAAATTGGTTTCTGCCTCTTGTATCAGTGAGCGCAGCCGCTTTACTTGTTTTTCTGGTAGTTCAGACATAGTGATTCTCGCATTTCCCTGTCTATTTTTGATAGTTCTCGTTCTATATATAGCATAGGAAAAAGGTTCGGTCAATGCTTACATAAGCAAGTTATTTCAGATTTCCACAGCATTTTAAGGGGTGCTTGCAAAACTGTTGCAAATTTTACCCTTGCAATCAAAATACCGCCCATGATATAGAGCGGTATAGTGATTTCGAAAACAAATTGGCGTCATGTTCAGAATGAAATTAGCTGAGCTCGACGCTAGCGCCAGCGTCTTCCAGAGTCTTCTTAGCAGCTTCAGCTTCGTCTTTTGAAACTTTTTCCTTGACTGGTGCTGGCGCGCCGTCAACGATAGCTTTAGCTTCACCCAGACCCAAGCCGGTGATTTCCTTAACAGCCTTGATGACTGCAACTTTCTGAGCACCTGCGTCCTTCAACGTAACGGTGAACTCAGTTTTTTCGTCAGCCGCAGCAGCGTCACCGCCAGCAGCTGGACCAGCAACAGCGACAGCTGCAGCAGCTGGCTCGATGCCGTATTCTTCTTTCAAGTGGTTTTTCAATTCGTTAACTTCCAGAACTGTCAATTTGGTCAGTTCTTCAGCCAATTTCTTAATATCAGCCATGATATGTCTCCTTACATTATTGATTGATTGCTAAACTTAAGCCGTAGCTTTGGCTTCGATGCCATCTAGTAAGCCGTGCAAATTGCCGCCCAGCGCGCCCACGGTGTCGTGGACTGGTGAGAGCAATTGTGCCACCACTTCGGCGACAAGCTGGTCTTTGCTTGGTAGACCTGCCAACGCCTTGATGTCAGCTTCGTTGATGCTGAGGCCTTCACCTGAGAAACCACCAGCCAACTGCAGTGCTGGATGCGTCTTTGCAAACGTGTCCAAAACTTTTGCTGGCATGACCTCGTCTTCGGCACTGATGGCGTAGACCAACTGGCCGACCAGGAGGTCGGTGTCGGTTTCTTTGTAGGTGTCGACGCCCTCTAGTGCTACGCGTACCAAGCGGTTTTTGACCACCTTGATGACCACGTTTGCCTCGCGAGCAGCCTTGCGTAGCTCTTGTAGTTCAGCCACGCTCAGCCCCTGGTACCGCGCAAATGCCGTACCTTTAGCGTCTTTCAGAAGCTCGGTTAGTTCAGCAACCAAAGTTTGTTTTTTATCGCGTGAAATTGCCATAAAAATCCTTTCTTTGATTGAGTTAATTTCATTCTTTTTGCCAATTTGTTAACGTGCGGTAATGGAGAATCAAAAAGACGTCTTTGATTCTCGCACTACCAAAGACGTCAAATAAAACTGTTCGTTTCATCCCTCGGCGGCATGTTTACATCTGTTTATCAGCCAGATCGCCGCTGTCTTTGGTAATGTTCCTCACCATTGTAGCAGAAATGACAACGAAATGCAACAGGCATATTATATCAAAACAAAGAGAAAGCCCGCTCCGTGGTGGAGCGGGCGGTGCGAACCTCCCTTCTCTCTCTGTATCTTATTGCCTCACCAAGGGATGCCCGTCGTGATGACGAGCATCCCTCGGTGGTATGTCACTCCTTGCGCGAGGAGTGACTGTAGCTGGCCACGAGGGCCATGAGACCCAATGCTATCAGGGCTGCAGCCCCGATAGCCGCTTGCTCGCCGGCGATGCCGGTGTGCGCCAGTCCCCCACCTGGCCGCCCGTGCGGCGGCTGGGCGGGGGGCGCGACGACCTCCTGGCCCCTTGTTGGGGTCGGGGAGGCGGCCGGCGCAGTCGCCGAAGGCGTGGCCTTCGGCGTCGGCGTGGCCGACGGCGACGGGGTTGCCGTCGCGCTGGGCGACGGACTCGGTGTCGGCGTGACCGTTGCTGACGCGCTGGGCGTCGGCGACGGTTCCGGCGTTGCACTTGGCGACGGTTCCGGAGTCGGGCTCGGCTCCGGGGTCGGTGTTGTGCTCGGTGATGGCGTCGGCTCCGGTGACGGCGTCACCGACGGAGTCGGGCTCGGGGTCGGCGTCGGAGTTGACTCCGGTGTCGGCGACGGTGACGGCTCCGGCTTCAGGAGGTAGCTTGCGCCACCTCCTGATTCTGCCCTCCGCACGGTGGCGGAGGCATCCCAGGAGCGATCCTGGGATGTGATAGTCGCACTGTCTGTCCACGGACCGGGGTCCGTGGGGTCAACGTGGAGATAGAACTCCACGCGTGCCTTCTCACCCTCGTTTAGGGTGAGTTTCATCGTCAATACAGTGGAGGAGCACTCCATTGTATTGACTGTCGTGCGATGAGTGTATAGGGGTCTACCCCATACACTCGCTTCTCTGTAAGTTCCTGCTTGCGACAGCACGGTGTTGCTGTCGCAAGAGAAAACTTGGCCCTGAGACGTGAGTTCATCCCTCAGGATGAACTCTTGGGCGTCCGTGGTAGCGGTCGGGGTTACTAACGTAACCTCGACCAATGAGGGGTCATTCGGGTGAACGACACCCCATTTCGAGGCTCCAGGCCCGGGCTGGCTGCAGCCCGGACACTCCCCCACGTGGATCTCAGTCCGGCGGGTTTGACCGCCGATCTCCCACAGGAGGTCCCGGGTTTCCCCGGGAACGAGCGTGTCGTCAATGTCGACGCGCCACCAGCCATACGCCTCGAAGGCGTAATGGTTGGCCACCTCAACGGCATCGGTCAGTGTGATACTGACCTTACCGCCTTTGTAGACGGCGTGAGCGATAATCTCGCCATTTTCGGTGGCGAGATTGATGGGGGCACCGTAATCCCCCAGTTCCGCCGGTGGTGTGAAGGTGATGCTATCGCCTTCACAATGGCCCTCCTCAAGGGCCAATCCAAAGCCGAATTCAACCGCCTCATAGGCGGTGAATTCGGCAGAGCCGTCGACAGCGCGGATGTACTCCGCGCTGATTTCCCCTGCCGAGATCGGCCGGGGAGTGCACGACGACGTTGCCGCCGTCGTGTCGGGGCTCTCGGGGACAGCAGCTGCCACCCCCGAGAACCCGAAGACCATAGCTAGCAGCGCAAACAGCGCTGCTAGCCCACGTTTCTTCATGGGCATGGGAAATCTCCTATGATAGGGAGTTGGAATGGATACAGATGTTAAAGTACATTTCGGTTCGCGTCCAGCTGGGCTGGAACAGCGAATCAAAAATGACTCTAGCACATCCGTATCCCACTGGGCTTTACTATTCTAGCATAAAATACAGAAAAATGCAATACTCCCACGGCTATCTCGGCGACGTCACCCCAGTAAAAATCCCGCCATGATCGGCGGGATTTGATGGGTTAAACTGCGAGATTAACTATGTCTAGAGGTTGTTTTCAACTTTGATACCAGGACCCATGGTAGTAGTCACGGCAACACTTTTGACGTAGGCGCCTTTGAGGCTGCTTGGTTTTTGGGCGTTTAGGCTGCTCAAAAATGCGCGGGCGTTGTCTTGTAGTTTTTCTGTACCAAACGACACCTTACCGACGCTCAAGTGAACGATGGCTTGTTTGTCGACACGGTATTCAACCTTACCGGCTTTGGCTTCGGTGACGGCAGTCGCCACGTCTGTTGCTACGGTGCCAGACTTTGGATTTGGCATCAAACCACGTGGACCGAGCAAGCGAGCGTATTTACCAAGTTTTGGCATGTACTGTGGCGTTGCCACCAAAATGTCAAAGTTCAGCTCTTCTTTGTCTAGCTGCTTCAAGAATTCTTCATCACCGATGATGTCGGCGCCAGCTTTTTTGGCAGCGGCGTGCTCTTCTTCTGGTGCGAATACTGCGACGCGTACGTCTTTACCGGTACCGTGAGGCAGTGACACGGTTGAGCGAATGTTTTGGTCTGCCTGGCGTGGGTCAACACCGAGCCGAACGTGCAGTTCCACTGATGCGTCAAATTTGACCGGGCTGGTCTCGGTCGCTAGCTTCAAGGCTTCTTCTAGAGTGTAAACTTTGTCTTTCTCGATCTTTTTGGCAGCTTCTTGGTATTTTTTGCCGCGGCGCTCTAGGCGTGGTCGGGTGACTGGCTTTGGACCTTTTTTGATGTGTGCTTCAGCGTCTTCGTCTTGCGGAGTGGTGTCGCCTGCTTCTTTGCGAGCTTCCTTCTCTGCTTTAGCTTCAGCTTCGTCCAAAGCTTTTTGGCTGCGCTTGCCTGCTTTGGCGACGTGTGCTTCGCGAACTTCGTGTTTTTCAGCGCCGGCAATGGCAGCCTCGATTTCAGCGATGGTGTTTTTTTCGCTGACTTCTAGGTTTAGTTCTGCTGCTTTTTCCAGCAATTCGGCTTTTTTGGCCATGAGTGATATCCTTTCTGTGGTGCAATCGGTGCTCGGCGTTTCCCGAATTCACCTCCCAACATTGATTGTTATTCTCGCTGATTATATCAGTTTTGGTGACTGTTTTCAATGAGGTTAGTGCGCCAAACGCCGAAAGGCTGTGAGGAAGGTGTTGTTCGGCACCACGAACACGTCTGCTTGTGAGTCGTCATCTATCGGGACGAGTCGTAGCCCAAATCGCCACTGTTCGTCTACTTCCTCACAGTGTAGTTCTGGCTTGGCATTGATAGTAAGGTCGTCAAACATCTCCTGCCATTTACCGTTGTTGTCAGTGTAGAATGTTCCGTCAATATGAAACTCACCTGGCTCAAGCATATGTTCCGTCAAAAAATTCTCATCAGCCATGAGCTGGGCACATAGCTCTGAGGCCTCAGCTTGCATTAGTTTAGTGACGCGTTCAGCTGAAATGTTGCGTTGGCTCAGGTCAGCAGCTCTGTCCGTGAGTAGATATTCGACTGCTTCGATTGACCGACTGCGCCATTCGTCCTGAAAAGTCGCCAGGTAGTCAACTGACTGGTCGTCGTTTTCTTGTTCAGGGTAGATGAGGTCGATATCCGCCAGTTGATCAAATGGCACAATGGTCTTTGTTGCGCCGTGGGTCATTTCGATATGAAGTTTGGGTAGCAGCTTGGCTTCCCCGTCTTCTAAAACAATAGGTACAAATACAGCGAGTTTGTCAGCGATGATTGGCTCGGTTTGCTTAAATATGTCGACTATGGCTTGACAATGCTCCGAGTCGGCAAGTAGCTCATCAAACTCCGTGGTGGCTTTTTCGGTGAGTCGTTGTATGATGAGCTGCTGTTGTTCGGAGTTAAGCTTGCTGAATGATTCCCTCGATAACACTCGGTTGACTAGCCCACCAGTATCATAAATCAGCTCGGCGTAATCCGACGGCTCCTCTGGCTCTTGTTGGCGAATCTCCATGATGCGGGACAATTCCAGACTATCGCCGTTGTCGAGCGCCAGACGCACTGTGCGTTCGCCCAGCTCTGAGCTGACTTCAAACCGTGCGACTGCCTCTGAAAATTGTTCGACGCCTAATATAGGTTCGCCTTCGCTGTTGGGGTGAGAGGTCATGGCGGTGATATCGACTGGCTTGCTCAGTAAGTCAGGGGTGAATAGTTGATGGTTCAGGGTTGTCTGTAATGCCTCGTCTGGTACATCCAAGGTAGTGTAAGCCATGTCCATCAGACCGTCCAAATCAATTGGTCGCTTTTGGGGACTAGGAAAAAGTGCTTCACTCATGTAAATATATTATACCAGTGAATTGCAGAAAAATCAATAGCATTGGGTGTACTTCATGGAATATTTGCGTATTTAGCAACAATATGATAGTATTTGTAATTACTATGGAACGTGAGAAGAACAGTAATTTTACACCTGGTGGGCACGATGAAGCAAATATAGGCGTTGGCGCAGCCTTTGACGACATTATGACTAGAGCGGGTCTAACTGGCGAAGATATAGCTACGGTCCCTAAGAGATGTCGAGATTGTCCAGTGCTAAAGTACAATCTCGGGGGAATAGCTTGTATGCGCCAAGAAGTACAAGAAGGCCTGAACGTAGATCCTGAACAAGTAAAACAGCGTTTACTGATGATGAGAGAGGCGGGCCATGAGGCCTTGGTGTCATTGACAGATGACCAGATAGGTCAAATGGCTACTAGTGCTACAGCCCATAAGCAAAGAGAGGTCATGGAGATATTAGACAGCTTTGACAGGCAGTCAGCTAAATTACAAGCTGGCGTAGACCGTCTTACCAGTCACTGCGCAGGGCCTCTTAAGATGCGCGGTTCACGGGATGGTAAGACGGTGACAGTAACGAGCTGTATGTCGGGTATAATAACCCATTCAGGTGAGACAGGATTTGCTGACGTACACTACAGTTAGTGGTCTATCGCGTGGTCTGATACAATAGATCATATGGACTTTATCACAATTACACACATCAGAGCACGTCAAATTTTAGATTCCCGGGGTAATCCAACGGTTGAAGCAGATGTCATATTGAGTGACGGCTGTTTTGGTCGGGCTGCCGTTCCCTCTGGGGCTAGCACCGGGTCTCATGAGGCAGTAGAGCTACGAGATGATGAATTACCATTTGGCGGTAAGGGTGTTTTAAAGGCGGTTGAAAATGTTAATACGGAAATTGCTGACGCACTGCGCGGTATGAGTCCGTTTGACCAAGAAGCTATTGACCAAAAGATGATCACCTTGGATGAAACGCCAAACAAGGGCCGTTTAGGTGCCAATGCTATTTTGGCAGTCAGTTTGGCGACTGCCAAAGCAGCAGCAGCGTCACGTGGTGTGGCACTGTTCACCTACATCAACACGTTGGCTGGTAACCCGCAGATGAGCTTCCCAATGCCAATGGTTAATGTCATGAACGGCGGTCAGCACGCGTTGGGTGCAACAGACATCCAAGAATACATGATCATCCCTGTTGGTGCATCAACCATTCAAGACGCAGTAACCATGAGCGCCGAGGTATTTCACGTGCTGGCAAAAGTTCTCAAACAAGAGGGCTACCCAACGACCGTGGGCGATGAAGGTGGCTATGCACCTCGCGTTCGTTACGGTAACTCTGAGCCAATCACCTTGCTTAGCCGTGCCATTGAGCAGGCTGGGTACTTGTTGGAGCGTGACTTTGCCTTTGCACTTGACGTGGCTGCCAGTGAGTTCTATCAGAGCCAGACTGAACAGTACAATTTGTCCACAGAAAACCGTGTGCTAGACACTGACCAGATGATCAAGATGTATAAAGAATTACGTGCACAATACCCGATCGTCTCCATCGAAGATGGACTGAACGAAGAAGCCTGGCGTGGTTGGCAGAAGTTGACGCTGGAGTTGGGTGGTACTACGCAGTTGGTTGGCGACGACTTGTTAGTAACCAATGTCGAGCGTCTGGAACAGGCCATTGAGCAAAAAGCTGGCAATGCCATCCTCATCAAGCCAAACCAAATTGGTACACTGACCGAGACTATCGCCGCAGTCAAGATGGCCAAAGAAGCTGGTTGGAACACGGTGATGAGCCACCGTTCTGGCGAGACGGAAGATACCACCATCGCCCACTTGGCTGTTGGCTTGGGAACTGGACAAATCAAAACTGGTTCAATGTCCCGTTCAGAGCGCATCGCTAAGTACAATGAGCTGATGCGTATCTCAGAGCTGCGTCCTGACATCGAGCTGGCGCGTCCGTTTGTGCAGATGTAGGGCGCACTAAGCGCGAATAGTGACGATGTTGCCAGCTTGCAACTTAATGATGCGTGACGCGACTGTGGACGTCACTTCCCCGCCGTCGACATAGACACTCACCATATCACCGAAGTACTTGATGGCTTCGGTGATATTATTAGCTGGTGGCATGCCAGCTGGGTTGGCGCTGGGTGCCAACAAGGGACCGGTTTGGCGGATGAGACGTGCTAAATTGCCGGTGACCAGTCGAAAAGCTAGTGTGCCGTTTTGGTGGGCGGTGTGCGGAAAATCGTTGCTGGCTGGTACAACGATGCTGGTCGGTCGCTCAGCGTTCAATTGCAAGTAGTGCTGACGTTGAGCGGCAGTTAAACCTGGGATGTCGGAGATGTCAGCGACCAGGATGATGCATGATTCGTTAGCTGGGCGGTGCTTGGCGCGGTATAGCCGCTCCATGGCGTGGCGGTTGGCAGCGGAAGCGACGATACCGTAGATGGTGTCGGTTCTGAGGACGACCAATTTGGCACTGGTAAGTGCCTCTGATACACTAGGGTCTGATATGGTGCTGGTGATGAACATTGAATTATTTCACTGGTGGTTAACCGCCAAGATTGTCGATAATAGTTTGCAAAAAGCCTCTGGGGGCTGGCGGTGGTGTTTGGTCTGGCTCTTGGGTCGATGAGGTTTGCTCAGCTGAAGGTGTTGCGGTAGGTTCGGTGTTGATGTGAATAGAATTAGCAGCGGTATCGGCCGCTTCCTTCAGTATGATCGCTGGCGGAATGAACAAAGCAGAGGTAATGGCTACTGCACCGACAACGGATGTGACGGTGTCTTTGAGCCCTCTTTCGTTCTCTGTTGATAGCTTTGCAAATTCTGCCAGATCCATACTTATATTATATCATATTTAGCCATAACATACAATTACTCCCGCCAGGGCGAGAGTAATTTGTGATTGACATGAAACTGATTAGTCAGTGACTTCAACACCCATGCTGCGAGCAGTACCGGCGATGATTTTGACGGCGCCGTCTGTGTCGATGGCGTTGAGCTGGTCTTTTTTGACTTCAGCGATTTCTTCCAGTTGAGCGCGGGTGATTTTACCAACTTTGTCGGTGTGTGGCTTGCCGCTACCCTTTTGGATGCCGGCTTTTTCGCGGATCATGTCATCCACTGGCTGACCCAATGATTTCCATGCAAAAGTGCGGTCTTCGAACACTTGAATGTGCACAATGACGTCTTTGCCCATCAAATCTTTGGTGGCGTCGTTAAATGGATTGATAAAGTCCATCATGTTTAGTCCCCACTGACCCAAGGTTGAACCAACTGGAGGCCCAGCGGTAGCGCGACCAGCTGGAATACGTAGTTTTAGATTTCCAATGACTTTCTTTGCCATGATGATAAACCCTTTCAAAATTAGTTGAAGCGTATTGAAAGTGTGCGTAACATAGGTATTATACAAAAAAGTGTGGTATAATTCAAGCATGAACGTGCGAGGCCCGCTCCCGATTAAGCGCATCATTAACGCGTTTGGTGCGGTGGGCTACACATTGCTCTTGTTTGTTTATGCGATCATCTCTTTGTCCGCTGTAGTGTGGCTGATGCGTCGCGGTAAGTTCTTTGGACTGTCAGTGAATTTGCGCACCGCAGAACCATTGATGCAGACAGTGCCGACAGAGCCAGAACCGTTGACGGCTCAGTTGTTGAGTGCTGCGTTGGGGATTGCCACGGCGTTGGTACTGGTCATCACCCTCACCGCTCTTACCTATTGGCTAGGGCGCGGCGGTTCGCGGATGTTGAAGCGGTCAGTGCGGTTTTGTCAGTGTCCCGTTACCTTGGTGACGTTGTTGGTGGGCAAAGTGCTGGCTTGTGGCGTGGCGACAGTGCCGGTTTTGCTGGCTGGTATTTTGCAGATGGGTAATCTTTGGGTGGTGATCATTTTGTTGGGATTTATCACCGTGGCGTTGATTATTTTTCTGCTGCAGCATTACCTGGCACACACCAGTGAAGTAGTACAGGCCAAAGACGTTTGGTAATTTAGCGTGTGACGCATTATTTTTTGCGTGAGAAAAAGTGCGTGACTGCGTTGCCAATAATGATGCCGCCTGCCACGCCGCCAGTGATAGCCAAGCCTTTAATCACCTCTTTGCCAATCTCTGAGAACATCAACATGTGAGCTATTTTGGGATCTTTGATTTCAAGGCTGGTTGGGATTTCAGATGGAGGAGTGTCGTCCTCTGGCGTCTGTGCCTCTTTTGATACGGTAGGTATGCTGTCGTATGTGGAATTTATCATATTGGCCTGGTGTTGCCCCAGGGATATTGCAAAATTGGCAGCAAAATAAGCAGGTATACGTGAGGGGTCTTCTTCGCACTCTTCTACGGACTCCTCGTATAGTTGGTTTACATGTAGTTTAGCTTGTGCTGGTATGTCTGCCTGCTTTTCTGGAATACTGTCTGGAGCGATGGCATGTGCTGCAGCCATAACCGCCTGTCTATCGCTTTCCATCAGATCGGCAAACCAAGCGAGCAAAGATTCCTTGTGCTTTGGTGTTGTCGGTAAGTCTTGTAAATAATGAGTGGCGAGTTCTCGTAATGCTGGGAGATACTGCATATTTAATAAGGTGCTGGACTTATTTAAGACACGCTGTTGCTCATCAATAGTCTGGTTGGCAGATAGTTTTCCAAAGGTTGTGATTAAACTATTTATGGCGACTAGATGTTTACGGGAGGCATCTGCTAACTCATTGCCATCAGGCTCACCCAGTGCTTCTAACCATTCTTCTGAGATTTTGGCGGCTTCCTGGGTGGTGTCGTCACTGGGCTGTATGACCTTCTCGTTCTTGTCGGAGTTATCATCACTGGGTTGTGGCATTTCTAGTGTACTCATGGTAAAACCTCTCCACCCTTTTGATAATATATAAATTGGACTGTTTGGTCCTGCGTGTTAGACTTTTTTCACCTGCAGGGCGTCAAGCTCGACTGGAGTGTCGCGTCCAAACATGCTGACCATGACGCGGATCTTGCCTTTGATTGGGTCGATTTCGGCGATCGCACCGTCAAAGCCTTTGAACGGACCATCGGTGATGGAAACAACTTCACCCTCTGAGAAATCAATCTGGTGCTTTGGCTCTTCGACACCCATGCGCTTTTTGATTTTGGCAATTTCTTTGTCAGAAACTGGTGTTGGCGTGGTGTCTGCGCCGACAAACCCAGTTACACCAGGCGTGTTGCGGATGATGTACCACGTTTCGTCGGTTAGGTTCATCTCTACCAAAACGTAGCCTTGGAATATCTTGGCTTCAACGACTTTGCGTTTGCCGTTTTTGATTTGGATTTGTTTTTCTTTGGGGACCATGACGTCGAAAATTTTGTCTGCCATGTCAACACCGTTGATGCGCTGACGAATGGATTCTGCTACTTTTTCTTCGTAGCCAGAATAGGTGTGAATAGCGTACCACTGACGGGTTGAGTCGTAACGATTATTTGCCATAAAAAACTCCTTTTACCTTTATTTCAAAATTTGCTCAAAGACCCAGTTAAATCCAGCGTCAAGTAATAAAATCAATGTGGTAAGCAGCAACGTAAAGCCAATCACGGTGCCAGTCATGATCCAGGTGTTGGCGCGGGTTGGCCAACGAACGAGCTTCAGCTCGGCCCACGCTCCCTTGAAATAACCAACAAATGAGTCGCGCATGCCTGAATCTGCTCCGGCCTTTTGAGTGACGCGTGCTGGTTTGGTGGTTGATTTCTTTTTGATGGTTTTTTTAGGGGAATCATCCGTTGCCTTGATGCGGCGTACGGTGGTTTTCCCTGTCTGCTTACCCTTTTCTGCCATGTGTTTCTCCCAAATTAAAAAGTCTGTTTTTCACAGACTGTCAAGTATAGCTTAGCACAAAAAATGCATGCATTGCAAGTGTGAGCGGTATTATCGCTTTTTGGCGGGCTTTGCCGGTGGCAGGCTGAAGCTGAAGGTTGATCCGTGATTGAGGCGACTTTCGAGTTTGATGGTGCAGCCGAGTTTGCGGGCTAGTTTGGCTGCTACGTACAGCCCCAGTCCAGTGCCACTGGTTTCGCGGGTGCGGTAATCTTCGGCGCGGAAGAAACGGTCAAAGATTTTTTTCTGATCACTGCGCCCGATGCCGATGCCGGTGTCCTTGACGCCAAAGTAGACTTTGCCGCCGCTGCGTTTCATGATGAGGGTGACTGAACCTTTTTGGGTGTATTTGATGGCGTTGGTGATGAAATTTTGCAATAATTCTTCAAGATATAGCCGAGACACATTGACATTGCCGACGCCTGCTCTGACGTCCAGGTTGAATGCTAATTTTTTCTCTGTGGCTTGCGGCTCGTATTCGTGGCGGAGCTTCTCGGCTAGTTCAGTGACGTTAATGAGCTCTGATTCATCAGCAATACCACGCTCCGCGCGAGACAGCGTGCTGAGGTCGTTGACGATGCGTGCCAGGAACATGATTTGTTTGTGAGCTTCGGCAAGCGAATCGTCTAATTTGTCGGTCATGCCGCGGTGCATCATGAGCTGGACGTTGGAGAGTGAGGCTTCGGCGATGGTGATGGGGGTGCGTAGTTCGTGGCTGATCACACTGATGAATTCATCGCGCTCTTCCTCTAGACTTTTGACTCGAGTGATGTCGCGCAAAATGAGGACGTAGCCGTCCGAAGTGAGTGTGTCGCTGCCGCCCTGTACTGGCGCAAAAGTGGCTGACAAGCGCACGCGGTCACCGCCCTCAAGGGGCATGATGATGTCGTCGCGGGTACGAATGGCTGGCGATTTTCGCAACTCTTTAAATACAGGAACTGGCTGTTTGTCGTTGGTTTCAAAATTTAATAACTCATCAATGTGTACGCCTTGGATGCTGGCGTTGGTGTCAAGTAGACTCAAAGCGGCGGCGTTGTAGAGGCCGATGATGCCGTGGGCGTCCATGCTGATGATGGCGTCGGTGAGGTTGTTGACTAGTGTCAATACGCGGTCGCGTTCCAGCCGTTCACGGGAGCGACTACGTCGTAGCTCTTGGCGTGACTGGTGTCGTCCACGATAGGCGATGACGACGACTGCTAGAAACATCAGCCATGATATGACAAGCAAGATGATGATGGCATAGATAAGATTCCCTCCCTGCATATGTACCAGTATACCATAAGCATTATACGTGTGGAGTGTATTTTTTCAGGGCGGTGCGATGTTGTTTATAGCGTGGATTGATGGCGGCAACTTCGCACCAAAATGCTTGCGAATGGTTCATCTGGCGCGTGTGGCACAGTTCATGGATGAGGACGTAGTCTAATAGCTCAAACGGTATATTCATGAGGGCGATGTTTAGGCTGATGGTGCCGTTTGAGGAACAACTGCCCCAGCGACTGGACGAGTGCGTGAGTCGAGTTTTGTCGTAATGAAAGTCGTATTGCTCTGCTAAGAATTTGAGGCGGCGTGGCAAATAGCTTTTGGCTTCTTTGCGCAGAGCTTTGACGACATGGTCACGAATGGATTGTTGAAAGATGGGGTCAGCGAAATCTTGGTCGTCTCTTGCGCTGATGATGATGCTGGTGCCGACAGTTTTGACGGCGGGTTCTCCCTGTTCCATCAACAAATTGTGACTTTTGCCGATTTGCTGAGGCGTGCTGTATGGAAAGTCGCCTTGCTGCTCGGCGATGAGTTTTTGAATGCTGCGACGTGACCGTTTAATGAGTAGTTTGGCGGAAGCTAGTGGCGCGTGAAGCGGCATGGTGATGCGGATGCGACCGTTGGGAGCAATGCGCAAACTGACGTGACTGGCTAGTGCGCGCCTGGTGACAGTGATTTCGCCAAATTCAGAATCAGTGATGGTTGGCATTGAGCCCTCGTTTATCCAACTCGACCGCGTCCGCCGATGAATCGTGGCTGAGTGCGTATGGAAGCAGCTGGACGGGTGGCGTCGCTGAGTTTTTTCAAAAGCGTTTTTGCCTGTGTGTTGTAAGTGTGGCGGCCGCTGATAACCATGTATGGCTCACTGGCGTGTGGTGGCGAGAAGGTTCGTAATTTCTGTTCAAATAGGGCCTCATCGCCGTTGTGCGAGCGTAGCCACCTGGCTCTGGACATAGAAGGATCGGTCTGCACCCACACGAACAGTGGTTTAAATCCAGCTTCACGAGCGACTTTGGCGATGTCGGAACGCCAAGCGCGCTTTTCGGTGTTACCATCAAAGATGATCGTCTGTTTGGGCTTGAGTAATTCTCGAAGCAAATCGATTGCAGCTTTGTGAATCAGTGTGTCATCGCTTGATAATTCTCGCAGCGTATCACTGCTTAAAATTGGCGCATTGAACATTTTGGCAAATTCAGTCGCAAACTGTGTTTTTCCCGCCCCCGGTGCGCCGACCATGATAATCAAGTGCGGCGAAGATAACTGCAATGGTTTCATGAAATCAGTATACCATACGCCTGGTTAGAAAAAAACAGAGGGAAAACCTCTGCTATTTCACGGCTCTATGGCAGGGGAGACAGGACTCGAACCTGCGACACCCGGTTTTGGAGACCGGTGCTCTACCAACTGAGCTACTCCCCTGTGTCTTGGCGTTATTTTACATGATTTTTTTGTCTTCGGCAACTCATTTTGGGTGATTTGAAGAGGCTATCTGACAGGTCGTGGCGTGAAATACTCCTGAAAAACCGTGAAAAACTATTGAAAAAACATAAGCATCGTTTTATGATAAATAGTAGGTATGAAAATATTGATGCTTGGGTGGGAATTACCTCCGCATAATAGCGGGGGTTTAGGCGTCGCTTGTTATCAGATGTCACGGGCACTAGCTGACTGTGGTGTGGATATTGATTTTGTTGTGCCCTACTCTGCCGAGCATCCGAACATTGACTTCATGAATGTACACGCGGCAACGCACTTGGAGGCGTCAAAAGACGGCTTTGGTGCCTATGATGATTTGGGCACTTCGGACAAACAAGCGCATGATTGCGGGCTGGGCGGTATGCGGGCGGTGCAGCGACGATATAACTGCTTTGTGAAAGAATTTGTCAAACAGCATCCTCCAGACGCTATTCACGCTCACGACTGGTTAACCATGGAAGCGGGCATCATTGCTAAGCAACAGTGTAATGCACCGCTGATCGTGCATGTGCACGCGACTGAATTTGACCGTTCTGGTGAGAATGAAGGCAATCCATTGGTACATGAAATCGAGCAGCAAGGGTTGTTGATGGCTGACCGAATTATTGCGGTGAGCCACATCACCAAAGATATCATTGTCAAGAATTATCACATTCCACCAGAGAAAATCGAAGTTGTCTACAATGCCATTGACCTGGATGAACTGCCACCACACGAATACGACCAAGGCACCTATCAATACTTGGAAGACCTGAAAAAAGAAGGCTATATCATCGTTGGCGCATTGACCAGGTTGACAGTGCAAAAAGGCTTGACCTATCTCATTCGGGCGGTGGCTGAGGCCATCAACCAGCACCAAAAAATTGCATTGCTGCTGAGCGGTAGTGGTGAGCAGCGCGACGAACTGGTTGCTTTGGCGGCGCACCTGGGCATTAGTGACAAAGTGGTGTTTACGGGTTTTGTGCGCGGTCGGCAGTGGCGCGATGCTTACCATCTGATCGACGTATTTGTCATGAGTTCGGTATCAGAGCCATTTGGACTGACGGCGCTGGAAGCGGCGCATCATGACACAGCACTACTCATCAGTCGCCAGTCTGGTGTCGGCGAAGTACTTCATAATATTTTACGATTTGACTATTGGGATACTAACAAATTGGCGCGACAAATCGTCATGTTGGCACGCTCACCTGCTCTTTTGGAGATTCTCAAGGAAGATGTCAAAACAGAATATGCCCAACTGTCCTGGCATGACGCGGCTCAGCATTGTTTGAAATTGTACGAGCAGGCTCGAACAAAAGGCGGTGGTGTATGAGCCGTCCAGCGATTACCCTGTACCTGCACGCCCACCAGCCATGGCGCGTCCGCAGCTATGGTGCGCTTGACACTGCCAACCGTCATGATTATTTCAGCGGTGACGGCGACCAAGACAATAAAGAGATCTTTCTCAAAGTGGCAAACAAATCGTACCGACCGATGAACGCGCTGCTGGAAAAGCTGCTATATGAACATCCAGGGTTTTGCCTGTCACTGAGTTTGTCTGGCGTGTTTTTGGAGCAAGCTGAGCAATTCGCGCCAGATGTGATTGAGAGTTTTCAGCGACTAGTGAAAACAGGACGCGTGGAGCTATTGGCTAGCCCCTACCATCACAGCCTGGCCTTTTTCTACGATCAGTCTGAATTTGAGAAGCAGGTCGCTCTGCACGCTGAAAAAATCAAACAGCTATTTGGCGTTTCGCCCAACGTTTTGGCAAACACGGAGTTGGCATACAATGATGAGCTTGGGGCCTGGGCAGAAGCACACGGGTATGACGGTGTGCTGGCTGAAGGCTGGGACAAAGTACTGGGTTGGCGCAGCCCAAATTATGTCTATCAACCAAAAGGCGCCACACACACAAGGTTACTCCTAAAGAACTATCGATTGAGTGACGACATCGCCTTTCGTTTTAGTAACAAAAGATGGAGCGGTTGGCCACTGACGGCTGAAACCTACAGCTCATGGCTCACAGCATCGGGCGGTCCATTGGTCAACTTGTTCATGGACTATGAAACGTTTGGTGAGCATCAGTGGAAAGAACACGGCATTTTCACCTTCTTTGAGCGGTTTGTTGGGAAATGGATAACAGCTGGCGGTCAGTTTAATACGGTGTCGCAAGCTCTATCGAACGCACCAGTCGGAGACGTGAGTATGCCGGAAACTATCACTTGGGCCGACAGCGAGAGAGATTTGACGGCGTGGAATGGCAATGCTTTGCAACAAGAAGCTCTGCGCTATCTGTATCAGCTGGCGCCGCGAGTACTGGCGTCTGGCGATTCTCAATTGATTAGCGACTGGCGTAATTTGCAAACCTCTGATCACTACTACTATATGTGCACCAAGTGGTCGTCTGATGGCGATGTTCACGCCTATTTCAGCCCGTATAGCTCACCATATGAAGCTTCGTTGTATGTGATGAATGCCTTGCGGGATATCTATTGGCGCTCGAGGCATGCTCGCCCAATAACATAAAACCCACGGTTATATACGTGGGTTTTTAATGATATGCGCGATAAGAAACTAGCTTTTACGAGCTTTAACTTCGTTGCGACCAAGATTTTTCTTGGTTTCGGTATAGGTTGCGTGCTGACGAGCGATTGGGTCGTATTTACGCAGCGTCAACCTACCTTGACCTTTGGTAGTGCGGTTCTGTGTATTGATTGTCGTGTAATAAGTTCGGTGCTTGCTTTTGTTGCTCACCAAAGCGATCAACTTGCGTTTCGTATTCTTCTTTGCCATAGTTTCCCTTTAACAATTTGTACTTAAACTTCGATTATACAATATAACAGATTATGCAAATTAGTTCAAGCAATTATCAAATGTTCATTCATTGTGCTTCTGTAAAATATATGATACGGTAGTAATAGTAAGATATAACGCATCAGGTGGAGATGATGCAGTAAGGAGTGAGGGTATGGCTAGACAGTCGTGGAAAACATATATAGCTCGCTTGAAGCAAGCAGTGACGACATCAAAACAGGCAACCGTAAAACATTTGGGCATCGGTATGATGGTGATGGCTATGGTGCTGCAGTCGGTAGTCTTCTTCCAGGATTATGCGCAAGCCGCATCAGACGACATGATCCAAGGCGGTGTCGGCAGCAAAGAAGCAATTTTGGCGCATTATGACAAAAATACCAACAATTTCCGCGACGTACTAACCTACAATGGCATCACCAGAGCAGAATTGGCGAATATTTCTAGCACCAAGGTGCGTTATGAGGTTGACTCCTCTGCTCAGTCATGGGGTTGGACTTCACGGTTTTCTGAGGCTCAGGGTCAAAAAGCCCACACGGTTGCCGGACGTACCATTTACTCCCGTCCGCAGAAGTTATGGGACAGTAGTTGGTACATGGGCTGGGAGGGCAGCTCAGCTATTCGAGGTAAATTCCGCATCATGTCTTCTTGCGGTAACTTGTTGACCTATAGCGTGCCACAGGCTGTTCCGGTGACACCAACACCGCAGCCGCAGCCAAAACCAGAGCCTAAGCCACAGCCAGTTGCTACTTGTGACAGCTTGACCATCACTCAACTGTCACGCAACCGCTATCACATGAGTGCCAAGGCGTCAGCCAAAAATGGTGCCACCATCCAATCCATTTACATCAGAGTGTATGACCCATCAGGCAAACTTGTTGACGCTGGTGGTGTGACCGGTGACCAAACTGGTATGGGTGTTGAACTCAAGACGCCAGGTACATACAAAGTTCAAGCAACAGCAGTTACCAGTATTGGCGAAGTAACCAGCCCTAATTGTACGGGTAGCTTTACCATTACTGAGGAAACCAAGCCAGAAGAACCAAAGCCGTCAGTCAGTATCACCAAAACAGTTAACAAACAAGAGCATGTCAAAGTGGCAGTCAACAGTGATTTCACCTATGAAATTACCGTCAAAAACACTGGCAAAACAGATCTGAAAGATGTTGTCGTCAGTGACACTGCACCAAAAGAAGTGACTCTGTCAAACAGCAGTGCCGGTAAGGTTGATGGTGCTAAGTGGACACACACTATCGCTAACTTGCCTGCTGGTCAGTCGCAGACCTTCTCATTGACCGCTAAGTACGCGAAGTTCGTTGAGGGCAAGCACAAGAACACTGCTTGTGTCGACACGCCGACCATCACTGGTTCTCCAGATGCTTGTGACGACGCAACGACCGAAACCTACACAGTAACGACACCACTGGTAAGTCCACCAACTCAGCCAACGCCAAATGAGCCAAATAAGCCAACGCAGCCGACACCTACGCCATCAGTACCGAATGAGCCAAATAAGCCAGCGCCGACTGAGCCGACGACACCACCAACCACCAATCAAACAACACCTCCTGCTATCACACCGCAGCCCCAGCCAACTCCTACTGCGCCAACCACTAAGGAATTGCCTCTCACTGGTACTCTGAACACCGCTAGCGGCATCCTGGGACTTGGTGGACTAGTGAGCGTAACATGCGCTTATGTGATGAGCCGTCGCAGCTTGCGCTAAGCCACAGATAACAATAAACACGATAAATCCGCGCCACAGAACTGGCGCGGATTTATTGTTGTTGGTCGGATTTACCGATAGTTACCAAAGCTTAACGGAAAATCAAAATCTGCTTGATTGAGCGTCGCCATGACGGATTGTAGCTCATCTTTGCTGTTTGAGGTGCAGCGTACGCTATCGCCTTGAATCTGGGTTTTTACCTTGGGATGTGCTTCTTTCAGAAGCTTGGTGATCTTTTTGGCGTTTTCTTGGCTGAGACCGTCTTTGAACGGTATATCTTGCCAGGCGCGCATATTGGCGGCATTGTGCGCCCCGCCAAGGTCGAGCACCTTGCTGGTCATGTTGCGTTTGGCGAGCTGCCGACCGATCATATCGATGATTGATTGTACCTGAAACTCATCTGCGCCGATGACTTTGAAGCCCTTTTTGTCTGGCAGCCACTCGACATCAGCTGGCGTCCCCTTAAAATCAAAACGGTTGGCAATTTCCCGCACCACCAATTGATGAACGTTATTCATCTCTGGTTTGTTAAATGTGCTTTCTATATCAAAACTAAATTGAGCCATAATTCCTCCTGATAATTATTATAGCAAACGCTTTTCACCGAGAGGATAATTTGGTATAATCAGCTGTGAGTATGACGCCGCGATAGCTCAGTTGGTAGAGCGCATCCATGGTAAGGATGAGGTCTCGGGTTCAAGCCCCGATCGTGGCTCCATGTTGATTTTATAGAAAAGGCCGCTACGTGAGCGACCTTTTTAGTTTGCAATATATACGAGCTTATTTTTGGTTTCGTTTGGTTACCTTTTTGGCTTCGTGCTTTGGTACGATTGGCGCGATGAATGCGTCGAGTAGCGCCCAGACGATGCCGTTGAAGATGTATACGACGGCGGTAAAGGCAGCGATGAGCATCAGTACCCGTCCAAAATCACTATTTAACAGAGACAAAAAGCCTGCTACTACTGCCAGTGAGATGATGATCAAGAAATACGCCTGTTGTAGCTTGGTACGCTGGTTTTTGTTGCTATTCCATTCGGTCAGAAATTGTTTGAATAATAAGAACATAGCTAGATTATAGCATGTATGTTGTGTTTAGTCAATGGGTGGCTGGAGCCATGGGTAATCAAAAACCGCCTCATGGCGAGACGGTGTTTGATTGGTACCGGAAGTAGGACTCGAACCTACGAAGCCTTACGGCGGGAGATTTACAGTCTCCTGTGATTGCCACTACACGATTCCAGCTTGATGTGGAGCCGCTTCTCGGGCTCGAACCGAGGACCTACGGTTTACAAAACCGTTGCTCTAGCCAGCTGAGCTAAAGCGGCACTGCTGTGATTATAGCAAAAAAAAATAGGCTAAGCAACTACATTACCAACTTTTTGGGCTGTTTTGGTTGACGGCGCTGACGCGGTACGGCACCGTGACTGTCTGGAACTAACATGGCGGCAGCTTTTTTGCGTAGTCCAGAGGCCAGCTCTGCTTGCCCGTTGTTGTCGTAAGCTTCAGCCAGAACGGTGAGCGTCTGTGGAATTGGGTCAAGTTCGACTGCTTTTTCTAGTGCAGCGATCATCTTTTTGCCATTGCCCATTTTCTCTTGGACTTTGGCGTAGGCGATGTAGCGCGCTGCCAAATCATCCTCCATCTCGAGGGCTTGCTCGAAGGCTAGCGCTGCTTTAGGATAGTTCTTCGTTTCGTAATAAATCAAACCGACATTGTGCAGGCTGGAAGCGCTTGGTTCTAAACTCTGAGCGATTTCGAAACATTCAATAGCGTCTTTGTAGGCCTGCTGTTTGGCATACAAAATACCCAGGCGGTTGTATGCGGTGGCGTTTTTCTCATCGACACGCAAAATTGTCAACAGGGCCTTCTCTGCCCTGAGGTATTTGTTGTCGCGAATTGATTCTTGCGCAATAGCCCACAACTGATCTAATTTTTCAGAAATCTTGGCTGGAAAATCTGCAGAATTTTCTTCGGAAGGTTTGTAGGTGATTGCCCAAATGATAATTGCTAAAATGAATATCAGACTTAACATATCTGCTTAATTATAGCACAATTTTCAATAAAGCGAGGCGCGTATTGCCATTTGCTAGGAGAGACTTCTCTGCTTCTAGTACTTTTTTGAGTAATTGATGCATGGTTGGCGGCTGGGCAGCATGTTTTAGCTGGAAATGGATGAAGCGCAGGAGAATGTCGATGAGCTGGAGGGCACTTGCTCGGTCGGTGTAGCGCAGGGCGCATTTCAGGGACGCGTAGGAGCTGGGATGTTCCAAAATGTGCTTGGCGTCAGCGGCGATGGCCTGGCGCTCTGCTAGTTTTTTGGCGTCATGACTCAGTTCGGTGATGAGTAGCGGCAATCCAGCGGCGAGAAATGCTATTTGGCGCTTTTCTTGGGGTGTCAGGGCGGTCTTTTCCAGTAGCTGAGCGTCTTGGCTGGCGGTGGTGCGGTGGAGCGTCAGCTGCTGGCAGCGGGACTGGATGGTTGGGAGGAGGTCTGTGCTGGCAGTGGTGATCAAGAGAAAATGAGTATTGAGATTTGGCTCTTCCAGGGTTTTTAATAGCGCGTTTTGTGCGGACTCGGTCATGGCGTTGGCTGGGTTGATGATGACGACGCGGCGGACAGAGCTGTAAGTGCGCAGTATGGCTGTCAGGTCGCGAATTTGTTCAGTTGAGATAGTGTTCTTTTGCGGCAGTGGGTTGACGGTGAGGATGTCTGATTGATGGTGTTTTGCCAAATAGCGGGCGACCCCCGCCCCGTCCAAGCCAGGTTCAGCGATAACCATCAGCGACTGTGGCAAATGGTTTGCTAATTGCTCAACTGTGGCCTGGTCGTTGGTGGAGATGAGGGGTGCTTGGCTCATTTACTGCTCGGTTCTTTCGTATCTTGAGTATAATCAGGAAATAGTTCAGTCAATGCGCTAGGGATGGCTGCCTCAAACGTCTTTCGCTCACCAGATGGCAATGTAATTTCTAATTTGTGGGCATGGAGCATCAGACGGCTGGCGTTTGGCTTGCCGTAGACGCGGTCGCCGAGAATTGGCGTGTTTAGGTGCGCCATATGGACGCGGAGTTGGTGGGTGCGGCCAGTGGTAGGGTTAAGCTCAATCAGTGCCTGGGCGTCAGTCGCCGCCAACACGCGGTAGGTTGTCTGGGCGGGCTTGCCGTTCGGGTCAATGCGGAAGGTGCTGGGCGCGGACGGGTTGCGACCAATCGGCAGGTCGATTTTTGCGGCGGCTAGTTTCGGCACGCCGTCGGTCACTGCGAGGTAGGTCTTTTTGGCGGTACGCTGGGCGAATTGCTTTTGTAGATGGGCGGCAGCGTCAGGATTTTTAGCGATAATCAGTATGCCCGAAGTGTCGCGGTCGAGTCGATGGACGATGCCTGGCCGGTCGGTGCCCGAGGCAAACGAAGTTTTGGGGCGAATAATTTCCGCCACCGTCGGCTCGGTCGATAGTCCACCTTTGGCGTGTGTCAGCAGGCCGCTCGGCTTATTGACCACCATCACGTCATCGTCTTCGTATAGAACCGGCAGCTCTGCACTGGTCTGCTTCTGCTCTGGCAGCTTGACGGCGATCTCGTCAGTCTCGTCGATCTCAAATTTCGGCGCCGTCACTACGCGCTGGTTGACCGACACATAGCCGGCTTTGATGTACTTTTGCCAGAGGCTGCGCGAAATTAACGGGTCAAAGTCCGTGGATAAGTGGACGTCTAGGCGCTGCTTGGTAGGCACGATTCGAAACATCATGACGAATTTGCCCTGAAACGGTGTCTCGGTGAAATTCGGGTCAAGCGGGTTTGGCAACATCTCAGCGTTGGCTGGCCTACCAGGCCACAGTTCGTCAATTGATTCCTCGTCGACAATTGAGCCGTAGAGCACAGCGAAATGCTGCTTGTTTAGGATAAATTCCGCCATGATGTGCGATTCGTCCGTCTGGACCTTCAGATGGCGCAAGGCCTTGACGGGCGTGTTGTCGTCTGCCAGCTGGTACAATCTGGCGATCTTGAGGATGGTGCGCGGTGAAATTTTCACGCGAGCGTTCCTATCTCCGTAGCCCCACGGCCGTTTGGACGCGGTGCAAGGTTTCATTGGCGACGACGTTCATGTCGCGCTCGCTCGACTCCAGTTTGCGTTCGATGGCCTGCTCGTCAACTGCCGCCAGACGTGCCTGGAAATTCGCTAAGAATTCGGCCACTTCATCAGCCACGATTCGCTTGAAATCGCCGTAGCGCTCCATGCCGGCGTATTCGCTAATGGTCTGCTCCAAGCTGACGTCTCGTCCGGCGTCCTGACGTACCAGCGTCAAAATCTCCAGCAAGTTGGAAATGCCGGGTTGGTTTTCCCTGTCGTATTGCACCTTGCCTAGCGAATCGGTGGTGGCGCTCATGATTTTTTTGTGCGCTATCTGCGGCTCGTCGCCAAGGAAAATGACACCCTTGCCGCTGTCGTCTGATTTGCTCATTTTTTTGGTCGGGTTCGCCAGGTCTTTGATACGTAGGCCCTGGTCGTTGCCGAAGAATTGATGCTGCTGGGCGACTGGCTTGGGTACGACGAACAGATCGCCAAATTTGCGGTTCATCCGCTCGGCAATGTCGCGGGTAAATTCTAGGTGCTGCGTCTGGTCATCGCCAACTGGCACGTAGGTGGCGCCGTAGAGCAAGATATCGGCGGCCATCAGGACTGGGTAGTTGAAGAGACCGACGGAAATCTGGTCGCCGTGAAGCTTGTCAGATTTATCCTTAAACTGCGTCATCCGGCTCATCTCGCCAAACCCGGTGAAGCAATCCAAGATCCACGCCAGTTCGCTGTGGGCTGGGACGCGGCTTTGGCGATACAAATGAATCGCCTGGTTGTCTAGCGGCAGTCCCGCGGCCGTGTAAATCCGGGCATTGCTGAGGATACTGTCATACAATTTACTATGGTCGATTGGCGTAGTAAAACTGTGCAGATCGGGGATGAACAAATTGATATCAAAATCAGCCGAGCGGCGCTTCGCCATATCGACAATCGGCAAAATGGCACCAAAATAATTGCCAATGTGAATATCGTTGTTGGCGCGCACGCCAGTGAGGATGACGGGTTTACTCATAGTCCTATTATACCATTGATTCGGCGAGAGGTGTTTTACGAAATGCCGCAACAAAAAACGCCTCAGTTAGCCTGCCTGGCATCAGGCGTAAACAGCCGCCCAGGTCATGCGTAAGAGCGCGGCCATTCCACGACTGGATGACGGGCACACGACGTGGCAGCGGTGCGATGTCGATCGGTATGAGCTCAGCGTCAGACTGACGGCGCAGCAGCCAATCGACAACGACTTCGTTTTCCTCTGGTGCCATGGTGCAGGTGCTGTAAACAAGCGTGCCGCCAGGTTTTAACAGTCGCCAAGCCTCGAGGATGAGGCGCTTTTGTAGGTCACTCAGTCTCCGGATATGCGCCACCGACCAGCTGTCAAACAACGAGGCGTCACTGGCGTTCAGGCTCATCAGCCCTTCGCCAGAACACGGAGCGTCGAGGAGGATTTTGTCAAATACCTCCAGCTGACGGCGGGAAATATACCGAGCGTCGGCTAGCATGAACTCGGCTGGGGCGTTGAGCCGCTTGAGATTAGCCTGGAGTTTCATGAGGCGCGGCTTGGAATTGTCATTGCACACCAGGTCGGCTTGACCGCCGGCGATGACCTGCATGTGGCTGGATTTACCGCCGGGCGCAGCGCACAGGTCGAGGACGCGTTCACCTGCCTCAGGTTGGAGCGCCAGGACCGGCAGCCAACTGGCGGCATTTTGGATGTAGCCGCGTCCGCTGTCAGTCAGCTGCTGATAATCAGCGATGCGCTCCGGGATAATCTCATAGCCATCCGGACACCAGACAACCTGGCGGCTCAGCAATTCGGGGGCAACTTCCCCATCGACCAGCGGATTGAGGCGAAAACTCTGGGTGCGGGTTTGTGCTAGTTTCGCCTCGACCTCGGCGCGAGGTAGACCACTCCACTGCATCGTGCGATTAATCCAAAGCTCACGTTTTCTCTGACGTTCCTGGGCTGGATCTTTATGCTTGGCCATAGTCGTCTCCGATGGCGTGCCGATTGATCGCTTGGGCAACAACTTG
Organism: uncultured Candidatus Saccharibacteria bacterium; assembly: GCA_963539345.1. GTDB lineage: Bacteria > Patescibacteriota > Saccharimonadia > Saccharimonadales > Saccharimonadaceae > Nanosynbacter. The sequence continues at coordinate 53,879 of CAUTLS010000001.1, forward strand.
GCCGTAGCGTTTGTCGATCTCATGACTTGCTAACATTTTAGTGACGGCGATGTGCTTCTGTTTTGCTAATTTTCGCAGGTTTTTATTGATGATGACTGGGTCAAATTGGCCGTAAAATATCTCAACTGGCATCGTCAATTCGGCAATTTCCGTCAGCGCCTTTTGGTTGATGATGGCTGCGTCTAAGGTGTCGAGAAAGATTTGCAAGTTTGACTCATCGACGAGAAAGCCAGGGTTGAATAGCTTGTATTTTCTGGCAAAATCACTGGCAATCACCTTGCCGAGTGCTGGTTTATCGATAATTTTTTGGTATAGACTGCGCAGTTGGCGCTCAGCTAAACGATCCTTGCCCTGTTGGTGATACAGCGGCGGGCTACACAGGATAAGCGAATCGATCAGTGAAGGATAATATCGGGCGGTGTGTACCGCTACGAGTGCCCCTAAACTATGACCGACCAAAATGATTCGTCCGTCAACCTTTTGCTGCGCCAAGGTTGCGACTAGTGAATCGACCTGTGTCTTAACATCATACGTCTTCCAGTGCGGTCGCGGCGAATTGCCAAAACCGAGTAAATCGACCGCTAGTACGCGAGTCGATCTATCAATCTTACGGCGCCCTACAACTCGCTTCCACATGGCTGACGAGCTCCCGATGCCATGAATCAACACGACGGTGGCGCGAGGCTGTTTGGGTGTTTGAAAATCATGCACGTATAGTTTATACGGGACACGCAGCCAGCGATGGATTAATCGATCAAACATTGTATTAGTATACTATGAAAATACCCCGCCTGTACATGACGGAGTATTTTCGAGAATCGGTTTCTCCTCTGTTTTAACGCTTGGAGAATTGTTCGCGCTTGCGGGCGGAACGCAGACCATATTTCTTGCGCTCTTTCTCGCGTGGGTCGCGCTTGAGCAGCTCAGCCTTCTTCAGGACTGGACGCAAGTCAGCGTGAGCAGCCGTCAATGCTTTAGCGATGCCAAGCTTGATGGCGTCAACTTGACCAGCAAGACCACCACCTTTGACCAAGATGGTAACATCGTATTCCTTTTGCTTGCTGACGACAGCTAGTGGATCAGTTACTTCGGCGAGCAAGGTTTTGTTGCCATCCAAGTACTCAGCGGCTGCTTTGCCGTTGATGGTGATGGTACCCTTGCCAGGAAGCAAGCGAACACTTGCTGAAGCGCTTTTGCGTCGTCCCAAGCCGTAGAAATAGGTATCAGTAGCCATATTACTTTACCTCAACTTTCTCTGGGGTTTGTGCTGTGTGAGCATGCTCGCTGCCAGCAAATACGCGCAGGCGCTTGAGGCGTTCTGCTTGCAATTTGTTCTTTGGCAACATACCTTTGACAGCTTCTTCAATAATTCGCTCTGGGTGGCGTTCACGCATTTCTTTGAACTGCGTTTCTTTGATGCCGCCTGGGAAACCACTGTGACGGTAGTAGTACTTGTCAGTTTCCTTGTAGCCAGTAACGACGGTGTTTGCAGCGTTGATAACCACGACGTAGTCACCACCATCAACGTGCGGTGTGTAGGTTGGCTTGTATTTACCAGTCAAGTGCTTGGCGATTTCAGTTGCTAGACGTCCGAGTGGTAGCTCGCTCGCGTCAAACAATACCCAGCGGCGAGAAACGTCAGATGGTTTTTGTGAATAAGTCTTCATCTTATTTCTCCTTCTTTGGCATTGGTTTGATGTCGTCGACAAACTCGATGATTGCCATTTGCGCGCCGTCGCCAACACGTAGGCGGGTGCGCTCAACGCGAACGTGTCCGCTGGTGCGGCCGCCGAGTTGTGGGGCGATTTCATCAACCAGTTTGTAAGCAGCAGCGCGGGTGCTGAGTGCTGCGATCACCTGGCGGCGGCTGGCTAGATCGCCCTTCTTCGCCTTGGTGATGATTTTTTCAATGTGGCGCTTCAGCTCTTTGGCTTTCGGCAAGGTGGTCTCGATTTTGCCGTGCTCGACCAGGCTGGTTGCCAGACCCTTGAGCAAGGCTCGCCGTTGATCACGCTCACGGCCGAACTTGCGCCCTTGATATCCGTGTCTATGCATAGTTAAAACTCCAACTCCGCCATCTTGTCGCGTACTTCATCCAGCGCCTTTGAACCAAAGCCTTTCAATTCTCGCAAATCTTGCTCGGTCAAAGTCACCAGGTCGCGAATCGTGCGGATTTCATTGTTAATCAGCGCGTTCGTCGTGCGGGCGCTTAGGTTTAATTCTTCGATGGATGTATCCAATTCAGCTTCACTGTCTTCAGTGGCTGTGCCAAGTGCAGGTGCACTCACGACAGTGGTGCTACCAGCCAAGGCTGTGTATTGGTTGACCAAGATAGCTGCAGCCTCTTCAAACGCCTCACGTGGAGTCATGGTGCCGTCAGTTTCAATAGTCATGGTCAATTTGTCCAGGTCAGTTTCGTCACCAACACGAGTTGGATCAACCTTGTAACGCACGCGCAACACTGGAGTAAAGACTGCGTCCAGAGCGATCATATCTGAGTGTAGACGTGATTCGCTGGAGTCTTCAATTGTCTGGTAACCGCGACCAGCTTCTGCCACCAAGTCCATGATGACCGTTTTCTTTGGATCATCGATGGTAGCGATGACGTGGTCTGGGTTAACAACCTCTACTTCTCCGTTTGCTTGGATGTCGCCAGCAGTGATGACACCACCAGTTTTTTCCAATCGCAACTCGACCGGCTCATCAGTGTGAACGCGGAGTCGCACACCCTTCAGGTTCAGCATGATGTCGACAACATCTTCTTTGATGCCCTCAACGGTGGTGAACTCGTGTGTCGCACCTTCGATGCGAAAGGCAACGATTGCGCCACCGCGGATGCTGGAGAGCAAGACGCGGCGCATTGAGTTACCCAATGTGTTGCCGTAGCCTGAGTGGAGCGGCTCAATCAGAAAGGTTGCACTGGTGTCAGAAACATCTTCGATGCTTGCCAGAGCTGGATTATAAATTGCTTTTGCCATACTTTTCCCTAACCCTTCTTTTATCGTGAGTAAAACTCAACAATTAATTGCTCGTTGATGTCAGCTTCTGCTTCTTCACGCTTTGGCTGTCCAGTGATCTCAATTTTCAATTTCTTGACATCACTCTTCATCCAGCTGAGCGGACCTTGAATTGAGTTGCTGACAACGTCGTCGATGTGCGTAAAGTATACCGACTTGGTACTCTTTGGACGTACTTCGATGACATCACCTGCTTTAACGCGAATTGATGGAATATCAACACGGCGACCGTTCAGTAGGAAGTGACCGTGTCCGACCAGCTGGCGAGCAGCGCGGCGGCTGGTTGCAAAACCAGCACGGTACACAACGTTGTCCAGGCGGCGTTCCAACAGCTTCAACAGGTTTTCACCTGCCAAACCTTCTTGGGCGCGTGTCGCCTCGTCCATTAGCCGAGCAAATTGCTTTTCAACCAAACCGTACAAGCGGCGAACCTTTTGCTTTTCGCGCAGCTGTGTGGCGTACAAACTTGGTTTGCTGTGTCGGCTGTGTGCGTGCTGACCTGGGATGCCAGATTTTCGTGCCAAAACTTTATGTGCTTTTGGATGAAGCGCATAACCTTCGCGGCGGCTTTGCTTGACAATCGGTGAATTATCTCGTGCCATAATTATGCCCTCCGTGCCTTTCGTGGACGAACACCGCCGTGAGGCACGCCAGTTACGTCCTTAATGCTTTCTACTGAGATGTCGAACGCGCCAACCGCACGAATAGCGGCATCACGGCCCAGGCCGACACCTTTGACGAAAACGTCAACTGATTTCAAACCATACTGAGTTTTCGCAGCTTCAGCAGCTTTTTCAGCAGCAACCTGTGAAGCATAGGCGGTGCCTTTTTTGCTACCACGGAAACCACATGCACCAGCTGATGAAGCGGTCAACACGTTACCCTTCTTGTCTGAGAAGGTAACAATGGTGTTGTTAAATGTTGCTTGAATATGCAGCTGACCAGCTGGGACTGATCGGCGCTGCTTTTTCTTGGTAGATTTTGCGTCTGCCATTTCTTAGTCCTTTCTTTAGGTCTTACTTGCTGCTTTTGGTTGTGTACCGCCCACGGCGATGGCGCGACCCTTGCGAGTTCGTGCATTCGTACGAGTCCGCTGTCCGCGTGTTGGCAGTCCTGCTTTGTGGCGAAGACCGCGATAGGCGTTGATATCCTTCAAGCGCTTAATATTATTTGCCACCAAGCGCTGGAGATCACCTTCAACGGTGTATTCGCTGTCAATAATTTCGCGAATCTTGTTTTCTTCAGCCTCGGTGAGATCTTTCACCCGAGTGGTCGGCTCAATCTTAGCCGCCGCAAGGATGCTCGAAGCGTGCTTTGGCCCAATCCCATAAATATAGGTGAGCGCGATTTGCACTTGCTTCTCTGTGGGGATAACTACCCCAGCAATTCGAGCCATGCTTAACCCTGCCTTTGCTTATTCTTAGGTTTTTT
>CAUTLS010000002.1:0-30196 GCA_963539345.1 uncultured Candidatus Saccharibacteria bacterium
ATATTCCGCAGCACCCTGCACATCAATATCGGCAATGACTGTCTTGTTTTGCTCATATGCCGCCTGAATCTCAGCCGCTGAGGTGCCATATACTGTACCATGGACAAATTTAGCCTCGATAAATTCTTGATTTCTCAACATTTGTGCAGCCATGGTCGAGTCGATGAAATGGTAATCGACACCGTCAACTTCTGGGCGGTTATTGTTGATGCGCGGCGCACGTGTTGTGTGCGAAACGATGCTGCTAAAGTACGGAAACTGCAATAATCGCTTTTTGATGGTGTCTTTACCGGCGCCAGAGATGCCAGACAGTAGTGCAATCTTGGCTTTCTTGATCAGCTCGACGGTTGGCTCAGTTGGTTGATAATCAGCAATCAACCGCTCCAATTCGTCCATGCGTTTAGCTGTTCCTACGTTTGATGATCCAAAGGATACCTGCACCAATACCGACAGCTGCGAGTGAAGCGAGCGGCCAAACATTATCACCAGTGTCAGCTAAGTAGCCTTCGCCAGTTGGCTTTGTTGGCTGGGCAACTGGTGCACCAGGATTGGTTGGCTGAGCAGGAGTTGGCGTCGGGGTTGGTGTTGGTGTTGGTGGAGTTGGTGGTGTTGGCGGAGTAACTGGTGCCTCTTTGACAGTCGCGGTACTAATGAAGCCATTATTCATAGCTGCGGCAATGCGAGCACCGTCACCAGACATCGCAATAGAAGACCAAGCACCAGTTGCGGCTGTAGTCTGCTCTTCCCAAGTTACACCTGAGTCACTTGAAACATATATCACACCGCCAGTGACAGTGGCGGCCAATTTGGTACCGTCAGCAGAGCTGGTGATTGAGGTCCACGCACGGTTGCCTGAACCAGGTTGTTCTGTCCAGGTCACACCTGAGTCGCTTGAGGTGTAAACTGCGCCGCCATTGACAGTCGCGGCGAGCTTAGTACCATCGCTTGACCCAGTGATTGAAGTCCAGGCACGGTTGCCAGAAGCGGCTTGTTCTTGCCAGGTTACTCCTGCATCATTTGAGGTAAATACCGCACCACCGTTAACTGTTGCAGCCAATTTGGTGCCGTCAGCAGAGCTGGTGATTGAGGTCCACGCATGGTTACCTGAACCAGCCTGCGGTGTCCACGTTGCGCCTGAGTTACTGGAAGTAAATACTGCGCCGTTTTTAGCTGTTGCAGCCAGTTTAGTACCGTCAGCAGAGCTGGCAATCGAAGTCCAATCAAAAGAACCGCCGGATATACCATTGCTTCTCCAAGTCTGGCCTCTGTCGTCTGAGGTTAAAATGTAACCACCCCAGTGATACACACCAGCAAGTTTAGTACCGTCAGCAGAGCTGGTGATTGCAATCCAAGCACGAGAACCAGAATCAACTTGCTCTGTCCAGGTTTTACCTGCATCATCTGAGATGTAAGCTGAGCCGCCAGTCATAGTCGCAACGAGCTTGGTACCGTCAGCAGAGCTGGCAATTGAGGTCCAAGCACGGCTACCAGAGCCAGTCTGTTCTTTCCACGTGACGATTTGTTTTGCGTTAGCTGACTGACTAAACACCGCAACCACCGCAGCGATTACTACCAAGCATCCCGCTTTAGCAGCGCGGGCTATCGTTCTTTTTCTATTACCCCAGAGCGACCCCATATAAATAATCTCCTTTTTATTGTTTTATGACAATGTCTAATATAATCACTGCCAGTATATCACGATAGCGCTTACGTTAGCAAGCATATTTTGCCAAGTATTGACGACTTTATAATAGTTCACGCAAAATGGCTTGCCAATCAGGAAATTCATCTGAGCCAAACCGGATCAATCGCCCTGAAAAGTCGCCCGCACCGTTTGCTGTCCGATCATCGATCAAGATATCACCCTGGCTTAGATGCTTGACCGACGAAAAAACAACCTTGCGAAAGAAAATATTTTCCCGGCCGTCACCACCAAAATACTTCTTTACCCACGCCAATTTATCAGCCAACGCCGTCGGATTTTCCCATGGTGATGACGACAGAATATATAGATCATATTTTTCTTTCAAAGCATCAACTGCCTCAAGAGCCCCCGGCATCGGATCCATCAACGCAAAAACACCCGGAATATTGTCATACTCACCCGCAAACTTCTCGAGCATCTCAGGCGAAACCCTCGTCAAAGCCGACGTAAAGTCGACCAGTACGCCATCCATGTCGATGTAAATAATCGGTTTCTTCATCATTAATCCCTCTTTAGCATCACTGTAAACGCTTCTGACGGAATGTCAACCTTGCCGAAGCGTTTCATACGCTTTTTACCGCGAGCCTGCTTGGCGAGGAGTTTCTTTTTGCGACTGACGTCGCCACCATATAGGTAGCCGGTAACGTCTTTACGGTAAGCGCCGATGTTTTCGCGGGCAATGAATCTACCGCCAATCGCCGCCTGCAACGCAACCTCAAAGCTCTGACGCGGCACCACGTCTTTGAGTTTTTTGACGATTTCCCGGCCCAAGCCTGGCGCCTCAGAGCGGTGACACATCACACTGAGAGCATCAACCATCTCACCCGCCACATAAAAATCCACCCGCACCAAATCTTCCGGCTGATAACCCGCCAGCTCATAATTAAACGAACCGTAGCCGCTAGTTACCGACTTCAATTGATCATAAAAATCCGTCAGCAGATTTGCCAGCGGCGCCGTAAAGGAAATCAGCGCCCGCTCGTCGATGTAGCTGAGGTTTTTCTGCCGGCCGCGCTTGGCGACAATCAGCTGAATCACCGCACCGATGTAGTCCTGCGGCACCACAATTTCACCGTCAATCCACGGCTCGCGAACCTCCGTGATCTGCGCTGGATCGGGCAATTCGCTGGCTGATTTGATATCCAACTCCTCGCCATTAGTCAGGCTAACTTGATAATCAGTACTCGGATTGGTGACGATGAGATCCAGATTATACTCGCGCTCCAGCCGCTCACGAATAATATCCATATGTAACAAACCGAGGAAGCCAATTCGCACGCCATAACCCAGCACCGGCGAATTTTCCGGCTCAAACTGCAGCGCTGAATCGCTCAGGCTCAGCTTCTCTATCGCTTCTTTCAGATCATTATAATCCTCGTTGGACACTGGGAAAAAGCCCGCGTAGACAAAGGGCTTGACTTCTTTGTAGCCAGGCAGAGGCTGAACGATGATTTTTTCAGTCATGTCATCATATTATAGCATTGTACAGAGATGGCGTCGAATTACTATAATCTATGTTCATCACGGAGTATACGACGTGTGGATATCAACTCGCCTCGAAGGTGAGGCTAATGGATACATATAGGGCAGTTCTCTGTTTGGCACAATGTCATAATATCGACGATGCCGATCATCATTAAATTCAGGCTCATTGCCCTCAACAAAATGTAGCGCTGGATGGTTCCTCGAAGTAGTATCACGCCGCACCAGCAACCCAACATGCGACCACGTTTCTGACGTGACGTCTGGCTCCAGCCCGTACTTGGCAAGCAACAAAGCAATGATAGGCTTGCGGATGATTGATGTTACCCCTGGCTCAAGACCAAGTGCAGGAGTTGCCTCTTCAAAGAAATATTCCAACATGGAAGTGCCAGCCCGATATTCAGACGGAGCATCACGAAACAGCATGCCAGCGAAGCACGCCTTTTCGCCAAGCCTCACATAGCTAAGCCGCGCCATGGGCTTCTCCGCATTTTCCCCAAACATAATTCTTTCTACTCCAGACGGCGCAGTTCGCGCATGAGCTGGAACGCGGTCTCCATTGGCAAACGTAATTGGCGGTAAATCATTCATAGCTAATCATAATATTTTCTTACTGTCACCGTATCGCCCGTCCCCTTGATGACAGCGATAGTGTTGTCAAGCAATGACTCAACAGCCATTCTGCGACAGACTGTCAAATGATACTATACCATCTTAAGTTAATTATGTCTATCAACTATCGGCTTTGTGAAACGATTCTACTGATTAGCATACCGCTCGATACGCTTAGCCCGCAGAGTTAGCACCTCAGTCAAGCCCTGCAAATATGCTGTGTACTGCTCAACGGTCTGAGGCAACGGTGACGACTGAAAATTATCAAAATCTGTTAGTATGTTAACTTGGTATTCGTCATCAACAAAATCTTGCAACAAGAAAAAATCAACATAGCCCCGAAAATCACCAAACCACTCAAAAAAGTCACGATAACGATCAAAAACATCAGCGAGCGGGCTGTCCTTGCCTTGATACCAGCGGGCAATACATTCTAACGTCAGGTCAAACCGATCACCAATTTTGCGATGCCAGCCTCTCGCACGATTGATGGTCTGCGTTCCGCCGCGTAGCTCGCTGGGAAAAATAATTTCTGAACCAATACGCCAATCAACATTATCTATTGCCGCTAAAACATCTCGTGGAGTCTGCTCAACAATCAACTTATTACGTTTCCAAGCTTCAAAGGTAGCTACTATATTATCACTTGAAACAGGAATCTGATGCCGACCGTCACTGGCTATTAAGTAGGCTCCCTGATCCAGCATAGTCAGTTGACAGCCATCAGGTAGCGGTTTAGTCCACAATTCAGCATGATAGCGCTTTAACGTCGAGCTGTGCTGATCTGGGTCTTTACCATTAGCGTCTCGCCGACAATCAAACCAAGGATCAATCATCACTAGCCCACATATTTTTTCAGCGTCACCGTATCGCCCACCCGCGCTTCACGCGTGGTTTTCAGGTTGGTGACAATGTAACCGATTTCACCAGTGTCCAGCGACGGATCGGGGATCATGCCGGGGCTGAGATGGCCGACCTCCAGCGCCAGACCGTTCGCGCCAGTTGCCATCATGTGAATCGCTTCACCCTTTTTAATTTGCCCGTCAACCACCCTGACATACAAAATCACCCCACGGTAATCATCATAATAACTATCGAAAATCAGCGCCCGAGTCGGGAGATCAGCCGGCGCAACATCAGGATACTCAACCGCCAGTGGTGAAATCGGCGCTGGAATTCGCTCAACAATCGCCTCCAAAACTTGATCAACATTCTGCCCGGTTTTGGCGGAAATATGAATAATCTCACTCTCGTCACAGCCTAGCAGATTGATCACCTGCTTGGATACGCGCGGCACATCAGCGGCTGGTAAATCAACCTTGTTCAGCACCGGGATTATCGTGAGGTCTTGCTCCATCGCCAGGTAGACATTCGCTAACGTCTGTGCCTGGATACCCTGGCTAGCGTCGACCACCAACACCGCCCCCTCGCACGCCTGCAAGCTGCGCGACACTTCATAACTAAAATCAACGTGGCCAGGCGTGTCGATAAGGTTGAGATCATACGACCCAGCCAGTGGCAATCCTTCCGATGAATCGATAGCCCTGTCGCTGGCGTCGCCTGCGACATTCGATTCAGAGGAAGCGGTTGCCGCTGGCTGGCGGTAATGATACTTCATCCGCACCGGCGCGAGCTTAATCGTAATACCCTTTTCACGCTCCAAATCCATACTGTCCAGCAGCTGTGACTTCATCTCGCGCTTCTCCACCGTCCCCGTCATCTCCATCATTCGATCAGCCAGCGTCGACTTGCCGTGATCGATGTGAGCGATGATGCAAAAATTGCGGATAGCTTCCATCAGCGTCGTTTCCCGTCCAAACGTACAAATAAGAACTTATTCACTTGCCTGATGATCGGCTCAACTTCTGGCAATTTGAGCATCCGCGACATCAAACCGTAAGCTAGAAAACTCACACCAGCGATAATCATAAACTTCGGAAAGGCTGAGAAGAAGCTACTGTCGCTCTCACGGAATGGCAACACCTGTAACATCAAATAACAAACGATTCCTGCTACCGTTGATGCCACGATCATACGCAACACCGCCGCCACGAACGAAGCGTCAAACAAGTGCGGAATTCGTTTTTCTAACACAACAAATAAAATCACTACCTCAATGACAGCCACTGTCGACTGTGCCCACGCCAGTCCATAGGCGCCCATTTTCAGCACCATCGATAAGACAATTGCCAGTACCACATTCAAGCCAATAGCCGCAAAAGAGATGTTTAGCGGTGTTTTTGTATCCTGCTGTGCGTAAAATGCCCGAGCCGCCATGTGATAAATAGTACGGAACAGAATTGCCACAACCAGACATCCCAAAATACCCGCCATCATCGGATCTCCGGTGTTGCGGATAAAGTGAACAACATACCCTCGAGTAAAGAATGTTATGACAGACACCGGCAAGGCCATCCAAATGATCACCCGCAGCAATTGACGCAAATCTTTTTGAAACAAATCCTGGCGATTATTACCCAAATGCTCGGTCAACTGAGGAAAAGCTGCGTTAGAAACCGCCACACCGATGAGGTTGATCGGCATCATGTGTAGCGTCAGGGCCTGCTGATAGGCACGGATGACACCGTCACCTAGTCGAGAAGCCAGGTTAACTTCCACCAAGCTGACTGCGTAGTCCATACCCTGGTCAACCGAACGCGCTGGTAGTAAACTCAACACTTTGCGAAAACCGCGGTTACGCCAGTGCAACTTAAACTCATAGTCAAAGCCCAAACCGACCAACCCGACAGCACTAACGATAAGCTGCATCACCGAACCAAGCACCACACCCAGCGCCACGCCCATGATGCCGCCCTCAAAGATCTGCCAACCAAAGATATTGATACCATTCGTAAACCAGACTGTACCGATGATGATACCAATATTATAAATCATTGGCGCGAGAGCATAAAAGGTGAAACGCCCCACCGCTTGCTGAATGCTAGCGATGACGGCAGCGATTGCAAAGATAAATGGGTTGACAGCGATCACCCGCATCATGCTAACTGCCAACGCATGACCTGATTCACTCATTCCCGGCGCAATGAAATAGCGCATCAATGGATCAGCAAAGATGATGATGAGCACACTAGCAGCCAGGGTGGTTAGTGCCATGAAATTGATCATACTAGAGCTAATCTGCCAAGCTGACTGCTTATTTCCCTTGGTCCACCGCTCATTAAACACCGGGATGAAGGTCACACTTAGCGCACCCGACACCAAAATAGCAAACATAAAGTCCGGCACCATGAATGCCGCAGTGTACGCGTCAAGACCAACAACATAACCAGCCAGCCCTGCTTCTTTGTTGGGCATATAGGCAGCGTTCAGCAAACGGTCACGCCAAAATCCCAGCAGGCTACTCAGCAGCATAGATCCTGCCAATAGACTGGCTGCCAATTTCACGGTCAGCCGCTGATTCACTTTGGTGACTGCTTGCCGAACTCGCCCCATAATCGATTATGCGTGAAGTTTTGCTTCCTTTGGCAACTTAGTACCCTTGAGTATGTCTGCCACTACTTCTTCCTCCAAGGTTTCGTCCTTGAGCAGAGCAGCCGCCAACTTGTCCAGATGTGAACGATTGGCTTTCAGAACCGTCATGGCTCGCACCTTCGCTTCATTGATCAGTGCTGCCACTTCTTGGTCTATCTGCTTCGCTGTTTCGTCTGAGTACGGCCGTTCTCGCGTCATCTTGTCAAACATCAACCCACCATTATCCTCGTGGAAGACTTGGTCACGCAGAGCCTTACCCATACCTTGCTCAATCACCATATCACGAGCAATCTGGGTCGCATTACGCAGGTCAGAGCCCGCTCCAGTGGTAATACCGTCATCACCATACAAAATCTGCTCAGCTACTCGTCCACCCATGGCCCGGGCCAAAATGTCTTTAAATTCATAGACGTTGGTGTAACTCTTGTCCTCTGGCGGCAAGAACCACGTCACACCACCAGTGCCACCACGCGGAATGATAGTAACCTTGTGAACTGGATCAGAATCTGGCAAGACGTGACCGACGATGGCATGGCCAGCTTCGTGATACGCCGTCAATTCCTTTTCCTTGTCGCTCATGACCTTGGCCTTGCGCTCTGGACCAATCGCTACTCGTTCAAACGCTTCGGTCAATTCCTCGTTGGTAATCTTTTTCTTGTTGCGCCGTGCAGCAATGATAGCAGACTCGTTGGCGATGTTTGCCAAATCAGCACCGCTCGAACCAGCAGTCTTTGCCGCCAACGCGTCCAAATTAACAGTGTCGTCAGTTGGCTTGTTCTTAAAGTGAACTTTCAAAATAGCTTCGCGGTCTTTGCGCTCTGGCAGCATGATATTAACTCGCCGGTCAAAACGACCAGGACGCAGCAACGCTGGATCCAACACATCTGCTCGGTTGGTAGCCGCCAGGACGATCACATTCGTGTCGCCGTCAAAGCCATCCATTTCCACCAAAATCTGATTCAAGGTCTGTTCGCGCTCATCATGTCCGCCGCCCATACCAGAGCCACGTTTACGACCAACCGCGTCAATCTCATCGATGAAAATGATGCATGGTGCATTTTTCTTGGCCTTAGTGAACAAGTCACGGACTCGTGACGCACCAACTCCAACAAACATCTCCACAAACTCCGAACCGGAGATAGAGAAAAATGGCACGCCTGCTTCGCCAGCTACAGCTCGCGCCAGCATAGTTTTACCAGTACCTGGGTGACCGACCAACAATACTCCTCGTGGAATCTTAGCGCCGAGCTCACGGTATTTCTTTGGATTTTTCAGGAAATCAACGACTTCTTGCAAGTCTTGCTTAGCGTTATCATTACCAGCAATATCTTCAAAGTTAACCTTTTCTTTGTCTTCGCCATACAATCGAGCTTTTGATTTACCAAAGCCCATGGCTTGGTTATTCTGCCCCTGACTCTGTCGCATCATGAACACAAAGAAACCGATGATCAAAATAACCGGCACAAAGGTAATGGCAACATTCCATACCACCTCGCCAGTACGTGATTGAGGCACAACCTTGACCTCAACTGGCGCATCTTTCTTGAGGCCTTGCTCGTAAATGCTGCTATTTTCTTTGATGGATTTTTCTGTTGGCTTATCTTGGTCTTTAACCGTCACCGTCAGGTCGTTGCCCTGGACTTGGATGAGTTTAATGTCACCCTTGTTCGCTCGGCTAACCACATCGCTCAAAGCCACTTCCTTCAAATTAGCGTGCTGCGCAGTTGACGCATACACTGCCAAACCAATCAATACAACAATTGCCCAAAAAAGGCCCAGTCGCATAAACTGACTGATTTTATTCTTGCCATTCTTGTTCGGCATCTTTACCGCCATAATCTGAAAAATCCTTTCTACCTAAATCAATCTTTTTGATTATAGCAGTTTTTAGTGATAATTTCATCTCTAACCCTTCACCGATCTGCCAGACCGTACCGGGCTTACCCGTCTTGAGCGCCACCACCGCTCGCTCGAGCTGCGACGTCAGCAGGGAAGTAGCAAATTTTTTTCGAAGATACTCTGCTAGTAATTCCACCGCTTCAGCCATATCGATGCTGATGAAAAAATACCGATTGAGTGGCTCCGTCAAAAGCTGTGCTGACTCGTCAGTAATCGCCTCTGCTAACTCCAACTGCTCTTGCCACAAATTGTATATCTGCTGTTTGGCACCATCTGGCAGGTTCATCAACTTACGCCGCAAACGATTACGCGTATAGACATCACTGGCGTTGGTCTCATCCTCAACCCATTCCAGCCGGCGCCTCACTGCATAGGTTGTGAGCTGTTGTTTGGTCCAATGTGTCAGGGGTCGCATGATCCGCGAATCACCAAGCACCGCCAGCCCTCTCCAGCGTGTCCCTCGCGCCACATTCAGCGCAATCGTTTCAACCACGTCGTCCAAGTGATGCGCGGTCACCAACTGTGCACCATGCTTCTCGGCCGCCGCCAACAAAAATGCGTAGCGCCGCTGCCGAGCAATCGCTTCGTTAGCTCCCAGCAGTTCTTCTCTTTTGCCTGCAAACAAAAACCCATACCGACGAGCCAGCGCTTCAACAAACTGCGCATCAGCCCTCGAATCAGCACGCATACCATGATCAAAGTGCAAAACCACACATTGATGCCCTTTGTGCGCCATAAGATCCAGCAACACAACGCTGTCAATCCCACCACTGACTGCTACCGCATATTTCATCTTTTCCATTATAGCAAAGCATGAGCGGTTTTGATATTGATAAAATCAATTCAGCTCTTGGTGAAACAGCAATACCATGCTATAATCACCCTCAGACGTGGCACCGTAGCTCAGCTGGTTAGAGCGCAGGACTCATAAGCCTGAGGTCGGTGGTTCGGGTCCACCCGGTGCTACCAGTATTGCAAGCCAAACCTCCATGATTCATGGAGGTTTTTCTCTAGGCGACCTTATTTATCATCAAGCGCTCGGAGCTTTCTCAACACAAATTCACTCATTTCTTGTGAAGTCCGCTGATGCTTCCACGTTTCAAGTTGTTGTTTTTCGATACCTTCTAAAAACGCAGTTAGCTCGCGCTCTGCAATTGCTTGCTCTGTCATGATGTATTTGGTCCTTGTGTTTATTTAATAATGAAACCTAACTCTACATTAGCACATTTTTGACAAAAAAGCAATAGCAATATCACAAAATCCTCATGATTATTTTCCCTTTTTAAACCGCCTATGCTACACTGATATTAAAGGAATATTCATATAAACATGACGTACGCCATACTCTCATCACTTGCTATCGTCCTTCTGGCAGCTGGCATTCATGCTAGTTTGCAGTTGAGTGTTAGCATGTTGACGCTGATGAGCGGTCATGCGTTAGGCAAAAAGACCCGCCATATGCTGCTATTACGACGGATGAATAGCTTCGTGCTCGGTGTTTTTTTGATGACGTTACTGTTGGCGACGTTTACAGTTCATATCTTAACCATCGTCATTAACCAAACCGTGATCATTGAACGCCTGGTTGCTTCCGTTACCACCGGTATCGCAGTTGGCTTGGGGCTGGCGACTTGGGCATTCTACTATCGCCGCAAGCAAAAAACCGGCATCGTCCTATGGCTACCTCGTGGCATGGCACGTTTTTTAGCAAAGCGCAGCAAAGCAACCAAAAGTAGCGCCGAGGCCTTTTCACTCGGCATGACGAGCGTCATCGCTGAACTCATCTTCATCATTGGTCCACTGCTAGCAGCCAGTCTCGCCATCATCAGTCTGCCTTCCGGTCTCTTCCAGCTATCGGCCATCCTACTCTACGTCATCGGCTCACTTTTGCCACTCCTCGGCATTCTGATTCTTGTTGGTAGTGGCTACAATATCGCTCAAATTCAACAATGGCGTGAGCAGTCCAAATCATTCCTACAATTTACCGGTGGCAGTTGTCTGTTCATCCTAGCGTTTTACCTATTCATTGACCGCGTCATGGGGATAACAAGCATGGGGATTGGCTGGTGATGCAAATAACGATTGTCAAGAAAAATAATAATCACCGAGGCACCGAACCATTCGATCCAGAAAAGCTGCACCGTTCAATTGTCAAAACCTGCTGCAGTGTTCGCGTGCCAGACGGACAAGCAGAAGACATCGCAGCACAAGTAACGTTTCAAGTGATTGACTGGTGCAAAGAAAAGCCAGAAATAACCGCAAACGACATACGGCGAACCGCAACAACTTTCCTTGAACCTCTGCACTCTGACGCCGCGTACATGTATAAAAATGACAAACTTATGATATAACCTAGGGGGCAACCATGGCACAAAAACCAACATTTGATTATGATATTATCGTCATCGGCAGTGGAGCAGCAGGAGCTCCAGCGGCCAGTATTTTAGCCCGTGCTGGCAAAAAAGTTGCCGTCGTCGAACGGGGAACCTTTGGTGGAGAATCTCCCAACTGGGGCGACATGCCACTGGGTGCCATGCTGTACGCAGCCGAAGTATTTTACAACGCCAAACGCGCTGCCAAATTTGGCCTACGAACCAACGCGCTCAACTACAATCACCCGTCTCTCCTGTCCTGGCGAGACACCGTCATCAAACGCACTGGCGCAGGCGGTAATCGCTATTATTATGAAAAACAAGGCATCAGCGTCTTCTCTGGCAACGCTCATTTTCTCAGCCCTAATGAAATCACTGTCAATCGTCGCCATTTGTCGGCCCGCAAATTCTTGATCGCCACGGGAGCAGCCTGGGAGAAGTCAACCATTCCTGGTAGCGACAAAATCCCTTACTTAACACCAGAAAATATTTTGTCATTGACCCGCCCACCGAAAACCCTGTTCGTTGTTGGCGGCAACGCCACTGCTATGGAAATTGCCTATTTGTACGCCTCATTTGGCACCAAAGTCTACGTTGCGGAAAAAGCCAATCGAATTTTGCTAGAGTTTGATATTGAAGTTGGACCAATCGTCGCAGAAGACGCAAAAGTTAGCCGTAATATGACCATTTTGACACGATCTCGCGTGGTTGCCCTACAAAAAGAGGGGTTGCAAAAGCGCGTCACCTATATTCAAGGTCGGCAACAAAAATCAGTTCGCGTTGATGAAATCTTGGTGGCAGAGCAACGCGTCCCGCAGACTGACATGGGACTAGAAAACGCTGGCGTTGCTTACACTCACCAGGGCATTACTGTTAATGCTCGCATGCAAACCTCAGCACGGCACATTTTCGCTGCTGGCAATATCACTGATCCAGCCATCCAAACCCACGCCGTCCTGACCCAAAGTCGAACTGCTGCTCATAATCTGACCCACCGCACCGCTATCGAAGCTGACCTAACGCCAAACTTACTGGTGGCGTTCACGTTCCCTGAAGTTGCTCAGGTTGGATTGAATGAACAAGAATGCATCAAACGCGACCTACGGTACAAAACAGCTATCGCTCCACTCACCCTAACGGCTCGCAGTAACATCACCGACTGCCGCAATGGCTTTGTTAAATTGATCGTTGACACCAAAGGCGTGCTCATCGGCGCAGCCATCGTTGCGCCGCACGCAAGCGACCTCATCAGTGAACTCAGCATCGCCATCCGTCATCGCCTAACCGCCAAACAGCTCATCAGCACGCCAAGCTGCTTCACTTCCTGGTCAGAAGCGACGCGAATTGCCGCTGGTAAATTACTATAATTTATCCCCGAAGCTATGATATACTGAACTGAGCGGGGGCGTAGCTCAGGGGTTAGAGCAGTCGGCTCATAACCGATTGGTCGCTGGTTCGATCCCAGCCGCCCCCACCAAACATCATGATGATAAAAAAACTCGACAAACACGAACTAAGAAGACTTATCTATCACATCCGCCACGATTATTTGACGCTTAACAACGTCATCATCGCTGGAGCGGTTTTGATAGCACTCAGCTGGGCCTGGGGGTCAGTTGAGGCTATGCAGAGAAATTATCATTTACAGCAGCTATTGGACAATAAAAAGCAGCAAGTCGAGTTAGAAACTTTGAAGGTATCTTTGGCTGAATATGAAGCCAAATATTACCAAACTGTTGAATATCAAGACTTGGCAGTTCGCCAGCGGTTGGGCCATGGATCACCAGGTGAAAAACAACTGATCGTGCCGTCAACTGATGTTGAAACTGAGAAAACTGCCACGGTTTCCAAGCAGCAATTAACCGAAAGCAACCTCCAACAATGGACTAATTTCCTGTTTGGAGCCAACCGAAAAAGGTCATAGGGCTGACTATATTTGCCAATCATCCTTGTCTATGCTACAATCATCTATGTGCCGCGGGGTAGAGCAGCCTGGTAGCTCGTTTGGCTCATAACCAAAAGGTCGTAGGTTCAAATCCTACCCCCGCAACCAAGAAAAGATCCTCTCGTCATTGAGGGGATTTTTTCTTGCCTTATTGCTTCGGCAACCTACCTGGCCGTAAATTATCTTCACACAAATGATTGTTGTCTGACTTTTCAACCCTTTGTGAGAACCGTTGTCTTACGCTACTACCTGCTTTGCCCGTCTTTGACAAGTCTCTGACCAATACCTCCGGGTCCATCACACAGAAATCTTTTAGTGGACAAGCCCGACAGGCTGTCCTGGCAAGCTCCAGCGCTTTCTGCCGTTCAGCGATGCTTCTTTTGGCAGCCTCAGCCGCACCTCTAATCTTATCAGCCCTACCCATGTCGTGCATTTTTCCCGCGCCTCGAGACCGGTTGGCGGCACCAGCCAGCTTTGCAATCTTTCCTAGTATTTTGTTTCTTCCGGCAAAATCACCAGAGCGCGCCTGCCGCAGGTGCTCATCATAGCGCTGCTCAGCCGCACGGTCAGCCTCTTCCCGGTCTAACCTTGCCTGCAGCTCATCTGGATCAACATCAGGGTCTCCCCCAGGATATACGATATCCCCTTCAGTATTCATGGCAACATGTGACGTAATGATCTTGCTCATGCTTTCATGATATCATAATATATCCAAAAAGTCAAATAGCTCCCCTGTTGGAGAGCTATTATATTGATTGCGAGTATTTGATAATTATTTCTTTTTAGAAATGGTCAAGAAACCGTTGCGTGGATTTTCTTTAACGATACGGTCCTCCGGAAGATCGCATGGTGTACCCTTGTCGTTCTTTTCTACCTTTGCGAAGAAGTAGATGGTCTGAGTCTTGCCGCCGCGTAGAGTTACTTCAGTCTTGTGCAAGTAGTACGTAACGCCCTTTGAGTTAGTGTGCTTGTAAGCCATGTGGTAATACCTCCTATTAGTACTTTACCTTATAAGATTACTACCCCTGTTGGCCCCTGTCAAGCCTAAAAACGCTTTCGGCGGCGTAAAATAAAGCGAAGAATAGCCAAGACCACGAGTCGACCTATGATAATAAGACCGATTATTACCGTGACAATCAACGACCAACCAGCAAAATCTGGTGACCAGAGGGGCGAGGTAAAGGTGTGGTAATACGGCTCAACCGGTAACGGCTTAAACTCACTCATCACCGCTTGTCCGCCAGGAATTTTTTCTAATTCTTGGTTGATGCAATTTGTATAGCGCATATCCGGCCAACGCCAGCCGTTGGACCGTGCGATCGGCCCACAAACAGCCTCAGCCTTTTGAAATGCATCACCGTTGGCGGTACTGTTGCTGCTTTCTTGATAGGCTTTTTTATGCCGCTCATTGTCTCGTTCATACGTCTTAACCAATGCAACTCTGCCAGGATCGGCATTCATGTGAGCGCTTACAAACCTCTGTAGATCATACAATCGGCTCGCTAAACCAACCGAATCATCTGTCTTATCTGCAGCGTACACCGCTTCACGACGCTCCACCATACCAACATTATTGAGCCGTAGGAATGTTGCTGTGATGAAAGCAAACATAACAAACAAAATCAACAGCTGCCATGTTTTGACCTGCTCGAGTCGACGAATTTTGAATCGGACGTTGCGTTTATCTGTCATTCCACCCCTTCTTACTCTGGTTTTAGTATAGCACACATACCGAGAGACGGGCGAGAGTGCTATAATAAAGCCATGCGAATTTATTTTTCAGGAATCGGTGGTGTTGGCATAGGACCATTGGCTGAGATTGCTCACGACGCTGGGTATGACGTCTGTGGCTCAGACCAATCAGCCAGTCCACTGACCGCGGCTTTGATGGAACGCGGCATTCACGTTGCCCTTGATCAATCAGGGACTTTTTTACAGGAAGAGCATGACAAACAGCCGTTTGATTGGTTTGTCTATACCGCAGCTCTGCCGGCAGATCACCCTGAGTTAGTACTTGCTCACAAGCTCGGCATCAAAACCGGCAAACGCGATGAGTTGTTAGCACACATCATATCTGATAAAAACTTAAAACTCGTGGCTGTCGCTGGCACCCACGGCAAAACCACCACCACTAGTATGATCGTGTGGACCCTGCAACAGTTAGGGATTCCAGTCAGTTATTCGGTCGGCTCAACCTTGAGCTTTGGACCAAGTGGCAAGTTTGACCCAACTAGTCAATTTTTTATTTACGAGTGTGACGAATTTGACCGGAACTTCTTGAATTTCAAACCATGGCTGAGCCTCATCACTTCAGTTGACTATGACCACCCTGACACCTACCCAACGGAAGCTGATTATCTGGCAGCTTTCCGCACCTTTGGTAGGCAGTCTGAAAGTGTCGTCACCTGGCAGGAAACTGCTGCGTTTTTTGATGATGACAATGTACAAGTGCTGACCGAATATCACCCAGATATCCACTTGACTGGTGAGCATAATCGGCGTAACGGTATGCTGGCCTTAGAAGCAGTCAAACACATGACAGAAATTGACGAAGCAAGCATCATCACCAGCATCAATCAATTCCCTGGTGCAGGTCGCCGATTTGAGAAATTGGCTGAGGGGTTGTATTCAGACTATGGTCACCACCCAGTGGAAATCAAAGCCACACTACAACTGGCGCAAGAACTATCGGACCATGTGGTACTAGTGTATCAACCACATCAAAATGTTCGCCAGCACGAAATCATGACACAATATACGGCAGACGTCTTTGAGGCCGCTGAGACGATCTATTGGCTACCAACCTATTTGACCCGCGAAAATCCAGACTTGCCAGTTTTAACACCGCAAGAATTAACACGCCACATCGTTGCTTCGCGCCCTGACGTTGTAACGTTTGCCGAGCTGGATGATGCGCTGTGGGATCACATCACTGCTTCGCTCGATGCTGGAAAATTAGTCTTATGTATGGGCGCCGGAACTATTGATCATTGGGTGCGACAACGCGCCACCACGCTGGACACTTAGCGATTATCACCACTGCCGTGTAGCTGATGACGCTGTTTGCGGCTCAGCAGTTTCTCGTTGTTCATCCGCGCTACATCTTCCAGGCTCGACCCCAATAAATGCGCTACTGCATTGACATACCACAAGATATCCCCCAACTCTTTGAGGATCTCTGCCTTGTCTGACTCCTCAAGGCTTCCCTGCTTGTCACGCAGTAACTTTTTGATTTTTTCAACTACCTCACCAGATTCACCAGCTAGTCCCAATACCTGACCCATTAATTGCGGGCTGATGTCGCCGTATTTATAGTTGTCTGATAATGTGGTGATGGCTTTATCTGCATATTCTTGTATATTCATCATCTCTCCTCCTATCATTTGCCTGCCGAAAACTCACTCGCTGGCACTAATTCCCATTCGTCTAAAAACCTATCAAACAATGACATATAGCTCGCTCGTGTATTATCCCAGATTTGTTCAGGCGGTAGCGCCGCTATGTCGTCTTGTGTCAGCCACCGCACATCCGTTGATTCGCCCGCGGCTAATTCATGGCGTGGATCTTCCCGAACTACCAGTGCGTAGCAGGTATCCGAGTGATAATGCTCCGGCGTAATGTCATGAGTGTTCATGAGTAGTGGCTGCGGGTGAAGCGTCACCTCTGGCATTTCAGCTTGATGCAGGCGCAAGGTTGGCTGCAGAACAGACAACTGATTGGTATCATAGCCAGTTTCTTCACGTAGTTCATGCAACATCGCTGCCCATGGCGTTTCGTCCAGTTCTATGTGACCGCCCGGCGGCAGTAATTTCCCCAGTTTTTTATGTACATGCAGCAACGCCCGCGGTTGATCGCCATCGGTACGAATGACATATCCGGTAACGGTGTGGTCGTGTTGGTTGGGTGCGGTGTGAATGTGTGGCATATTAGCTCCTTCTCCCGTCAGCTTTAGCATTAACAAACTTTGTAATTCTACCTTCGTCCAGCCAGCGCTGCTCATAGGATGTGAGGATCTTATAGTCATCAGCCAGCCCAGACTCATGCAAATCAAAGGTCAACTCCTGCAAAGACCACCCTTGGCTAACCAGCTGCTCCAAACTCCAACAAAAGAAATCAGTGTTGTCGTGTTTGATGAGCAGGGCGCCCTCTGCCGATAATAGGTTGCGGTACACTGCCAGAAAGTGCGGATAGGTTAGTCGCCGACCGGCCGAATGTTTTCGAGGAAATGGGTCAGAAAATGTTAGCCAAATGGTCTCGAGTGATGCCGGAGCGACCAATTGATCAATTTGATCGGCTCGGGCTCGCACAAAAAAGATATTTGCCAGTCCACGTACCTCAGCCTCTCGGGCACCCTTTTGCAGGCGATCACCTTTGACATCAAGCGCTACAACGGTTTGTTCTGGATGACGCGCTGCCTGCTCGACCGCAAACAAGCCATTGCCCGCACCTATCTCCATCACCGTCGGCTGTTTATCTAACTGATCTTTTACCGCCAACCATTCGTCATACTCAAAACACAGTGGCGAATTAGCAAACAGTGCAAATTTATATTTCTTGCGTTTACGGGTGATGATGAACTGATTCGGATCGACAAAACTCATATTATTCATTATACTAAATCTATTATGGATACGCTTACTAAGTATATTTTAGATTCCTCCAATTTCGATGAGTGGCTGAAGCAAAATGGTCTGGGTTGGCTAATGGAGCAGCGTTTCATCGAGGCATGGAGTACGGTTATCGGCGCCATCATCGCTTACTATATTGGCCGCGTGCTGCTAAAATGGGGCATCAAAAGCGTGGTCAGGTCGACAGCCAAACATCGAGATTGGCACAAAAAAGATATCGAGAAACGTCAGGAGACCTTGATTCAGTTGCTCCGCAGCTTCTGGCGAATCTTAATGATTGCCTATGCATTGGCAGTGGTTGCAAATAAACTCTTTTTGGTCGATCTGTCCCCGCTGTTTGCCAGTGCCGGGATCATCGGTGTGGCGTTGGGTTTTGGTGCGCAATCACTAGTCAAGGACTTCCTGGCTGGTATCTTCATCATCGCTGAGAACCAATACCGCGTTGGTGATGTTGTCGATATCATGGGTGCAGTCGGCAAAGTAGAGCGCGTTGGTACCCGCTCGACAGTCGTGCGTGACACCGACGGTAACGTTCACTATATTCCAAACGGTACCATCCAGCAGGTCATCAACAAAACCATGGGCTACAGTATCTCTCGGTTTATCCTACAGCTCGATCCGTCAGTTGACATCTCAGCCGCCACCGAAATTATCAATGACATTGGCTATAAACTGTCACTGGAAAAATCCTGGAAACGAAAAATCATCGACCCACCAAAGTTTACTTCACTGGGCGATATCACCGGACATTCAGTGGAAGTGATCATTGCTGGTAAAACTCAGCCCTCAGACCAATGGAGTGTCACTTCAGAAATGCGGCGGCGACTGCTGCGTGAGTTCGAAAATAACGACATCAAACTAGCCACGCTACCGCTCACCACCAATGGACCGTTGAAAAAATAGTTATTGATTTGACTGACTTTGGGTAATTCCTAGACTAGCGTCACTTAGCGCATCAACTGAAAAATTCTGCGAGCTTGTAGTTTTTTCAGCCTCTGCTTTGTACAGCTTCATAAATTCGTCTATGGTTGATTTGGTGATTTCACCCTGCGCCGAAAATCCCTCGTCTAGCGCCTTGCCTTGATCGATCTTTGAGCGCATCGACTTGTACTCTGGGCGGCTCAAATCCAACCGCGAAGCTCCTGACGCATAGTAGATGAACATCGACAAAGTAACCAAGAGCATAGCTAGCAACACCGAACCTGCGATAAATGCCGGCAATTTATGCTCCATTATTTGCTGGCGTATCACTTGAGTTTTTCCTTTATCTTTTCGACTTTAGTGCCATACTCAGCGATAATGTCGTTGAGCTCGCGAACTGATGATGACAATTTGAGCCGTGCATCACGAGCAATGTTGAACTGAGCATAAAAATCAGTTGGCTGATTTTTGCAATCAATCTTCAGAAGCGCTGCCAAGGCAGATTCATATTCATTATACCGAGAGGAGAACAATGACCGACCCTTTTCAAACCGACTCGTCAAAGAAACGAGGTCCGCAGCGTCAATCTTATTCACAGCCAGACGACCGTTCATGCGTGCCATCAGGCGCGAAGAAATATCATTGTACGCTTGACCGGTGTTTACTCGTAAAATTGCGTCACTATAATGCAGTCGACTGAGATTTCCACGAATATCCTGGCAATTGGCTTTGATGGCATCGATCCCGTTTGCAGATTCGGCTTGACCATCAAGCGCTTTCACGACGACCGAAGACCCGACAATCACACTAAAAACAATCATCAAAAACGCGAGACTTGTAACAGCTTGTTTCATCTGTTCCATTGTCCCGCGTTTTTGGATTGTTGTCAAATTATTTCAGACTTTTTTCAACATCACCTTTAACGTCGTGAGCCGCTTCGGTGGTAGCTTTACCTACTTTTTGCGCCCCAGACTTCAGAGAGGCAGCTGTGTCTTTTGCTACCGTCTTTGCCTTTGCTGCACATTTGTCAGCATCTTTTTTCAACTCGTTAGCTTTTTTCTTTAAGTCTTTGCGAGTTTCCTTACCACTTTTTGGTGCAGTCAATACACCAGCCGCAAAACCAGCTACCGCAGCACCTAAGACAGTTAATACTTTTTTCATAGTTTCTCCTTTGTTTGTTTATTGTTAGATTTTACTGATGAATCCTTGCTATTTCCGACGAAAAAGCCGAGAAGCTTCAGTAAAGACTTTTCTTGGTGACAGCCATTCTGTCGCTTGTGCAATATTATACGCTGCTGTTTCAGCTTGGCTGGCAATACGTTTGAGTTTTACCAAGAGCGAGATTATTATACTGAACAAGATGATGATCGCCACCGAATGGACCACAATCACCGCAGTCATCAGTATAATAACTGTTTGCATGTCTTCCATACCTTTCCTTTGATTTGTTGTTTATATTCGTCGTATCGACTGGTTATTATGATAGCATAGACGGTTTAAAATGTCAATACCGTATCGTTAAGCAATGAGACCGTCCCGCCGCAAGCCATCCAGTGCCGCCGCAAATCGTGAATCGTCCTGCAAATCAGCGGTAATTTCAGCGAGTGGCTGTCCGTCAACATACCGACGCAAAATCTCACCGCGCATCTGGCGGAGACTGCCGGTGAATTGCGATTGTTTGGTGTAGTGGCGACTGGCGGACAATTTACCCTTACCCTGAGCTTTCAATTCACTGCCATAATCCATCAGCGCCCAAAACCACTGGCGCGGATTTGCCCGGTCCATCGTCTGCTCAACAACAGTCAGTATGTCGCGATCTGCTACCGCTGTCTGACCCGCAAAGAAATGATTGAGATAGACGGTACGAATATTTGTCTCAATGAACGGTGTTGGCACTTGATAGGCATAGTTCATGATGGCACCAGCGGTATTGACGCCAATACCCGGCAATGCAACGAGGTCATCTAGCGTAGTCACCGGGACGCCAGCGGCGATGGCTTGTGCTGCGCGGTGAAGATACTGGGCGCGACGGTTATAGCCCAGCCCCTGCCACGCACGTAATACTTCTGTTAGCTCAGCAGCTGCCAGTGATTGAACATCCGGAAACTCAGCGGTAAACTCTCTAAACTTCGTCAAGACGCGAGCAACCTGGGTTTGCTGCAACATCAGCTCACTCACCAGCACATAGTACAAGGTCGGCTGATCACGCCACGGCATCGGCCGGTAGAGCTCGCGGCCTTTTTGATGGATCAGCGCCTGGAAATCATCAGTATTCATTGCTTTAGTATACGCGAATAGACCTGACAACGCCTAATTGTGCTATAATGGCACGGTTATGAACATATTTTTTAGACGATACATTTCAGAATTTGTGTACGGTGCGGTTGACGGCACCGTGACAACCTTTGCCGTCGTGGCAGCTTCGGCCGGAGCCGGCATCTCCAGCGCGGTTATCCTCATTTTAGGCATTGCAAACCTCATCGCCGATGGCTTCTCGATGGGTGCCAGTGCCTACCTGGCAGCCAGCGCTGAGCATGAAGATTCGGCCCGCGATACCCAAAAACGAGCTTCGCCAAAAATCATCGGCGCAGTTACATTTTTGGCCTTTGTCGCCGTGGGTAGCGTGCCAGTATTGCCGTACTTGATTGACGTCATTGCAGGCTCAAAAGTGCCAAGCACTACCTTGTTTTATATCAGCTCTGCACTAACAGCGGTTGCTTTCCTGACGATTGGCTTCATCAAAGGCAAAGTTGGTAATCAATCGCCATGGCGAGAAGCCGCCATCACCCTGCTCCTCGGCGCAGTCGCCGCTGGACTGGCCTACTTTGCCGGCGATGTGTTGGCAGCGTGGCTGGGTGTTCAGTTATAATCCTGTGAGCATTCCGTCCTCGACAGTTGAATTGAATGTTAACTCTAGCATTTTCTCAATATCTATACCAATATCCTGATATAACTCAGTAGTATTTTTCGTCATCAAATCATTTTTGGTATAGCCCAAAAGTTTCGCAGTGTTTATCACTTCCTCTACGCTATTACCCTCTATTTCAATGTATGGTTTTAGCTTCGGCCAGTGGTCAATGACGACCTGGACGCCATCCAAGTCATATTCTTGGCGTTTATTTTCTTGATAGCCGCATGGTTTAATGCCAATCTTTGCTAATATCTCCAGGGTCGTTTCTAGGTCGGAGACTTCAACCTCCCACTCGTGAGTCCCATCAATAGCGTCAGTGGTTATTTCTTTGACAGTCAGAGTAGCGTGTTGCCCATCGGAGCGCAACCGTACCCAGCGATTTGGTATCGCCGGAATTGTATCAAATACATAACGGTGAAAATTATAATTACCAATCTCTTTGGCGCCAAGTTTTGCCAATTTCCCAGCGATATCGGCTGGATCAATATCATATATTTTTGCTTCGTATTCTATATTCGACATTAATTGCATAGCCTTTTATCATCTCCTGCTGTGTTACATTAATTTACGGCCACCATTTCAGCAAAAAATCCCGATAACCTGGCGCGAGTTTGTCGGCAGTCTCAACTTCTACCCGCGTCAGCCAGACGGGACCTGCTTCGCTACCATCACAGGCCTGGTCCGGCAGCTCAATATCACCGTCAATTGTGGCTGTATAGCCAAGGATGATTTTATGGTTTTTAGCAGTGGTATCATATGGGTCGCGCACATAAAAGTCAGCCGGCGTCGCATCAATGGTGATACCTAGTTCCTCGCGCAACTCCCGCTCCAGCGCTTCATCCGGCATTTCGCCAGCGTCGATATGCCCGCCCGGCAGACCAAACCCCGCATCACCCCAATGCCGCAACAACAAGGTGCGTTTGCCGTCACTGCTATACAGCGCCACTTTTACACTAACTTCGTGCCTATCATACATTACTTTCAGTATAGCCGTTTCGCTGCTATTCGACAATGTATTCGTGCTACAGTAGAGATATGAGTGGTCATCCTTCCTCGCCCGCCATACCTGGAGTTAATCTGGGCGGTTGGCTGGTGCTCGAACGATGGATGACGCCAAGTGTATTTGCCGGAACAGACGCGACTAACGAATATGAATTATCTAAAACCATAGATGGTCAGGCGCGCATCCAGCGGCATCGACAAACGTTCATCCAGGAAGCTGATATCAAATGGTTGGCGCAGACTGGTGTGCAGTTGATACGACTGCCGATTGGTTATTGGGCGCTCGAGGATCAGCCGCCGTATATATCAGCAAAGCCGCAGGTTGACTGGCTGATGGACATGGCCCGGCAGTATGACCTACAGGTGCTACTCGACCTCCACGCTGCACCTGGTGCTCAAAACGCCAGCGACCACAGCGGCAGCGGCAATACCAGTACTGTCGGGTGGTATCAACGCACCAATCAGCGAAAAACCACACAGATATTGCTGGATATCGCTAGTGAATACGGTGAGCATCCAGCCCTATGGGGCATCGAACTACTCAATGAGCCCCTGGTAAACACCCGACGTGAACGGTGGCGACTGTGGTGGTGGACACGGCAAACGAGCCGGAAATTGCGCAGTAAATTGCCATCTCATGTGCGTATCGTGGCATCTGATTGCTACCAGCCAGCCTGGTGGTCGGGGCGCGTCGGCTCTAACACGCTGGATATACACCATTATCAGTGCTTTTCCGACACAGACAATCAAGCAACCTCACTAACCTACCACCGTCAGGTTCTTGACCAACGGTCTGACGAGTACCGCGATTATGCCCAGCAGCAGCCGCTGATTATTGGCGAATGGAGTGCTACTTTGCCGCCAGGCATTGCTAGCGACGACACTGAATACGCTCACTGCCAATCACAACTTGCCGTACCAGCAAATGTTGACGCCTGGTTTTACTGGAGCTACAAGACCGAAAACCCTGGGGCTTGGAACTTTCGTGATTGCCATACTAAGGGGTGGTTTAACGGTATGCTTAGCTCACGGTAGATGGTATAATGAATATATGTCTTTTCCTAAATTAATTTACAGCATTGCAGTCCTGGTTATCATCGCTTGGGTATTGAGCATGGTGTTTCGCCTTGCCGCCTGGTTGATTAACGGGTTGCTTTACGTTGCAGTTCTGGTTGTTATCATTGGTCTTGTTGCACAATTTATCAGCCAGAAAAAGCGGCAAAAATAATTCCACCTACTAGTTAACATGATCACGGCAGATTTACTCCGCCGTGATGTATCTTATAGTCCTAATTCTCGTAGCTGCGCTGGATCGACTGTTGACGGTGAATCCATCATCACGTCAACACCAGAGCCGTTCTTTGGAAAAGCTAGGGTCTCGCGGACGTTCGTTTCGTCGATGAGCTCCATGAGGATGCGGTCAACACCAAAGGCACAGCCAGCGTGCGGCGGCGCACCGTATTTGAAGGCATTTAGCATGGCGCCAAATTTTTCCTCAACATAGGGTTCACTAAAGCCAAGCAGGTCAAATACTTTATATAGCACTGCAGGATTGTGGTTTCGCACACCGCCGGAGCAGATTTCGTAGCCATTCATCACCATGTCGAATTGATCAGCCACGATGGCGAGCTTGTCGGCGTCAGTCTTGGCCGACTCCAGCGCCTGTAACCCGCCCTTTGGCATACCAAATGGGTTGTGCCCAAAATCAAGCTTCTTGCCGTGATCATCCCATTCATAAAACGGAAAATCAATAATCCAAGCCAAGGCCACCACGCTCGGGTCTTTCAAGTTGAAATGGGTAGCAAATTCGTTGCGCAGACGACCAAGTACGGCGTTGACGACTGAGCGAGTGTCGGCGCCGAAGAAGACAACATCACCGTCTTCAGGTTTCATTGTATCTATAAGCGATTTACGTTCTCTGTCTGACAAGTGTTTTGCCACTGGCGAAATCGCATCATAGCCATAAAAATCACTACTAGTGATCGGGATTGCATATCCCTGTGCCTCGTCAGGGTGTTTTATTTTAACATATTTAATGTAGGGCAAACCGCCCGCCCCCTCACTCTTGGCAATGTCGGTGAATTGATCAATTTGCTTGCGGCTCAAAGAAGCGCCGTTTTTCACGCAAATCGCTTTGATACACTCAGCGTTTTTGAACACGCCAAATTCGGTGTTGGCAAACACATCTGTTAGCTCCACCAATTCCATGCCAAAACGTAGATCCGGCTTGTCCGAGCCATACGTCTCCATGGCGTCGCGGTAGGAAATGCGCGGAATTGGACTGCCGTCACCGACCGCGAGACCGCTCAAATCCAGCAACTTCTTGCCCGCAAACTCGGTCGCTAGCTGTCGCATCAACGGTTCGACCTCCCGGCGAACCTCCTCGCCGTCCTCAACGAAGCTCATCTCCAGATCCAGCTGATAAAACTCGCCGTACAGTCGATCAGCTCGCGGATCTTCATCGCGAAAACACGCCGCCAGCTGGTAATACCGCGGTACGCCGCCAACCATCAACAGCTGCTTGAACTGCTGCGGCGCTTGCGGCAGAGCATAGAACTTATTTTCCTGCAACCGGCTGGGGATCAGAAAATCACGCGCGCCCTCGGGGCTAGAATTTGCCAAAATCGGCGTCTGAATCTCGATGAAGTCCCGAGTATCCATATACTGATGCATTCGCCTATACATCTCAGCGCGTTTTTTCAACATCTCCTGCATCTTTGGACGGCGCAAGTCGAGGTAACGATATTTGAAACGCAAGTCCTCACCCGCTTGGTTTTCCTCAGCAAATGGCTGGATCGGCAAGGTTTCAGCACGGTTCAAAATTTCCAGGTTTTCCACCACAATTTCCACATCACCACTGGCGATATTTGGGTTTTTCAAACCTTCGCCACGCTCCGTCACCATACCGCTAGCACGAATCACAAATTCATCACGCAAGCTTTCCGCCAAACGAAATGCCTCCGCCCTATCAGGATTAATCACCAGCTGCACCAACCCAGTATGGTCGCGTAGGTCAATAAAAATCAGCCCGCCGTGATCGCGCCGGGAATGCACCCAGCCCGCCACGGTAATCATTTCCCCAACTTTTGTTGGTGTATCAATTGCAAAAGTCCTCTGTTTCATATCTGTTATTATACCACAGCGGCAACAGTTTTATGCTATAATCGCCCTATGGATAGCTATACGGTGGGCACTGTAGTCATCTTTTGTTTAATTACGTGGATCATCGCCAGTCCTTTTGTAGTGTTTTATTATCATAAACGATATATCACAGCCTACCGGGAGCTAGAGGAATTACGCCAGGAAGTATCGCCCGCAGTAGATATCCAGTCAACCAAAGTGTCCGTCTCGGAAGGGGCACAATCAACGAACAAGCAGCCCATTACCGAGAACAGGTCTAATCCAGCCACACCACTCAGCGACCATGAACTGCTCACCAAAATTCGCTCCATGTCGCCGTATGATTTCGAAAAATACATCGCTCAATTATTTGAGCATTTTGGCTATTCGGCTGCAACCACCCCGTATAAACGCGACGGTGGCATCGACATTGTATTATACAAAAACGGCGTCCAAAGTTATGTCCAATGTAAAAAGTATATTAAACAAATTGTCAAAGTATCCGAAGTGCGTGATTTTTATGGTGCAGTTGTTGATCATTTACACGGAGGTGAAGCATTCTTTGTCACGACAAATATCTTCTCATCGGACGCGCGAAGATTTGTAAAATATTCTACCAATGGCAACAAAATACGGCTTATTGATAACACGGGACTACTTACCATCATTCGCGCCCTTGAAGATAAAGGTGTCGTAATACCAATTCCTGACGTATCAGACATATCTCAAAAAATTAAACCATGCCCACGCTGTCGTGGCGGTCATCTGGTGATAAGACACAGCAAAAATAATCATTCACCATTCTACGGATGCTCGAATTATCCCGAATGTCGATATATGCAAAAGATAAATTCTTAGATAGTTTCGGTAGTTTTTGGGCTATTATTACCGCGTGGATTGCGCTCAGCTACTTTGCGCAGATCTTCATGGGTATCAAATTCATCATTAATTTTCTTTCCTAAAAGCGCTTCCAAAGCATCTTCCAGGCTTAACAGTCCAACTGTTTCACGGTACTGGTTGATCACGATGAATAGATGGTGTCTGGTTTTGATGAAGGCAGCCAAGGCTTGCTGCAACGATTGGTCTTCTCGAATGTAAAACACAGCGTGCTCCATAGCATCAGTAACGTGGTGCGCTTTTTGCGACTTTTTGGCGTTACCAATGGTCACCAAATCTTGCACATACAGCATACCCACAACATGATCAATATCCCCATCAATTACCGGAAAACGGCTGTGCCCTGTTTGATACAGTCCGTCCAGAACGATGGGACCTAGTACTTCATCTTTACCTATGCTATCAATCATAGTACGTGGAATTATGGCGTCAGTGACTTTCATGTCCTTGAACTTGAGACTATTGGTGATAAGCTTTTTTTCGTCCTTGGACAATGCATCGCCAGCGTTCTTGACTATCTCCAGCAGCTCCTCACGCGATTCAACATCCAATTCACTACTTTGTGACGGTACAACAGAACGGATCGCCCAAAATACAACTGAATACTTTTCAATGCAGCGGATGATTGCTCCTTCATACCGTTCATAGATGCGCTGTGAAATTTTCTGCAGTGGCGACAAGCGAGCCACGGCGCCCGAATAAAGCGCGATGACTAACGACACCAAAAAACCAACTAGCCAGTGAAACAACTCCACACCGATGACACTGAGCGACACCAATAATAATGCCGTGATCACCCGCTGCAACGAAAATAAATCAGCCAAGTAGGTGCGGCGTTTCAGCAGCAGCCTGGCTTCTTCGTCGCCCCGATGCGCCCGGCGCTTCAACTCAAATTGACTGTGCGACGAAAGTTGTGGATGTACCCCTAGTACCAATATCAAAACGACGATAATCAATCCATATATAACACTTAATCGACATACACTCATGGTTTTATTTTACCTGATTTTATGCTATTATTGCTAGAGTTAATTTGGAGGACAAGAATGAACGGAAAAACCTGGGGCGTATTTATCGCAATCGTGGTGACGATACTTGGTGGCATGGTATATCTATCAGTAACACACCGCTTAGATATTAGCGATATCGCCAAAGATCAACTCACAAAAATCATCCCTGCTGAAAAGCGTAATGGCGACATTCAGGAGCACACATTTGGGGCTGACAAGCCTAAAGTTACGATTATTGAATACGGTGATTATCAATGCCCGGGTTGTCGCACTGTTGCACCGCGCATTAAATCAGCTGTCGAAAAGCACAAAGATAATGTGCAATTGATCTTCCGCAACTTCCCACTGTCTGGTCACACTCACGCTCGCCTAGCAGCGTCAGTAGCTGAGGCGGCAGGCTTGCAAGGTAAATACTGGGAAATGCACGATTTACTCTACGAAAACCAAGACGCGTGGAGCAATGCCCAAAATCACAAACGCAACGATATCTTCATGGGCTATGCCAAGCAGCTTAAACTCGATGAATCACGCTTTGCCAATGACCTAACAAGCGACCGCGTATTGCAAAAAATTAGTTTCGACACTGCCGTTAGCCGTGCACACGAAATTACTGCTACACCAACCATATTCATCAATGGCAAAAAGGTAGAAGACCTCAACAGTATTGACGCTGAGGTAGAAAACGCGCTCAAAGCAGCAGGTGTTTCTACTGAGGAAAAGAAGGCTGAGTAGATTACCGTAAATCAATCTAAAACCGCCCGGGTTTAGCGCTCGGGCGGTTTTAGATATGTTATTGTGCTATGTATGTTTGCCATTCGGCAGGCACTACATCCACTGCGATCTTTTTGCGTCGTGATGACACAAAATTGATTGCTATCGGCATGTATTTGTACTCCTTCGTACTAAATGCAGCCTCACGCGCTTCGACCTTTATTACAAACCGCAACTCAATGCTTCGGCGCGAGACACGTCAACCATAGTACCAAAGGAAATATAGCACGTCAAGTGCTTACTCCCTACTTTATTACTTTTAATTTTAGAATAAGCGGAATCGCTTGGCAAGTAGTAATGTTAGTAAAATTAACAACAGTGTAATACCCATGATGGCAGCGTACGCCCACCACTCGCCCTGAAATGGCAATCCGATATTCATGCCATACATACCGTAAAACACATTTGGCACCGCTAGTAGAATAGTGATAGTCGTGAGTACCTTCATGCGCTGGTTCAAGGTGTTATTGGCAATGGTTGAATAAGCGTTTTGAATACTGTCAATCGTTTGGGCACTTGAGCTAATGGCCACTAGCAACTGGCGAGCATGCAATATGATATCACCAAAGGCTTCAATATCACGCAAATTAAACAACTGCCGACGATTTGCCTCCAGTTGCTCGACAACCGTGACCAAGCCCTCCAAACCACTTCGATATTCATTGAGGCTATCTTCAATAGCGACGAACTCAACAAAGTCCTCGTTTTGGACATCAAAATGTGTGAGCCGCTTGCGAGCGCTGGTAATTTTGGTCGATAGCGCATGCAGTCGCTGCTCGTACTCGGTGATGATGGAGGCGATAACGGCTGACACTACCGCAGAGGGCTGACGCGTGTCAGTGGTCATGAAAGCATCAGTATCTAACGGCGAAAAAGAAGTGTGCGGACTGGCAGTTACGAGCCGATCACGCGACACTGCGATGAGTATCGGGGCAGTTTTGGCGGCATCAGCCAGACCAACTGGTAAACGCAAGAAAATGTATTCTACACCATTGCTAAACTCTGCTCGTGACAACTCACGGACATCACAAACGTCACGCAGGATATTTGCATTCAATAAGAGCTTGTCTGACAAGTCGTCCATATCCAGCAATTTACCAGATATATGCACCCACGCGTGAGAGCGAGGACGACTTACCTTTTCTAGACGCTCACCCGCCGCTGATCGCTCAAAGTATTCCACCACCATATACTTTGATTATACGAAAAAAGGCTATGTTTTGCTACTAGCAGTAGTTATTCCCAGCGGAATAGTTTAATAGCCAAGGCGTAGACGATGACGATACACAGCAGAACTCCACCAAACTGCGGCAGAACTTCTGTCAGGCTTGCGTGTTCTGTTGATATCAACCGAAGGCCATCAACGACGGGAGTCATCGGGATACATTGACTAATAGACCTGAGCCACTCTGGGAACAAAAATGATGGA
>CAUTLS010000003.1:0-26897 GCA_963539345.1 uncultured Candidatus Saccharibacteria bacterium
TGATAGAATTTTGTCTTAGACACTCTTGTACTCTGTATTTGCTTGTGTTTATTACGGTAATTCATTCCCGTAACAAACACGAGAAGATACTGAGTACAAAAGTGTCTAGTACAACATTCCACTGCAAATTTTCACTACCAATTGCCAAATGCGCCAAGCCAAACGTGAGGCTAGTGATGATGACCGAGACTTTCACTGAGGTTGTCTTGCGCAATTTCGTGTATAGGTACCCGCGAAATAGCAGCTCCTCTGCCAAGGGCGCCAATACCACCAGTGTGAAAAAGATCATGGCGTACTGAGCCTGTGAATACAATGTTGTCGTATCAAAAGGCAACTGTTGTGTTTGCTTAAAATCAACATTCAAAAACGTTACTGCCAATGCCGCCATCATGATGGAACAAATAAAATACGCAGCAAAAGTCGGTACGGGTATAACCAGGTCCAGCCATGCTGGTTTACCAGTGACACCAAGGTCTTTGATGCTCGACTTACGCCTAAATAGCCAATACGGCACCATAGTGACCATAACTACCGTGATTATCCACACGACCACCGAAACACCAGTTGTCAACAAAACCGACGGTACACTCTTGAGCGGCACACCCGCCTGCACCAACAACCACACTACCAACGAAACCAGTAGACCTGACACCATGAACGATGCGTACGCCCAAACAGGCAAAATCAAGCACCACAGCCAGTTCTTTTTGAGCTGTACTAATTTTTTGCTCTTATGCTTATGAGAATAATTTTGCGATATCATTCCACGTTACCACTATTGTTAATGCCATTAAAATCAAAAAGCCAGTCGCTTGAATCGTTTCTTCGCGATCTTTGGTCAACGGCTTCTTCAACAATCTAAAAATCGTCATGGTAAACCAACGCCCGCCATCAAGTGCTGGGATTGGCAAAATATTCATCACTGCCAGCGTCAAAGAGATGATTGCCGCCAACAGTAGCACCTGCGTCAATCCAGAATTAACAACTGATGGAAATAGTACACCCAAGATACCAACTGGACCTGCCACGTTATTACCCACCTTTGCCAAATCAGCCTTAGCTGCCTGCTTCTGTTCTGGTGAACCAATAAATTGTCCAAAGAAGCCGCCAATTCCCTGTACTATCATAGAGCCAACGCCCTTCAGCGTTTCATGAGTTAGCTGCACCGTTGTTGCAACGCCCACTAGTGGCGCCGACCATGTCGCATGGATAGTCTCTGACTGATGTGGCACAACCCCCAGATAGCCACCATTTTTTGCCTGATCACGACTGAGTAGCGTTGTTCGAAAATGTAGTGTCTGACTGTTTCGTTTCACTTCAATATTTACGGTCTGCCCAGAAGACTGCTGCGTCGCTTCAGAAAGTTGGGCTGAAGTACTAATTGTTTTTTCGTTCATAGCTATAATTTCATCATTAACTCGCAGGCCAACTTGTGCCGCTGGCGAGCCCTCGGTGAGACGAACAATCTTAACTGGTGTTTTAACAGATGTATTATCAAACGGCAACATCACTTGGTTTGGTAATATTTTAGGCAACCCGAACACAGCCAACACCGCAAATAACACTACAGCCGCCAGCCAATTGATCAATACACCTGCTAGCAATATTTTCGTTTTAACCCAATACCCCGCAGCTCCATACGCACCTTTGCCACGAGCTGAGTCATACTCACCTTTAAGCTTCACAAAGCCACCCAGTGGCAACCAATTCAAGCTAAACACAACATTCTTGCCCAAAAAGCTTTGCTTTGGCTGCCATTTTTTTGCTCGTGGCGGAAAACCAATGCCATATTCCTCCACTTTCACGCCATTGCGTTTCGCCACAATAGCATGGCCAAGCTCATGGATGGCCACCAAAAAGACTAAAACCAACAGCCCAATTACAACACCCAACACGACCATATGTTACCCCCCAAACCTTCGATTTCTCTTAGCGTATTCATCTAATATATTTTCAACGTCTTCCGCTCGCATGTCCGGCCAATGCTTTTTTAGAAACAAAAACTCGCTCAAGGCCGATCGCCACAGCATAAAGTTGCTCAGGCGTTGCTCACCACTAGTCCGAACGATCAAATCACACGGCGGTATCTCTGGTGAGTATAAATTTTGTTCAATCAAATCAGCTGTCACCTGGTCCTCTGTAACTCCTGAAGCGATGATCTGCTTGACAGCATTGACGATTTCCTGCTGACCACCATAGTTAAAGCACAACGCCAACGTACCTTTAGTATAGTTCGAGGTAGCAGACTCAATCTCTTCTATTGCCTGGATGACCTTCTCTGGCAGCTGGTCGCGTGAACCAAGCACCACGACACGAACTTGACGGTCATGGAGATATTTCGCATCGGTTTTAACGCATTTGACCAATAGTTTCATCAGCTTGTCGACTTCCGTTTGCGAACGACGCCAGTTCTCAGAACTAAACGCATATACCGAAACATATTTCACACCAGCATCAATATTAGCCGTCAGGACTTCTTTCATGGCAGTATAGCCCGCCAGATGTCCTTCATAGGCTGGCAAGCCATGACGCTCAGCCCACCGACGATTGCCGTCCATGATATATCCAATATGCTGGGGTACGCTACTCTCACTCACTATTTTATTCGCTCCATACTATATTGTACCACTTGTTGTAACAACCCAGCGAAATCACTAGTCCACAAGCTTGAGACTCGGGCAGCTTCGCATGCCTCACGCCCCGCTTGCTCCATCAAAGCTTGAGCCGTCTCTACCGCACCTGTCTGCGTCATAACTTCCTTCACGGCACTTAGGTCATCTGCTGTCGCCTGCTCATTACCAATGATTTCCAACAATGTTTTCTTCTGATCCTCAGTACATCGCTCCAAAGTTTCTTGTACTAAAAATGTATTCTTTCCTTCATGAATATCATCAAGGTTGCTTTTTCCTGACTCTTCCGGGCTGCCAAAGATACCCAGCCAATCATCACGAAGCTGAAACGCCAGTCCCGCTGGCAGCCCAAACGCCTCAACTTGTCGTTGAGCAGTTTCATCGGTGTCACCTGCCAAAGCCAGCGCACAGAGCAACGGATTCACAAAAGTGTAGATGCTACTCTTTTTATAATACTTTTTGATAATCTGCTCAGACGTCGTTGGACGAGTAATTGTACCCGCCACGTCAGCCATCTGTCCAAACCCGGTGATACCGATGTTACGGTGCATTATTTGCTGAACAGTTTTTGTATTCACATCCATGCGAGACAGATACCAACTGGCAATGTGTTGTACCAATAACCCGACATTGATAGCCATCATATCTGATTCAAAGCTATCAGCTCCAATATGCGAGAACTGCTTTTGGTACTGTTCATGAACTGTTGGCAGCCCGCGGCGCGTCGCAGACCGATCCATAACATCGTCCAGTATAAGCAGATAATCATGCATTATCTCAATCACTGCTGCTAAAGATAAACCAGCCTCGGCATATTTTTGACCTGTCCTCACGTCGTACAGACAAGCAGCCAAAGCACCCCTCAGCCGCTTTCCTGACCTCAAAGCATATTCACGTATTGTTGACAGTGCCCAAACTGCCTGTTCATCATCAGCCTCAGGCTGAACTTCATCAGCAAAATCACATAGCACTTTCTCGATATGCTGGTCTATATACGGTGCATATTGTTTCAAATCTTCAAGAGTCATTCA
Organism: uncultured Candidatus Saccharibacteria bacterium; assembly: GCA_963539345.1. GTDB lineage: Bacteria > Patescibacteriota > Saccharimonadia > Saccharimonadales > Saccharimonadaceae > Nanosynbacter. The sequence goes on from CAUTLS010000003.1 coordinate 3,662, forward strand.
GACACCTATCTCGAATCGCCCACCTGATTAGCCGATCAGACTAAATAGTCAGCACGTCCTGTTCTTTAGCCTTAAAGAGCTCTTCGATTCGCTTTTGAGTATCGCCCATCAATGAATCAATTTCTTTTTCAACTCGCTTAAAGTCGTCTTCGCCCAGTTCCTTAGTATCTTTCATGCGCTTAGCGTCCTTCAATGCATCCTGACGAATAGTTCGCATGGCGATTCGTGCCTCTTCTGATTTCTCGCTCACCTGCTTCACTAACTGTTTGCGGCGCTCTTCAGTGAGAGCTGGAACCGGCACGCGAACCACCCGACCATCATCTGATGGATTAAAGCCCAAGCTTTGATTGTCACGAATAGCTGCGGCGATAGCCGTAATATTGCTTGGATCAAATGGCGTCACTAGCAGCATCTGGGCTTCTGGAGCAGTCACATTAGCTACTTGATTGAGCGGCATTTTAGTGCCATACACCTCGACCATCACTCCCTCAAGCATCCCAGCGTGCGCACGACCAGTGCGTACTTTTTTCAGCTCATCCTGAAAATGCTCTAAGGCTTGTGCCATTTTATCTTCATATGGTTTAGTGTCAAACATATCTGCCTCCAATTATTTCCTATCTATTATAGCAATTTTACCCGTATGGCGCTACCCGGCCCATGATACAATATGAATAATGATTTCGAGGTTAAAATTGTATAATTTCCGCTCGTATGAGTTGTTCGAGACGCAACTGGGAGATACCGGAACGGTTATCGTTGGGCCAAATGGCACCGGCAAAACCAACCTATTAGAAGCGATATATATAGCGCTGCGTGGCACAAGTTTTCGTGGATCACTACTTGACTGCATGCGCCACCAAACAGTACACAGCATCATTCACCTGGAGACCAACAGCCAACCACGCCGCGTCCAACTATTACGTTCAGCCGACAACGCAATCACAAAAGACTTCACCATTGCCGACAGTACTTCCAAAACACTCCCCCGAAAACACCGCCTACCTGTGGTGCTGTTTGAGCCGAATGACTTGCGACTCATCTCGTCTTCTCCGCAGCGACGTCGTGATTTTCTAGATGGATTATTGTCACGCTTGGACGCAACCTATGACGCCCAACTGCGCATTTTTAACCGAACACTCCTACAGCGCAATGAACTGCTCAAGCATCATCCCGAGAACGCTGCCGAGTGGCGAGACCACTTATTTGCATGGGATATAAAATTTGTTCAGGCGGCAAACGCCCTGGCAACTGCCCGCGCACATTTTTTATATACATACGAAAAACGCCTTGAATTACTCTATGCTTCCCTGGCAGGAAAACAGACACCATTCACTGTTGAATACCTACCGTCAGTCAGCCTCGATAATTACGAGCAGTCTCTACTGGACAGGCTACAGCGTTCTCGTGAATATGAATTAGCAACAGGCTACACCTCCGCCGGACCACAGCGAGAAGATTTTTTGATATCCTTGCATTCACGGCCAGCCGTCAAAGTTGCTTCTCGCGGCGAAATGCGCACCATCATGCTAGCTTTTAAACTCCTAGAGCTGGAGCTACAAACTGAACGAACCAAACATCGCCCACTCATTTTGATGGATGATGTGTTTTCTGAACTGGACGCAACTCGCGAAAAACTACTCCAAGAGACTATCCAACACCACCAATTTGTCGTCACTACCACTGATGCCCGTCATCAGAAAGACGGCTGCTTGATCATCTCCACACAATAAAATCGCCCTCATGAGGAAGGCGATTTTATCACTAGCATGTATTATTGCGCCTGAATTGCGTCAGAATTTTCGACCAACTCACCTAGTACGATTGTCACGTTGTCTTCAACGATCTCATCATATTCTGGCACTCGTTCACGAATCCAAGCCTCAAGTTGCTCAGCCGGTACATCACCATCCTGCAACGCCACAAGCTCAGCCAATTGCGCATCGTCCAATGAGTCAACAATTTCCTCACTAATCCGCTCATTCACCGTCTCTTCCACGTGCTGAATCAGTGCCTGTGCCTGGTCGTCAGGTAGATTAATTCCTACCGAGCTCAACTGTGCTTTCGTTATCATAGTTGTTGGGATGATTATTTGTGTATTTTCGTCATTATTCATAACTATCATAATACCCTTTTTATCTTTTCTAATCAATTATATCTATTGTCTTTAGCTCACTGGAACCAACCGACTTGCGGTAGCCTTAGTCAACCTACCAGCTGCCTTTGCTACCTTTACGCCGAACTGTTTAACCTTATTCGGGTCGGTATTTACTAGTCGTGCAACCCTATCTTTCGCTGATTCCCAGGTGTCGCCCAATGCTTCTTTACGAGCAGCCATACGAGCAGCTCTACGCGCTTCAGCTCGACCACATCGCTCCTCAATACGCTCTCGAGCAGCCTCAATATTGCTTTGCGCACTTTCTGAGCTCTTCTCCAGCTGACTCATCGCTGCCTGCAGCCGAGTAACTTCGCCTGTTGCGCGCTTCAATCGAGCATTCGCTGCAATTTTCAGCCCCTCTTTTTCTTCGGCATCAAGCTGTAACCGCTCATCTCCAGGATTAGCATCTGCTTCTAACCGAGCAGCTTCTGCCGCTTGTTCTGCCCGCTCGGCTTCTTTGCTCATTTGTTCCACTTTAGCATTAGCGTCATTCAGCTCCCTCTTGGTCATCATAGACTCTAAGGTTGCTCCAGTGTCTGCTTGTTGCTCTTGCCGGATGAATACCTTGTCGTCCCCGGTATCCAGCTTGTCCGCTATATTCTCTTTAGTTTGAGCTTCCCGTTGTTGCTGGCGAGCCTCCTGACGACTGACACGAGCCGCCTGGCGATTGTCGAGCTCAGCTACTCGTTGTTCGCGCGCCTGCTGACGAGCTGCTCGCCGCTCCTGACGATTTTTTATTCTAGCAGCCTTGCGTTCACGTGCTACTTTTACATTTTGCAATATTACATCACTACCCTTTTCAAACAGTTCTGCAGCCTTTCCTCGTGCAGCGCCCCAGGCATTACCAATTGCCTCTTTTGTTTCAGCGCCTTTTTGAACAATAGCTTCTCTTGCTTCACTACCCTTTTGAACAACAAACTCTTGCGCTTCAGTACCTTTTTGAGCTACAGTCTCTCGTACCATCTCAGCACCAGTGGCAATTTGACCAGGTAACTCAGCACCCCGACTAATGCCGATATAAAAACGGTCTTTAAGACCTTGCATCATCTTGCTCAAGCCTTCTTGAGCCCGGGTCTTCAAGGCGTTAAATCTCTCTTGGCCGTCAGTGATGCGCTCATCGCGCGTCATCATGCCATTTTCAGCGCCACCTTTTGCTGCGCTTTCCGGAACAAGTAGTCCATTTCCCAGTTCATTCCAGTCATTAGGCTCTTTATTAATGCTCGGGAATGCAGCAGCTGCACTCTCTGGAACAGCCAGCCCACTTGATAGGTTAGCCCAGCCATCAGGAACTGTATTATTAAGGTCTGGGAACGCCGGAGCTGCATTCATGTTTTTATTCATAGTTTTCCTTTTTGTGTATATTGATGTAATATGCTCTCATACTAGCATAGATTTGCTATTTTGTCAATATACTTATGGCAACTATTGACAAAATCAAAAATCGGCTACATTGCTGTAACCGATTTCCTTTCTGTATATAGAGGTTATTCGCTGACGCCCAGCTCAATTCGCTTAAATTGGCGGACTACAATGTTCTCACCCAATTTAGCAATCGCTTCCTTGATGTGCTGCTCAACCGTCTTGGAATCGTCCAAGATGTACGCTTGGCTCATCAATACCTGCTCAGCAAAGTGCTTGTTCAGCTGACCAGTCACGATCTTCTCGCGCATCTCTTCAGGCTTGCTTGCTAGTGTCTCGCTCGCCATCAACTCAGCCTTCACCCGCTCCATCTCCTCAGCTGGAATATCTTCTGTAGAAGCATACTTTGGGTTCATCGCGGCAATCTGCATAGCAATTTCGTGCGCCAAGGTTTTGAAGTCGTCCAAGCGCGCCACAAAGTCAGTCTCACAGTTAACCTCAACGATTACGCCGATTCGACCAGAGTGAACATAGCTCTCAATCAAGCCTTCACGTGCTTCACGGTCGCCTTTTTTCTCAGCCTTAGTCAAGCCTTTTTTGCGCATTTCCTCCAGCGCCTTGTCAAAATCACCGTCAGCTTCAACCAATGCCTTCTTTGCGTCGGTCAAACCTACGCCAGTCAATTCGCGCAGTTTTTTAATGTCGTCAACAGAAACGCCCATCCTATTTCTCCTCTTTTTTCACTGGTTTTTCTTCAGGTTTCACGCTACCCGCACCTTCGGCAACAGCTTCGGTAAAGTAGTCTAATAGCAATTGAATACCCTTGATAGCGTCGTCGTTACCAGGGATGACGTAGTCGATGCCAGTTGGATTGACATTGGTATCAACAATAGCAAATACCGGCACACCCAATGTCTGAGCTTCACGCACTGCATTTGCGTCAGTCAAAGCATCAACCACGACCACTGCGCCTGGCTTGCCCATCAAGTCTTTGATACCGCCATATTTAACGTTCAAGCTATCGATTTCCTCTTGGAAACGCTGCACTTCCAACTTGTTGTAGCGCTTTTCCAGGTCACCTGACGCCATACGCTTTTCCAAATTCTTCAGCTTTTTGATCTGCTGAGTAATCGTCGCACCGTTGGTCAACATACCACCGATCCAGCGTTCAACTACATATGGCTGGTTGATCTTTTCAGCAGCCTGACGCACCACGTCTTTGGCTTGCTTTTTCGTGCCAACAAACAGTACTTTGCGGCCTGATGCTGCGATTTTTGTTAGTTCTGGCAACGCCTTATCCAACGCTTCAACCGTCTTGACCAAGTCAATAATGTGACTGTCCTGACGCTTACTGTGAATATATGGCGCCATCTTTGGGTGCCAGCGGCTGGTTTTGTGTCCAAAGTGAACACCTGACTCCAGCAAAGCCTTAATGTCTACTGCTACAGACATTTCTTTCTCCTTTTGCCTCATCCGCTCACGATGTGGAGTGTGAAACGGATTGTGTCATTAAAATTAGTTACCTAGCAATTATACCACTATTCGACTCTCGAGACAACTCCTTTTGACATTCTAGGGTAAATTGTGTACAATTGAACGGTTATGAAAAGCAGTATTCACCCACAGAACTATCGCCCTGTCGTATTTAGCGACGAACAAGCGGGCTTCGCGTTCTTGACTCAGTCAACAGCGCAAACAACCGAAACTATCAAATGGGAAGACGGCAACGAATATCCATTGGTTAAGGTTCATATTTCATCAGCTTCACACCCATTCTTTACTGGTGAAGAAAAGATTATCGACACCGAAGGTCGTGTTGACCGCTTCAAGGCGCGCCAGGCAGCAGCTGAAGCTCGCAAAGCAGCTTTGGCAAATAAAGCTAAGAAAGCGAACGCCAACAAAGCCGCAAAAACTGATGCTCCAAAATCAGACAAAAAGGCTAAAAAGTCTAGCAAATAGTAGACTGTGACACCTATAAGAAACCGCCTCATCACTGGGGCGGTTTTTGTTAGGCTAATGTTTTCGAATTACTCAGACATAGCCGACAGTGCTGCTTCAGCATCAAACAACTGCCCTTCGGCTTCTTGATAACCAAACAGACGCTCCAGAAGGTCTGTCGTCTCTTCATGAGACGGCATGATGACCTGGTTACCGACCGCATCCGTCAATATGATACACTCTTCCGCTCCTTGCGCATCTCCAGGAAACTGTACTGTTGCTCGAGAATACAGACCAATCTCTGCTGCCCTATGTTCAATATCAGCCACTTCCTTCAGTTCGTCACCCCTTGATACAACTAATCCCGCGGGGGAGTCCTGCCTCTGCTCTATCTTCTCCAAAGATCCAGTTGCCAGCACCATAGACAAACCGGTCAGCTTCAGTGATTCTTGGTCATTTTCTGACACTTTGAGTATATTCGGTGTCGTCATGCCCTGATGCTGAGCAATGTGGTTATAATATGCTGAGCGCATAAATGAAAAATCTCCAAAAATTGCATCCTCAAGATGAGACTGCAGCACTGAGTCCTGAGTATCATTCTCTCCCGAGTCATCCAAAGCCAAGACAGCCGACCTTCCATCAATTCTTCCCCGAGCTATAAATCCTTTCACCTTGACTGATTCATCAGGTCCGAGCAACATCCCTTCGGGCAATCTGTACGTTTTGGTAACAGATGGCAACGGCAACGTATCTGGTGTTTGTTTAATAGTATCAATTGAATGTTCCATAGTTCATATTATATCACATAAAGTTACTATTTGTCAATCAAGGTAACCGCCAGTCAATCGCCCCGCGGCCATTCCGTACCAGAAAATCATTGGCACGCGAAAATGGCTTACTACCAAAGAATCCCCGATTGGCAGAAAACGGTGACGGATGAGCACTACAAATCTTCAAATGTCGACTGTCTGTGATCGCCTGACCAACCTTTTGGGCGTGCGCTCCCCACAATATAAACACTAGCGGCTGCTCATAGTCATTCAGCATCGTTAGCAGATTTTTAGAAAACTCCATCCAACCGTAATTTGCGTGGCTACCAGCCTGACCTCGTCTGACGCTCCAGCTAGTGTTCATCAACAGTACACCCTGCTTGCCCCATGGTTCCAAAAAACCACTAGTCGGCATATCTACCCCGGTATCATCAACCAACTCCTTAAAAATATTCTGCAAACTTGGTGGCAATTTAACTCCCGGCTTAACCGAAAAACTCATACCATGCGCCTGACCCGGTCCATGATATGGATCTTGCCCAATGACAACTACCTTCACCGTGTCCAGTGGACAAGCGGCAAAACAAGAAAACATATCTTGCCTCGCTGGGTATACCTCATATTTCTCCCGTTCAGCATCCACCCGATTCATCAAGACTCGAAAATACGGCTGCTGAGCCTCAGCTTCAACAAACTCACGCCACGTTGAAAATGTCATGTATCTATTTAATCACGTTTGAGCCATGCAACCTAGCGTGTTGTAAGCGTTGACGAAAGGTCGTCTGATAGTCGTCTCGGTGATATGGTCGCGCAACTTGCACGCCTGGTGGCATCGCATCTTCTGCTCCAAGCAGAGAACTGATATCAAACGCCAACGAGTAGTCTGACGAATGTGACCCTGCAATATACGTACTAAAAAGCTCGGATGAACTATTTGCCGAGTAGTAGGAGCGAACTGGCACATACTGCCCCCCATTCATACGGAAGCCCACTTTCAACCTTTCTTCATTGGCAATCGCTAGTTGAACTTCTATATGGTCCCTCAAGTCCGGATGTCGCCTCAAGAAACACTGTTGCTGTTCCGCGATTTCTATACCACTACTTGTCCAGTCGTCCAGCATGATGATATCAACATTTTCTTTAGGCAAGTTCACCAATTCCCCCTCATCGATAAGCAGCCTATCGGCGTACTGGGTCAACTCATCATCAGAAAACTCCCTCATGATCAACTCCATGAAATATTCGTCACTTTTTATTTTTCCTTCTGGGGCGGCATAGTCAGCACGTTCCATGTTACCAATTTCGCCCAGCATCACAAACAATGCTTTATCAAGATGCGTATCCAACCGATGCTTCCAATATGTCGCGATTCCGTGCGCCGCCTCCATGAGCTCCGGCTCACCAACATAGTTGAGATGATTCCGGATTTTAGACAATCGTGAGGTACGCGCCAAATCATCACTTCGCGCACACAACCCAGAAAACAATGCCGAAATTGTCTGTTGCTCCGTTTGCACTGAAAAATCTGCTCGGGTCAAGGCATCAACCTCACGCGAAAGCAAAGCCCGCCTACCGATCACACTATGCACATCGTTTTCCCTGCCATGCTCCCTATCGCTCATCAACTCCGCTAACGTCGGTGCTCGCTTCACGCAGTGGTCTATTTCCATCCGATGTGATATCTCTTCTGAAGACACCTCTTCAAACGGCTCGAGTGGATGAACGGCAACGGAACCCTGCTCATACAGATTGTACATCACCTGATTTTGGTCATATGCAGGCTCTCTGCTCAGACTGGCTTGCCCGACTCTGCGCAGTCGCGCGGGAATCATGTTTTTAAGCTTAACCATATTTATCATATTATACACACAAATACTATTATTGTCAATATACGCCACGGGGTTTCTGTGCTATAATATGGCTTATATGGCACAAATTGCATTACACTTAGACGACCTAGTCGCCGAGAGGCAAGTCTTGGCAGATTTTTTAGCGCAGCCTACCGCATATAGCGATCCAGAATTTACCATCAAAAATAAACGTTTTTCAGAGCTGGAAACCTTGATAGCAAAGGCCGAGGAGCGCCAGCAGCTAACAAAAAACTTAGAAGAAGCACGAAAATTGGCTACTGGCGGCGATGAGATTGCGGATCTAGCAAAAGCTGAAATCACTGAAACTGAAGCACGCCTAGCAGAGTTAGAGGAGGAGCTATTCATCTTGTTAACCCCAAAGGATCCAAACGACGAGAAAAATATCATCATAGAGATCCGTGCTGGCGCTGGCGGCGACGAAGCATCGCTATTTGCAGCGGAACTGTACCGCATGTATCTGCGCTGGTGCGAAGCCAATTGCTACAAAACTGAGCTCGTCAGCGAATCCGCCAACGACTCAGGTGGCTACAAAGAGGTCATCTTCATGGTCAAAGGCGACGCACCATACGCCAAATTGAAATTTGAAGGCGGCGTCCACCGCGTCCAGCGCGTCCCAGTCACCGAAAGCCAAGGTCGCGTCCACACCTCCACCGTCACCGTAGCGGTGTTGCCAGAGGCCGAAGAAACTGATATTGAAATCAACGCCAATGATCTGCGAGTTGACATTTACCGCTCCAGTGGTCATGGTGGTCAAAGCGTCAACACCACCGACTCGGCGGTGCGCATCACTCACCTACCAACTGGTATCGTCGTGACCAACCAAGACGAAAAATCACAGATCAAGAACCGCGAAAAAGCCATGAGCGTGCTGCGTTCGCGCTTACTACAGATGAAAATTGACGAAGAAAATGCCAAGTTGAGTGCTGAGCGGCGATCACTCGTTGGCACTGGCGATCGCTCCGAAAAAATCCGCACCTACAACTTCCCGCAAGACCGCATCACCGACCACCGCATACACTACAGCCGTAGCAATATCCCCGCGGCGATGAACGGGGATATTGACGATTTGATTGAGCAACTACAGCGATACGAGCGAGAGCTAAAAGCAAAGAATGCTGAAAGTCACGCTCAAGCAACATAATATGATCGCCCTTTTAGGCTCGTGGTGTCTTTTTCAGAAATCGCTGATACCATTTTTCCTTTTTCTCTTCTCGCCGCAATGCGTCAAGCTCTCTCCAGAAAGGACTTAAGCCGTGTTCACTATCTCTGAACGCCAAAGCAACCACGGCAGTACTAGCATCAAACAGATGCTCAACACGACGTCTCTCTGTCCTCTTAATCTCAGCAGGACTCTCCGGTTTGAGGTGTCGACCAAAAAATGGATATAGTTCATCGAGGCTATTTAGGCGTTTTACATCTGCAACGCGTAATGCACAAGCCTCCTCAACATCTGGCGCCACATAATACTGTGTGTCAGACTGATTAGCAGCCTGAGCAACACGAAGCATATCGTCTACGTGAACATTCATCGCTAGTGCTTGATTCTTACGAATAAGGTCAGCCCAAACTTCATGATCATACGGTATTTCATCCGCTGCTTCTCTCACCCCTTTTGCTTCACTCGTCATAATACATCTCCCTTTTGCTCATCAGAGTTATAAACACTTCACATAATACTCTCTATCTCTTGATTTGTCAAGCTTTTAAAACACTTTTCTCTGACTTTTGCAATCATTAGCTCTTTTCAATATTAAAAACGTGTAGTATAATTAACAACATGAATATCTCCACCTGGCTCCGCAACGCTACCAAACAATTGAAAGATATCGGTATAGCTGATCAACCTACTCCTGAGACTGGTGCCACGAGACAACCAACCAAGGACGCTCACCGACCACCGCATCCACTACAGCCGCAGCAATATCCCCGCGGCGCTGAACGGGGATATTGACGATTTGATTGAGCAACTACAGCGGTATGAGCAAGAGCTAAAAGCAAAGACTACTGAAGCTTAACGAAAAACTCTATTCCGCGATATCGCGCTTGATATCATCGTATCGTTTACTATATTCTCCCATGTTGACACGATACATGGAATCAGGCAGTACAGCAACCATTGCACCGCCACCTTTAGTAGCTACCTCTGCACGATCCATGAAATCATCGGCTATTTCGCTAATCTTAAACTTTCTAAGTCCTCTTTTACTGATTATCCCTTGTTCGGCTAATCGTTTATACTCAACATACTCTCGCTCAGCCTCTTTAATGGCAAGCAGTTTAACCTCCTCTGGATCTGTCGTTGCATAATACGACAGACCAAGTTGGCCAGCGGCTTGCTCCCTGGCGCGCACTTCATCATCATTTTTTGCTATATATACCGAGGTCCAAGGATGAGACGCAAATGATGACGCCAATTCGTCAACAGGCATAGTATCAATACGCCTCGTGAACACATGTGGTAACCATTTACCATGTTCCGCAGCCTTACGAGCGCGCTTTTCTCCTGGATCATGATAGTACCCTTTCAGGTGTGCTCCCAGTAACGCCGCAGCCACGGTATTATTTGCAACCACCGCAGAGAGCACACTATTTTTCATCTCCTCAGAGTTAAAATACATACCGCACGCATAAGCAAGAGCGCCCAAAGCATGAATTATAATGGCCTGCTTACGTAATCGTTCTTTAGATATTGAACTTCCCAGTGTGTATAACAAATTTTTCTTCTGGAAGTCAATTTCCCCGTCTATCGCATCCTTGACGTGGCACAGCTCATGCCGTAGCGTAGCCTCAGAGTCAGAGTCGTAGTCAATCCCGATAACAACATCAAGCCCTCCCTCGCCATCATCACTTACATACCCTAATTCATCACTCCCCAGATACGAAGAATTTTCTGTACCAGTGACAATCAGTGACAAATCACCCCATCGCTGCTCCGGTATTTCAGCATACTCAAGATACTTTTTTAGTCGTTCTTCAGAAAGGTCAACAACTTCACCAGGCACTAGCTCAGCACCTAGCTTACGATCAAGCTGAATCTTTGGAAAATCATGATCAACGGTCACAATACCCTCACAAGAAGGAAAATCTACTTCCAATTTGTCCACGCGCTTATTCATACATGCCAACTCTTCTCGTGCCGTCTAGTAGCCACGTTGATTATGAAATTTCTCCTCAATAGTGTATAATCTAGCATATAATGCAAGAAAAGTCAACCATAACATCCTGGCTAACAACCGCCACTAACACGTTAAAGCACGCCGATATCGCATCAGCCCGATTAGACGCGGAGCTCATTTTAGCTAATACTTTGCGCAAAAACCGAACATACCTTCACGCGCACCCGGACGAAGAGATTGATCCGCGACGTGTTGATATCGCCGAAGCACGACTTAGCCTGCGTCTCGACCGCGTACCGCTGGCATATATTTTGGGTAAGAAAGAGTTTTATGGACGAGAATTTGAAGTGTCACCCAGCGTACTAGTACCGCGTCCCGAATCAGAAGAAATGATCAATCTACTACTAAAGCTAGCGCCACGAGACAACCAACCAAGGACGCTCATCGACATAGGAACTGGCTCTGGATGCTTGGGGATCACTGCGGCGCTCGAGTTGCCAGACAACTGGCATGTTGTTTTGTCAGATATTAGCCCTAAGGCCCTCTCAGTGGCAGAAAAAAATGCCAAAAAACTGGGCGCCAAAGTCTTCACGCAAAAACAATCCTTACTACTTGGTCAATTTGAAAAGCTCGACTGTATCTTAGCGAATTTGCCATATGTAGACAAGGACTGGAAGAACACCTCACCAGAGCTCCGTCACGAGCCGTCAGAAGCCCTGTATGCCAGCGAGGGTGGGCTTAAGCTAATCCGAGAGCTCATTCAGCAAGCATCCAAGCATATGACTGACCAAGGACTGCTATTCATCGAGGCAGACGAAGAACAACACCAGACGATCGTAGCCTTTGGTAATCAAAACGGCTTTTTACACTTGGAAACCAGCGGATTGATCGTGGTGCTACGACTTGTAGGCACCGAGCGTTAACCTCAGTTTCTGCTCTCTGTTATCTCTGATAACCGTCAGCTCGATAGTTTCGCCTGGCAGATATTCGCCAATCAAGCTTGTCAAACCACCATGTTCGCCAATGGTTTTATCATTAACCTTGGTGATGATGTCGCCAGATTTGATGCCCGCTTTGTCTGCTGGACCGCCCTGCTGCACCAATTGCCCAGAAACACCACCGACAAAAGCACCATTTTTGACTGATAGTTTATTTGCAGCCCGCGTTTCTGGCGTCACCTCTAGATAACGTATACCGATGTATGATTTATTGATCTCACCTTTTTCTAGAACACTCCGGATCAGTCCTTTGGCTGCACCTATCGGGATAGCAAAGCCAATACTCTGGGCATCCTCGACGATAGCGGTATTAATGCCGATGACTTGACCAGCCATATTTAACAGCGGACCACCTGAATTGCCTGGATTGATAGCAGCATCGGTCTGCAGAAGGTCTGTCAATGATTCAGGCTTCTGGTCTTGATCGTCGTCGCTGTCTGATGAAGCTTGGAGTGGACGCCCCTTGCCTGAGATGATACCGCTCGTGACAGTGTTCTGGAATTTACCGAGCGAATTGCCGATAGCAATGACTTTCTGACCAACGCGGACAGTACTCGAGTCGCCAATAGTCGCTGGCGACAGATTATCAACACCGTTAATCTTCAAAAACGCAATGTCATTTAGTGGATCAACTCCCACTAGTTTGACATTGGTGTGGCGGTCGCCCGAGCCAGTGATGATTTGGAAGGACCGCCCACCATTTACTACGTGCTTATTCGTCAAAATATAGCCGTCTTTACTGATGATCACGCCAGTTCCAGCGTTCTCTTGTGACCTAAAACCATTGCTTTTTACGGTGATAATCGATACGACGCTCGGCGATACCTGATTCACAATTTTTGAGACATTCGATTCTTCGGCGGTAACAGTCAGATTACCGTCAACCGTTGGGCCATGCGTACTGGCGAGCTTTGGACGCAGCACCATCATGAGCAGTACGCTACCGATCATAATCATCAACAAAAATAGCGCTGCTATGGCAACCCAGATAGCCATCATCCGTCGCCGTGATAGCGTAATCACCTGCGCGTTGTTATTTGGTTGATCTAGTCCCACCTCCGTCATCTATCAAATCCTCGTTACTGTGTTGAAAAATAGTAATATAACGCCTATCACTGCTACAGAAAACAAAACTGGCGGCATGATCTCGCTCCGTACGACCGCGCCGTTTTTCTTCCATGATCGATAGACCCGCTCGCCCAAGAAAGATATCAACAGCAAAATAATAGTCACCTGCGGAAGTTTGATCATGGTGAGTCCTGGTATAGCATAGGCAAAGGTCCAATAGTACGCTAGCCAGCCAATCTCCGCAAACATAATTCCCCAGATAGAGCTCAGCAGAACTATTTGATCTTCTTTGTAGCTAACCAAAAAATGCCGAGCGGCGCTATAGCCAATGATCATTGAGCCAGCAACAACTGCAATATCTGGCAACAAATAGCCAATGGAGAATAACGCTACCGTACCAAATAAAATGGCGATGGCCGACTGCAACATCATTTGCCAACGCTTTGACATCGGTTTGATAACAACCAGCCAAATGATATAAAAGGCAGTGAAAGCAATTTGCACGGCGATATTCCCCACAGACAGGTACAGCAATGCCACCACGCTCAATCCAACGATCAAGTCCACCAGGTTAGACTGGATATTCGTCCACCAAAAACGTGGCCTCACCGCCAGTACACGCCACTTACTCAAAATAACCAACACCACTGCAGCCACTGGTGATTGGACCATGAGCGTAATACCAAATAATACCAAAGCTAAGCTGATGTTCAACAGATGGTACACCACCTCACTAAAAAATGACTTGCGTTTAACGGTTCGCAGTAGCTCCATATCTCTTGATTATATCACACTATACAGGCTATACTAAATAGGATGGATGCAACTTTTCTTGATAGACACCCAAAGATTCGTGACAGTTTGGGGCTCATCGTTTTTGTTGTTGGCGTGGTGGTCGGCACACTATTGATTAATACCTTTATTTTTCGTAATTTTACTGTTCAAGGCGCCAGTATGGAACCGACCATGCACACAGGTGATCGTTTGATTGTCAATCGACTACCAGTGACAGCGGCACAAATCAAAAACAAGCGATACGTCCCTGAGCGGGGCCAAACCATTGTCTTTAAAAACCCAAATTTTAACTCTTCAACAAATAAAGATGAGTACATCGTGAAGCGAGTTATCGCCTTTGCTGGTGAACGTGTCACCGTTAAGGATGGCGTCGTTACGGTGTATAACAGTGCTCATATTCATGGGTTTAATCCTGATACCACAGTGAATAAAAATGAGCCCGGGCAGCCAACGTCTGGCGATGTCGATACCACCGTGCCAGAAGGAACTATTTTTGTCATGGGCGACCACCGACAAGAGAACTATTCGTGTGATTCCCGAAATTGTATGGGACCAATACCTTTGTATGACATCGTCGGACCAGTCTCCATGAGGATTTGGCCAATCACTAAAATCCGTGGATTTTAGCTACTTTTTCAGCAGTTGATGGATACGCTCAAAATCAACAGCATTTTTGAATGGTATGATGATTTGTCCAGCACCGCGCGTATTGGTACGAATTTTGATCTTTGAATTCAGTTTTTTGGTCAAGTTTTGAACGACTTCTTCATGAGGAATCTCGACCGGACGTCGCTTTTCAAATGGATTGTTTTTAGACTCTTTCCAGAGGACTATCGCCTGCTCAATGCGGCGAGCAGACCACCCTTCAGCAATGATTTTCTCCAGCAGCTCTTCTGCCACTTCTTTGGGCACATTGATCAATGGTCGAGCCTGACCTTCAGTGATTTTATAGCTAAAAACAGCTTCCTGGACCGCCTTTGGCAGTTTTAGAAGACGCATAGTGTTAGAGATGGCGCTAACCGATTTGCCGCCGACTCGCTGCCCTATCTCGTCCAATGTCAAGTTGAACTGATCGCGCAGTTTCGCGTATGCCGTAGCAGTTTCCAGAGGATTGAGATCGCGACGCTGTAGGTTTTCAATCAAAGACAACTCCAAACGATGCTGACCAGTCAGCGTTCGCACCAGTGCTGGCACCTCGGTCAGCCCAGCTCTCTGAGCGGCACGCCAACGACGTTCACCTGCAACGATCACATAAGCACCTGCTTTACCTGTCACTACCAGCGGCTGTAAGATACCATGAATCTTTATCGACTCAGACAATTCGTCAAGCGCCTCTTCATCAAACATCCGACGCGGCTGATCTGGATCGGCCATGACTTGCTCAATCGGTAATTGTTTGAGCTGACTAAGTCTGCCGTCTTGTTTGGCAGTCGGATCAAACGACTCATCGATCAGATTTGTCGGAATGAGTGAATCAAAACTACGGCCCAATCCCTTCTTCATTAACCAATCCTCCCTATGATTTCCTTGGTCAATGCCTTGTATGCGCGTGCACCCTTGGAGAAGCGGTCATACGCGCCAACTGGCAGTCCATGGCTTGGCGCTTCAGCTAAGCGAATATTCCGTGGAATAGTCGTCTGGAAAACTCGATCTGGAAAATGCTTCTTGATCTCCTCATGAACCTGCGTTGACAGCGTTGTACGGCTGTCCATCATGGTTGGCAGCACACCTAATAAATCTAGCTGAGGATTGAGCCCCTTGCGTATCAATTTCATAGTCTCTAGCAGCTGACCAAGCCCCTCCAGTGCGTAAAACTCTGCTTGAACTGGCAACAGAATATAGTTTGCCGCAATCAAACCATTAACCGTCAGCAGGCTCAAACTTGGCGGACTATCGATGATGATGTAATCATAATACCCCTGTAGATTGTTGATAGCCCGTCGCAGCCTGATGAACCGACCCTCAGCCTGTGCCAACTCGACCTCAGTATTTGCCAAATGCGGCGTAGACGGAGCCAACGCTAGATTTTTATATTCTGTTTGAATGATGGCGCTTTGCAGTGTTGCCTGACCGGTGATCACCTCGGTCATCGTGCGCGATAGATTGGACTTATCAATCCCCAGACCACTGGTCGCGTTGCCCTGAGGGTCAAAATCTATCAGCAATGTTTTCTTACCACTTTTTGCCAAATAATACGCAACATTAACGCTTGTCGTTGTCTTGCCAACGCCGCCTTTTTGATTTGTCACCGCAATGATTTTTGTCATTCGTTCCCCTTTTTACCTGCCCTAATTATAGCATGAGCAAAACAGAAATAACAGACATCAAAAAACCGCTTCTCTGATGGAAGCGGCTCTTTCGATTATTTGATTGACGTAATCTGAATCTTGGTGTACTTCTGGCGATGACCAGTTTCTTTGTGTACACGTTTCTTGCTCTTGTAGCGAATAACGCGGATTTTGTCGCCCTTAACTTCTGCTTCAACGACCTTTGCCTTCACCACCACACCTTTGACGGTTGGTGTACCGACTTTTGTTTTATCACCATCAATCACTAAAAGTGCGTCGAGAGTGAGTTCTTTTGTGCCTTCAGGGAGGAGATCCACCAAGAGGGACTCTTTTTCGCTGACAATGTATTGCTTGCCAGAGATTTTTACGACTGCTTTCATTTCGTTCCTTAATATATATTTACTATCAGTGATCAATTATAACAGAGACAGACGATACATGCAACTAGTTTTTCTGCAGCTCAGCCATGGCATTATTGGCACGTAGCCAACCACTCGGCGAGCCGCATTCCATGTAGTCACCCTTGGCCTCGCCCACCGCGATGATACCGCCGCCCGCAATGTACGCGTTGATGGCGTCAGTCAGCTCAAACTCGCCGCGCTGCGGATTGGCGGGTAATGTCCGCGCCAACTCAAAAATTTCTTTGTTGAGAACGTAGAAGCTTGAATTACTGAGGTTACTCGGTGCGTCTTCCAGCTTTGGCTTTTCAATGATTCTTACAAAATTACCCTGCTGGTCAGTTTCGATGATGCCGGTGTGCGGAATAAAGGCCTCCTCGACAGGATTACCTAATAAGCCAGCCGACAAGCCACGCGCCTCCACCAACTCTGCCAAATCAGCGGCATTTGAACCGCCATCGCTACGCCAGAAAAATTGATCGCCCATCACCACAAAGGCCGATTCGCCCGGTTCGATAAATTCGCTCGCCAAGCCCACGGGAATGCTCGTGCCGTAACCGCCAGTACTTGGCTGGGTTAAAAAATGTATTCGCACATCGTGTAACGGCGCTATTAGAGGTAATTTATCTTCTTTACCGGCACGCCGCAGATAATCGTTCAGCTGGATATTTGACCGATAATAACTCTGTACCTGAGTACTTTGCTCGCCCACCACGAAATAAATATCTTTGACACCAGCTCGAACGATATCCTGCACAATATAGTCGACTACTGGACGCGTCCCCACTGGCAACATACACTTTTCGATTGATTTGGTAATCGGCAGCATCCGGGTACCCCAACCAGCAACTGGAATAATAGCTTTAGTGATCATGATTTCTCCTTACATCTTTAGTTCTTTGTGGCTTCGCTTCAAAATTTCCAACATTGCCTCGTAGCGCTGCTCATTGGCACTTAGTTTTGCATAGAGATACACGACATTGTCAACCACTTCAATGTTCACTTTAATATCTTGGTCGTATAGCCACGCCATAAAAGATGGGTTGAGCAGCTCAAAACTTGTCACTTGATTTTCGTCAGTCGCATACACTTGATAGCGTTTATTGAAATCGCCCCATTCCAAAGACACTTTGTTATATCCACGCGGGGCTTTCAAGCGCGATAGGAGTTTACCACGCCGCTCCACTAAAATTCCACCATATGATTTTGGCAGATTGATTTGCCCAACCACGTATTGGTCGCCTGACTCGTCTTCTTTAGTACGATAGGTATACAGCTGAACCAGCAGATCACCTGTCCAAAAACCAATGATATGGTTGTTGATATCCGCATTTTTAAAGCCAACTTTGAACAATTGGCCCCTGGTGGGCAGCAACAAATTACCCCAGTCTGGACTAAAGTACATCCTGTTGTCGGCGGCAAATTGTCTCAAAGACCGAACTAACATGCTCTCCTCTTCGGTCGCTTGATCGATACTGTCTAGTAGCCAAGTGTTTTCGTGGCGCACAAAGTTCCACTGTTCACCAAATTCCTCTGTTGTTGCCGTCAGAACATCACCGCTTGTTGTATCAATCAATTGATCGTTCGCCTGCGCCAAGATACCAAAACTGACACGGTCTTGCTGGTCATTGGCATCATCATGAGCAGACGTGATGATAATTTCCTTGATGCGAATATTGCTCATGTGATTCGCTCGACCCATCTGTTGCAGGGCGTATAGCATCAAGCTGATGTGATTTGCATATCGCTTAGTCGTGTAGGCTCGGATTGATTGCACATTCATTTGCTGCCAGTCGTGCTGGAACTTGCCAAAAATTGACGCAGCATACTCTGTTAATCGCTCTGGGCTCCACGCCGTGTCCGAAGCCGCTGCCTGCTGCACGGACCGCTGTGCCGCTGCACTGCCCTTTCGGAATCGACCCAACTTATCAGCCCACGCGCCACCAAACGCGCCAATGACGGCAGATATCATTGCCACGATGAAAGCGAATGTACCGCCCCAAAGATACAGCAAACTAACCGCTGTTCCAGCCGCCATACCCACTGCCACACCGGCAGCCTTGGAGCCTGTTTTTGAGCGGACAAAGCCAGCCACGCCAGCAGATACAACGGCCGGCAACGCAAAAATTCCGCCACCGCCAGAGCCACCACCAGAACTACTTCCACCGCCGCCTGCTCGCGCCAATAGCGGCATTATTTCAAGTACAAACATGTACCAATTATAGCACTAATGGTTGCCGCTGACGTGGGTTATTCAGAAAATTCTACTGAGTTACCTCTGTGGAGGTCTTCTTCAACATCGGTCCAAAAACGTTGAATGTCAGTAATGTCCGACTGATCCAAGCGAATGGCCTGAGGCTCTTGCTGCTCACGCGCAATTTCCTCCCCCAAACCATCAGCCAATGGATCAATCGGTTCAAACTGAATACGTGGATGAAAAAATGTAACTTTCATATGTTTGTTTTATCAATCTACCTAAAATATGATAGCACATTATTATCAATACGTCAATACCAGCCACATTATTTAGCAGATGAATTACTGGCGCTGAAGTGTAATCTGCAGCTCTGCATCTTCTATCGCAACCGTGGTCGAATACGCGTCGCTTTGCCCAAAGGTTGCCAATGTCTCAGCAGCAATCACCTCCGCATGCTCATCAATCGCCTGGCGAAGCTGCTCATCATTCGTCACCAATTGCAACATAATTCGATCATCCACCTGCAATCCCGCTTTCTTACGCGCACTCTGGACGTGACGAATAACCTCACGCACCAGTCCTTCGCGTTTAAGCTCAGGAGTAATGACGAAATCATAAACAACGCTTGGTTGTGCTGATGATTCGGCAGCTTCAAGCTCTGAACCAGTAGTAATCTCTACAGATTTAACATTCAACTCGTCCCGTGCAATATCAACCAAGAACCGCCTGACCTCATCCGACGTATTCTCAGAGATGGTGCTGACAAGTTTGGCGGATGCCAGTGGCTGACGAACCTTGATTCCCTCAGCGGCACGCTTCGACAAACCATCGTTCACAGCAGCACGCAGTGCGTTCATATCGCGCAGTATTGCCCTGTTAATTTCTCCCGCTGCCAGCCAATCCTTCAAATGAATCGATTCATTATCGCCCGTCAAATTGTGGTACAGTTCCTCAGCCAAAAACGGCGTAAATGGCGCCAAGATGTAGCTCAGGCGCACTAGCACATAATGTAGCGTACGGTAAGCATCATTCTTGTCGCCATCATCTTCCGACTTCCAGAAGCGGCGGCGACTGCGGCGCACATACCAGTTGGATGCGTCGTCCAGGAACGGCAAAATCGGGCTCAGCGCATCAGGGATATTGTAAGTATCCATGTGACGCTCGACTTCTGCTACCAGCTGATGCAGCCGACTGACGATCCAGACATCGAGCGGGTTCGTCAACTCGCTCAGCGAATCTTTCAGCTCACCATCAAACTCCCAACCATCAACTTCCGCGTACATGGTAAAGAAATCATACATATTCCAAATCATACTGAGCTTGCGCGCCACATCACCTACGTCCTTGTCATGCAGGGCAAAATCCTCGCCGTTAAGCAGTGGACTGCTCAGCAGCAGGAAGCGTAATGAATCGGCACTAAACTTATCCATCAACTCGTTCGGGTCGGTAAAGTTACCTAAGGATTTACTCATCTTGCGGCCGTCATTGCCCGCCACCACACCGGTGGTGATGACGTTACTGTAGGCGTTTTTGTGCTGCGCGCCAGCCTGGCCAAAGGCACCGATCTCGGCCAAAGCGGCGTTGACGGCATGCACATAGTAGAACCACGCCCGCACCTGGCCGATGTACTCAACGATGAAATCCGCTGGGTAATTCTGCTCGAACTTGGTCTGATTTTCAAACGGATAGTGTAACTGGGCAAACGGCATCGAACCTGACTCAAACCAGCAGTCCAGTACCTTGTCAATGCGAGTAAATTTCTCGCCGTCAATTTCAAAGGTGATGTCATCCACCCACGGGCGGTGATAATCATCCAACTCCACGCCGCTCAGCTCCTTGAGCTCCGCGTACGAGCCGACCACCTTGACGGTGCCGCGGTCACCCTTCCACACCGGCATGGCCGTCGCCCAAAAGCGGTCGCGGCTCAGATTCCAGTCTGGCGCCTGCTCGATATTTTTGGCAAAGCGGCCGTGCTTGAGGTGGGCCGGGAACCAATTGATGTGCTCGTTCTGCTCCAGCATCAGCGGCTTTTGCCCCTGGATGTCAAAGAACCAACTCGGAATAGCCCGGTACATGATGCGCTGCTTGCTGCGCGGATTGAACGGATATTCGTGACGAATATACTCAATCTTCCACACCGCGCCCTTTTCCTTCAGATCTTTGGCGATGAATTTGTTGTTGTCCCACACCTCCAGGCCCTTATAATTACCATCGGTGTAGTAGCCATTATCATCGATGACATGGAAGGCGCTGATGCCGTGGTGCTTGGCGAGCTCAAAATCGTCCTCACCATAAGCCGGCGCAATGTGCACGATGCCCGTACCCGACTCGTGCGAGACAAAATCCGCTGCGTAAATGGTGTGGATCTTGTCGTTTTCTGGCCAGGCCGAGCCGGTATCGAGTGGTTGGTAGGTTTTACCCACCAATTCGCTACCAGGGAATGTACGTAGCACGTCGTAATCAAGTGGCTGGTGCTTGTCGTCCTGCAGGGTGCGCTCGAGAGCTTCCTCGGCAAGGATGAGTTTTTCGCCATCGACCTCTACTTCGCAATACGTCATCTCCGGATTCACTGCTAGCATCAGGTTGGCTGGTAGTGTCCATGGCGTAGTCGTCCAAGCGAGGACAGCCGCATCTTCGTCCATCAGACTAAACTTCACATACACACTCGGATCAGTTACCGTCTGGTAGGCATCGTTGTCCATGGTCACTTCGGCCTTGCTCACAGGGGTGGCGAACTTGGTGTCATACATCAGCACCTTTTCGCCTTCGTAGATTTTGCCCGCCTCGTACAGCTGCTTAAAGGCCCACCAGACGCTCTCCATAAAATCCTTGTCCATGGTGCGGTAGGCACCCGCAAAGTCCACCCACCGGCCGATGCGGTCGATTACCCCCTGCCACGTCTCGCTATTCGCTACCATACTTTCGCGCGCCTTGGTGATGTATTTTTCCAGGCTGATGGTTGGCAGTGGCTGACCGTCTTTATCCAGCGGCGCTGGCTGGTCACTACTCGTCACAATCTGCCGCCGGTCGGTAATATTCAGCTGCTTTTCGACGAAATTCTCTGCTGGCAGGCCATGACAGTCCCAACCCCAGCGACGCTCCACGCGCTTACCTTTCATCGTCCAGTAGCGCGGCACCGCATCCTTAACGATTGAGCTCAGCAACGTACCGTGGTGCGGTACCCCGGTGATAAACGGCGGTCCGTCATAAAAGACATAGGCATTATCCGCCGGCCGCTGCGCCACCGACCTTTCGAACGTCTGATCGTCCTTCCAGCGCTGCACCCAATCTTTTTCATATTCTGCCGCCCGGCGGCGTGTTCCGTGTTTGAATTTCATTACTTATTTCCTTTCGCTCTATTATGTGATTTGCATAGCATTTCGCAATTCTCCATCGAGGTCGACCCTCCCTTGCTCCAGGCGCTGACATGATCAGCATCCATTTCGTTTAGCTTCCATATTTTTGCCTTGTTAGCGTCGTGACCTATTGCGCAATAAGAACAGTTTGATACACCTTTCTCTTCTGCAGTTTTAGTCTGCTTTTTGTAAACAGTTTGTTTAGTGGCATCATCAAACACCCTAACTTCAAGCAATTTCGTATCACCGAGGTCACCTTTCTGACCAGAATATAACCCCAAAACATACTCAAATACCCCCTTACGATTTTTTACAAATGGGTCACCGTATAACTCACTGACTTTTACGGAAACTCGGTCAGAATCATAAGAAAACCTGTGATACTCCTCATATAGCCTTCCCCATTCCAGACCACGCATTTCTTTCTCAACTTGATTAAAAGTATTTGACACCCAGTTCAGTACCGTATCAAAATAAGTCTTCGCTTCTGCAATAGAATTATCAAATCTATGCTGCGACATATATTCTGAGGCTGCCATCCCCTTTGCTGTCGCAATCCACTCCAGCGCCACATGCCAAAAATCCTGACGCTTGGCGTCGCCATTGATATACGCACCCCACATGGCAATCATCGCATTACCGGAATTTGAGAAAGTCTCCTTACCTAATGTCACAAAAGGCCCAGAATAAATAGCATTCAGCAATTCCTGCTCATTAAGCGGCACACCAACAATGTTAATCGTCTTAAACCATTCCTTGATTTCACTCTCCGTGCCTTCACATTCATACACCAGGAGTTCGGTTTCCAGTAACTTCTGGCGCAAATCCTGCGGCAAAGAATCAAAATGCGTCTGATTACCATTGCGCACAATTGAGAAGCGCCCTTCAATAAATCGACCGATTGACGTAATTCGCTGCTGTCCATCC
>CAUTLS010000004.1:0-25842 GCA_963539345.1 uncultured Candidatus Saccharibacteria bacterium
GTACTTGACATTTTATAGTACCTTGTATAACATAGTACTATGTACAAAGAAACTACAAGGAGTAAGGTATGAGAAGAATTGATATCATTAAGCGGGCGGGACGGAATCTTCGCCAGTCAAAAGGTCGGACGATTTTGACGTCATTGGCGATTTCGGTCGGGGCGTTTACGATTGGTCTGGCGCTGATGGCCGGTGAGGGTGGTCGGCTGTATACTAACAGCATAGTTGACGCGGCTGGCGATAAAAAAGTGATCATGGTTGCTAAAAAAATTGAAACTGAAAAGAAGGATCAATTGCCAGAATATGGCAATTCAGAGCAAGATGCTGGGAAAAATAAGGAATCAGCCATACGAAGCAAATATGTGCTCAATGACAAGGACTTAGAAAAAATTCGCCAAACGCCGCATGTAAAAACGGTAACACCGGCGTATTCAACTGATGGTGTCGCCTATGCTAAAAGCTCGGCGAATAATAAAAAATTTGCGTTAACAGTGGCTGTTAAAATGGACAGAACTCGGGCAGAATTGGCGGCGGGGTCACTGGAAGATTTCATGCCAAAACCGGGTGAGATTATCATCCCGGATGATTATGTAAAACAGTTGGGGTTTAAGGATGCGCAGTCGGCGATTGGTCAGACGATAACCTTGGGTGTGCGCAGTGCAGCGCAGGGTGGAGACGTTGCCAAAGAGGTGTCGTTCAAGATCGCGGCGGTAGACAAAAAGTCAGACACTGTTTTGTTTTATGAGCCAATGCTGAGAATTTCAACAGCTGACGCTAAGGCTATCTATGAATTTAGCCACGACAAGAGCCAACCGCATCAGTACTCAACGGCGATTGCTATGGTGGATGATGAGAAAAATGTTGATACTGCTAAAGATGTGATTGGCAAAGACTATAACGCGTACTCAATTCAGGATATTCGGAAGGCGCTACTAACGATGGTTAATGTAGCGCAGGTGGCGCTGGCAGGATTTGGTGGCTTGGCACTGCTGGCTAGTGTGTTTGGAATTGTGAATACTATGTACATTTCGGTGTTGGAGCGAACTAGTCAAATTGGCTTGATGAAAGCGCTGGGGATGCGTGGTCGTGATATCGGTAAGTTGTTCCGGTATGAGGCAGCATGGGTTGGTTTGCTCGGCGGCTTGATTGGCGTTGGGTTGGCAAGTTTGGTGACGTTACTAAACCCAGTGATTACTAACACCTTGGGTTTAAGTGCAGGGACGAACTTACTGGTCATCAATCCGCTGCAAATCGGGCTGTTGGTGTTTGGACTAGTAGTGATGGCAGTAATTTCTGGCTGGCTGCCGAGCCGCAAAGCAACAAAGCTGGACCCAATTGAGGCATTAAGGACGGAATAGGAGAAAGGTCATGATTGAACTAAAAAATGTGACAAAAGTTTATGGCAAAAAGAAGAACCAATTTACGGCGCTGAAAAATGTCAGCTTAACAATTCCGACAGGAGCAAGCGTAGCAATCTTAGGTAAATCTGGTTCTGGAAAATCAACGCTGATGCACGCGATTTCCGGGCTGGACCGGCCACAACACGGCCAGGTGATCATCGACGGGCAAGATATTTTACAACTGAAGTCAAAGCGCGTTGATGAGTTTCGCGCCAAGAAAATTGGCTTTATTTTCCAGAGTTTCTTTGTCCAGGGCAATGAGAGTGTGATTGATAATGTTAGTTTACCGCTGGAAATTGCGCGGCTGCCACGGAAAAAACGAGCGCAGAAAATCAACGCGGCGCTTAAGGCGGTGGATTTGCATGACAAGCGCAAGAACCGTGCTAAAGATCTGTCGGGTGGGCAGAAGCAGCGCCTGGCGATCGCTCGGGCGATTGTCGGTGATCCGCAAATTATCTTTGCCGACGAACCGACGGGTAACTTGGACAGTGAAACAGGTGCGAAAGTGGAAGAATTGCTGTTTGATTATAATAAGCAAAAAGGTGTAACATTGATCATAGTGACGCATGACGCTGATTTGGCGAAAAAATGTGATCATCAAATTATCATCAAAGACGGTCGGGTTGAAAAGTCGACCGTGCCAGAGGAGAAAAAGCATGGACGTTAGTGCTTACGCGGAAAGCCTGGCGATTCAGCTCCGCAAAGGTTTTCTGGTGTACTGCGTACTGCTAGTGTGTGCTAAGCAACCACAGTACACTGGCGATATCGTCAAGCAATTGAGTGATTCGGACTTGATGGTAGTAGAGGGCACGATTTATCCGCTGCTGAGCCGTTTACAAAAATATGGCTATCTCAAGCATGAATGGCAGGAAAGTGAGCAGGGACCGCCACGCAAATATTATTCACTTACTGATACTGGTGCAGAGCTGGTAGATGAATTAAAAAATCGTATAAAAATGTTGAACACTTCGCTAAAAAATCTTGAGAAAGGAGCAAAGCGATGAAAGAAATAACCAGAATCCATTTGGCAAAGACGCCATTTAGTGTGGAGGTTGATGCTAAAAAATCATTGGAACAATATCTTGATTCAATCCAGAAAAATATGCACGCTGAGCCAGAAGCGATGCGCGAAATCGAGGCGCGAATGGTAGAGCTTTTGGCGGAGCGTGGCGTGTCGAAGGACGGCGTGATTAGTCATGATGATGTTGTGGCGG
Source organism: uncultured Candidatus Saccharibacteria bacterium (assembly GCA_963539345.1). Taxonomy (GTDB): domain Bacteria; phylum Patescibacteriota; class Saccharimonadia; order Saccharimonadales; family Saccharimonadaceae; genus Nanosynbacter. Next base: position 2,615 of record CAUTLS010000004.1, read on the forward strand.
TGCAACAGCAAATGGGCGAGCCGCAGGACTTTGCTGACGGTGAAGCGCCAGAGACGGTCGATACAGCTGAGACCAATGCGAATAAGCCGACCAAGCGATTGATGCGCGATCCAGATAACGCAATTTTGGGTGGCGTGTGCGCTGGGATCGCTGCCTACTGGGGAATTAATCCTTTGTGGGTACGCTTGTTGTTCATTTTCTCGCCATTTATCACCTTTGGTACTTCGCTACTGATTTACATTGTATTGTGGATCAGTATGCCAGAAGCACAAACGGCAGCTGAAAAATTACAGATGCGGGGAGAGGAAGTGACGCTGGACAGCCTGAAAAATTTTTCTTTCACTGACAATAAAAAAACGCAGGTTAAAAATACGTTCATTAAAATTGTACAAGTAATTACTTCGTTTGTATTGATCATGATCACCTTTGGTCTGTTGGTCGCTGTACCAGTAGGGCTCTTTGCTGGCGCAAGTGTCATCAGCTGGATGGACGGTTTTGCTGCGCAGCCATGGGCTTTAGGCTTGCTGATTTCTGCACTTATTGGCGGTGCTGCTGCGGTGACGCTGTTTGGCGTGTTGACGGCTAGCGCAATCAAGTGGAAGTTTACGCGAACGGCACTGATCGCAGTGATTATCAGCACCGCCATCGGAGCATTTTGTATCTCAAGCTCGGCGATCTTTGGCACGCAAACCTTGCGAGAGCTGGCGCGGGATGAAGAGCGTTTGACAAAAACAATGACCGTGGAGTTACCAAAGAGCCTTGAGGGCGTTAAATACGCTGATGTGACCAGTAATGGTTTAGTTAGTAGGCAGGCTATACCATCTCAAGAAACCAAAGTTGAAGTAAAATATTTCTCACGTAAAGATGGTAAGGCGCCAAAAGTACAAGCTGTCGTAGAGGGTGATACTCTTAAGATCAATGTTGAACATGATTCACAGCTGTCTTGCTTGAATGAGTCATTCTTTTGGGGTGTTCACTGTGGCGGTATCACAAAGGTTACCGTGTATGGACCTTTGCAACTGAAACCGTATAGTCAAGATATTGATGACGTTATCCCGTACCGGGGGTCATCGCGGACCAATGGCGCATTTTTGTAGAAAACTAGCGGTTTGATATAATAAGCTCTATGAATATGAGTTGGTGGCAAGCAATTGTGCTAGGAATTATTGAGGGAATTACCGAATTCTTACCTATTTCTAGCACAGGCCACCTGACCATTGCTGAGAAATTGATGGGTATGCCCCTTGATAATGAGGGGCTGATTGCTTTTACAGCGATTATTCAAATTGGGGCCATAGCAGCAGCGATTATTTATTTTTGGCAGGATATTCAGCGAGTACTAATCGCGTGGTGGCGTGGTTTGTGGTGGAAGCGAGCGCGACGGCAATTTGACTACAAGTACGGGTGGGCGATCATCATCGGCTCAGTGCCGATTGCGGTAGTGGGACTGGTATTCAAGGATGAAATCGAAACAGTGCTGCGTAGTTTGTGGTTTGTGGCGGGTGCGTTGATCATCTGGAGTGGCGTGATGTGGCTGGCTGATAAGTATGCTACTACCAAGCGTGTTGAAAAGGATACGACGTGGAGAGATACGCTGGTTATTGGTTTAGGTCAGTGTCTGTCGTTAGTCCCTGGCGTGAGTCGATCTGGTGCCACGATATCAGTGGGGTTGTTGCGCGGGTTTGACCGAGTGACGGTGACGAAATTGAGTTTTTTCCTGGGGATTCCAGCGTTGGTGGCAGCGGGGCTGTTGGAAGTCGTGACTAAATACAAGCACATTTCCGGCGGTGTTGGCTGGACGTCAACCATCATTGCGACGGTGGTTTCGTTTGGTGTGGGGTACGTGGCAGTGGCGTGGCTCCTGAAATTTATCCAAAACAATGATTTTCGCTCGTTTATCGTCTATCGATTTGCGTTGGGGCTGATATTGGTGGCACTACTAGGTGCTGGGATGATCTCTCACGTTTAAGTCAAAATTGGTATATAATGAGGGCATGTTAGACATCAAATTTATTCGAGAAAATGCTGATTTGGTGCAAAAATCGGCACATGATAAGGGATATGCCGTTGATATTGCGACATTGTTGCAATTGGATGACGAGCGCCGCAACCTGCAAAAGCAAGTTGAAGCACTGCGTGAACAGCGAAATGCAATTTCAGCCAAAATGAAAGGTGGTCGCCCAGATCAGGAGCTGATTGACCAGGGAAAACAGCTAAAAATTGAGTTGGCAGAACGTGAAAACTACTTAAAATCAACCGAGGGAAAAGTAGCCACAATTCTGAAAAACGTGCCAAACATCACCTTTGATGATGTGCCGCTTGGCGGTGAGGAAGACTCGGTTGAGATAAAGGCCTACGGTGAGCATAAAACGGGCGCCAAGGATCATTTGGACTATGCTGTCAGTCGCGGTTGGGTTGATTTTGAGCGTGGTGCAAAAGTAGCTGGCGCGAAGTTTTACTATCTCAAGGGCGACCTGGCGCTGTTGGAAAATGCTGTGACACAGTTTGCGCTGGATTATGTGACGAAGCAGGGCTTTACGTTTATGACAGTGCCACACATGGTGAATTTGCGCACAGCGGAAGGTGCGGGCTTTGCGCCAAAGGGCGAGGGTAGTAATGAATATGTGGTCGAGGGTGAGGATTTAACGCTGATCGGGACGGCGGAAATGCCGCTGACGGGCTATCACGCTGATGAAATTTTGGATGAGAAAGATTTGCCGCTGTTATACGCAGGATATAGTCCATGTTACCGCAAGGAAGCGGGTACGTACGGCAAGCACACCCGCGGATTGTTCCGAGTACATCAATTTAACAAATTGGAAATGTATGCGTTCTGTCTACCGGAGCAGTCCAAGGAAATTCATGAAAAAATCCTCAGCGTCGAGGAAGCGCTGTGGCAGCAAATCGGCATTTCGTACCATGTGGTAAACATCGCGGCGGGCGACTTGGGTGCGCCAGCTGCCAAAAAGTATGACATTGAATATTGGTCACCGGTCGATCAGACTTACCGCGAGCTGACGAGTTGCTCGAATTGCACGGATTATCAAGCGCGCGGTTTGAATATTCGGGTGCGGCGAGCGGATGGCAACATTGAGACAGTTCACACCTTGAACGGTACGGCAGTCTCATTGGCGCGGTCATTGGTGGTGATTTTGGAAAACTTCCAGAACGAGGACGGCAGTTTGACAGTGCCAGAAGTATTGCGACCATATATGGGCGGACGTGAGCGAATTTAGCAACATACATGGTATAATGTAGGTATAACGAAGGAGGGATATGATTACCAATCTGACAATCACTGGTGTAAAGTACGAACTGAATGACACGACCAAACGGTATATTGAGAAAAAAATTGGCCCATTGGATCGGTTTTTGCCACGCCACGCTCGTAAAAGCGTGACTGCAGACGTGAAGATTAAGCAAATCGATCATCCTGGCGGCAACAAATATGAGGTTGAAGTTATCGTCAATGTCCCAGACAAGGTTATCACCGCTAAAGACTCAACAATGAACGTACTGGCGGCTGTAGACATTGTCGAGACCAAATTGAACGGTCAGTTACGTCGCTACAAGGACGACACTCTGGCTCACGTTGGCCGTAGTCGTGGTGTGTTGGCGAAGTTTAAGCGCAGTTTCCGCCGCGGGTGAATTGTTTAGTATCGCTAAAATCAGAAAACACCATATATATGGTGTTTTCTCTTTAATTTTAGGTCAAAAAGGGTTACAATAGAAAGAGTTTTGAAAATGTCCGAAAGCGAGGGAGTTTTAAGGTTATGGCAATGACACAACAAAAAGCGCTGAGTAAAGTTTTTGGTGATCCGCAGAAGAAGATTTTGAAGCGGCTGGAAAAGCGTGTTGCAGTAATTAACGGTTTGTCTGGAAAGTATGAAAAACTGTCAGATGAAGAATTGCAAGCGCAGACGGCAGCGCTAAAAAAACGGCTGACGAAAAAGAACGTAACACTGGATACGATTTTGCCAGATGCCTTTGCAGTGGTTCGTGAGGCGGCCAAGCGTGTCATCGGTGAGCGTCCGTATGATGTTCAGCTGATCGGTGGTATGGCGCTCCACGAGGGCAACGTGGCTGAGATGAAGACTGGTGAAGGTAAAACCTTGGTGGCGACGCTGCCGACCTATCTCAACGCACTGGAAGGCAAGGGTGTTCATGTGGTGACCGTCAATGACTATCTGGCGCAGCGTGACGCTGGCTGGATGGGCCAGGTGTATGACTTTTTGGGCTTGACGACTGGTGTGATCATCAACGAAGCATCGTTTGTCTATGATAAAGATTATGATAATGAGCACCACGACGATCCGCGCATGCGCAAACTCCGTCCAGTCACTCGTAAGGAAGCCTACGCGGCGGACATTACTTACGGTACGAACAACGAGTTTGGCTTTGACTATCTGCGCGACAACATGGTCAACGACATGGATTTGCTCAGGCAGCGCGAGCTGAACTTTGCCATCGTTGACGAGGTGGACTCAATTTTGATCGACGAAGCGCGGACGCCACTGATCATCTCGGCGCCAGCAGCGGAAAACCCAGACAATTACTACACATTCGCTAAAGTTGCCAGCAAATTAGTACCGGATGACTATGTTTTGGATGAAAAGCGCCGCAGCGTGGCCTTGACCGACGAGGGCGTGGAAAAAGTCCAAAAACTGCTGGGTATAAAAAATTTGTACACGCCAGACCACGTGCGCAGCGTGTACCACATGGATCAGGCGCTGCGAGCACAAACCTTGTTCAAGCGCGACAAAGACTATGTGGTGACCAATGACGGCGAGGTGATCATCGTCGATGAGCACACCGGTCGTTTGATGCAGGGGCGCCGTTACAACGAGGGCTTGCACCAGGCAATTGAGGCTAAAGAAGGCGTGCCAGTGCTGGAAGAAAGCATGACGCTGGCAACCATTTCATTCCAGAACTATTTCCGTTTGTACAATAAACTTTCCGGTATGACTGGTACGGCATTTACCGAGGCCGAAGAGTTTCAACAAATTTATTCACTGGACGTCATCCAGATCCCGCCGAACAAGCCAGTGATTCGTGACGACAAAGAAGACCTGATTTTCAAGACCGAAAAAGGCAAGTTGAAGGCAGTGGCTGAAGCTATCAAAGAGTACCACAAGCAAGGCCGGCCAGTGCTGGTTGGTTCTGGCTCGATTGCCAAGAACGAGCAGATTGCCAAATATCTGGAAAAAGAAGGTATCAAGTTTGAGATTTTGAACGCCAAGAATAATGAGCGTGAGGCGGCTATCATTGAAAAGGCTGGTGAAAAGGGCGCGATTACCCTAGCGACAAACATCGCCGGACGTGGTACCGACATTAAATTGGGCAAGGGCGTCAAAGAGCTGGGCGGCCTAGTGGTTATCGGTTCGGAGCGGCATGAATCACGGCGCATTGATAATCAGCTGCGTGGTCGTGGTGGTCGTCAGGGTGACCCGGGCGAGACGCAGTTCTACGTGTCGACCGAAGATGATTTGATGCGAATTTTCCAGGGTGAGCGCATCGCGGCGTTGATGGATCGGCTGGGTGTCGACGAAGAAACGCCAATTCAAAACCGTGCCGTGTCAAAGACCTTGGAGGCAGCTCAGAAGCGCGTTGAGGGCTACAACTTTGATACGCGCAAAAATGTTGTTCAGTACGACAACGTTATCAATCGTCACCGCCGCGTGGTGTATGTCATGCGCCGCAAGATTTTGGAAGGCGATAACATTAAGCCAGAAATTGAACGCTTGCTCAAAGAAAAAGTGAACGATTCAACACAGCTGCCGCTCAAGAATAATCCTAATTTTGTGAAAGAATTTACTGCAGTTATCCCGGTTGATGAGGGAGCCCTGGCAAAGGCTGGTTCAGAGAAGAAAGATAAATCTCGCGTCCAAAAGGTGATGAAACTGGCGCGTGAAGCATACGCAGCGAAAGAGGAAGAAATTGGTGACGAAAACTTGCGTGGTGTTGAGCGAGAAGTCTACATGGCGGTGCTCGATACCTTGTGGATGCAGCACTTGGAAAACATGCAGCACCTACGCGAAGGTATTCATTGGCGCAGTGTTGGTCAGCGTGATCCACTGGTTGAGTATCGGTCGGAGTCACAAAAATTGTTCACGAGTTTGCAGAACAATTTGCGAGATGAAGTCTTGAGTACTATCTTCCGTGTGCGTAAGGCTGACGCAACAGTGCAACAATCACAAGATGATGAATACGACACCGAGCTGACTCGACTCGCTGAAACTGCGGTCGAGAAAGGTGTTAATGAGATAACATCCGGCGAAAAGAACCGCGATGATGATTTCTCAGTCAAAAAGGCCAAAACTGCTTCTGAAGCAAATCGCGCCAAAAATGCAGCGCGCAAGAAGAAAAAGGCACAGCGCCAAAACCGCAAAAAGAATCGGAAATAATCCATGAAGCACACAGTTGAAGAAGTACGACTAAAGAACGGTGCTCGGGGTTTGTTGATTGATGTGCCAGACGCTACGGTGATGAGCTTTCAGTTTCATTTTCGGGCGGGCAGCCGTTACGTGCGCGACAAAGACATCTATGAGACGGCGCACATCATGGAGCACATGTCATTTGGTGCTAATGAAAAATTCCGTTCACAGGCATTGTATGACCAAGAATTCGTCAAAAACGGCGCGTATTATAACGCCTATACGACAGAATATTCCATGGGGTATGAAGCATTTTGTGCTGATTTTGAATGGGACAGGGTGTTGGAATTGCAGCGGTTGGCTATCACGGTACCGCGTTTTAATGCCGAAGAATTGGAGGCTGAGAAGGGCAATGTGCGCTCTGAACTGACAGGCTATCTAAACAATCACAACCGAGTGATGTGGCCACGAGTGCAGCAAGCTTTGGGCGAAGATATTTTGACGTACAATCAGCGCCTGAAGACGATTGCCAACGTAACGTTGAAAGATATCAAAGAACACCACCGTCGCACGCACACCTTGAAGAATATGCGCTTTGTGATCGCTGGTAAAATGACGGGACGCAAGTCACGCATCAAGGAGGCGTTAGAAGCCTGGCAATTGGAAGAAGGTGAACGCTTTGAAATTCCGCAGGACAATCTACACAGTGCTGGACCTCTGTTGATCAGGCGTAAAGAAGCTTCCAATCTGACATTTGGTTGGTCGATGATCGTGCCTCGTGAGATTAGCAATTCTGAAGCTGACGCTATGGGCTGTTTGAACCACATTTTGACTGGGACGTTTAATTCTCGCATTTTCGGGGCGGCCCGCAAGCGAGGACTGGCGTATAGTATTTTTAGTGATACTTCGGTTGGATTTTATGACTCGGCATGGGATTTTACCGGTCAGGTCAACTTGGAGACGGCCGAAGAGCTGTTTGATATCATCGTCAGTGAATTAAAGCGTGTGCTAAACGGTAAGATTTCTGCTGAAGACATCGAAAGCGCCAAGTCCTACTCTTTGGGGCGTTACCAAATGGGCGCGCAGACCGTTTCTCAGATCAGCAATTTCTATACCGGTCGCTATTTCTCAGATGATTTCGTGAAGGATTATACTGGTGTACCGGCAGCGATTTTGGCAGTGACTGATGAAAAAATTGTGCAAGTAGCACGTGAATTTTTCCAGGCTAATACCTGGGTGTTGGCTGGAGTGAGCTGTGGTGAAAAAGAGCTATTGGAACGCATCCAAGAAAAGCTGGGAGCATTGTTCTAAGATGAACATTGTCATTGCAGGATACGATGTAGAAGGCAGGTCTAGCTACGCGTATTTTCAGCGCAAGTTTCCAGATGCACAGTTGATGATAGTTGATGAGCGAGAGCTGTCTGATGTGCCAGCGGGCGCTGAGGTCCACACTGGCGCAGGGGTATTTTCTGATCAGTTTTATGACGTTGATATGGTAGTCAGAACGGCTGGACTACCGCCAAGCCGCATCAAGACCAGTGGCAAAATATGGTCGGCGACCAATGAGTTTTTTGAGCAGTGTCCAGCGCCTATCATCGGTGTGACAGGGACAAAAGGTAAGGGGACGACTTGTAGTTTGATCACTAGTATACTGCGTGCTGCTGGCAAAACAGTCCATCTTGTTGGGAATATTGGTGTGCCGTCGTTGGACGTGCTGCCACAGATTCAGCCAGATGATATCGTGGTGTATGAATTGAGCAGTTTTCAGTTGTGGGATTTGGAAAAATCTCCGCACGTTGCAGTCGTCTTGATGATTGAGCCAGACCATCTGGACAGGCACGATGATTTTGCTGATTATCTTGATGCAAAATCGCATATTGCCAAATTTCAAACAGCTGAAGATGTCCTCATTTACAACAAGAATAATCAGTTCAGCCAGCAGATTGCCGCCAAGTCGCCAGCGCGTCAGTTGTCGTATCCAATTGACCTGTCAGTGGAAATGCAACAGGCACTCAAGTTGCCAGGCGCACACAATCAAGAGAATGCCAGTGCGGCAGTGTTGGTGGCTAAGACAGTGGTGCCGGAGTTGTCAGATGACGTGATTTGTCGGGGATTAGCTGGGTTTACAGGCCTGCCGCATCGGCTGAAGTTTGTGGCAGAAAAACGAGGAGTGAGGTTTTATGATGATAGCATCTCGACGACGCCAGGCAGTGCAGTGGCTGCGCTGCGGTCATTTCAGCAGCCAAAGGTGATGCTCCTTGGTGGAGCAGACAAAGGCGGTGATTACACAGAGTTGGCCGAGGAATTAGCACGCTCACAGTCACTAAGAGGTGTTATTGTTAGTGGTGGCAATGCTGATGATATTGCAAAAGCGTTGCAAAAAGCTGGTTTGCCAGATGCGACAATAGTGCAAAAGGGCGTGCTACCGATGACCGAAGTGGTGCAGTGTGCCCTGGATATTGCTCAACCGGGAGATGTTGTAATTTTGAGTCCAGCTGCCGCCAGCTTTGACCAATACGCAAACTATACAGCCCGTGGTGAAGCCTTCGTTGAGGCTGTTGCGGAGTTATAAGACACGGATCTGATGGTATAATGGGTTCTATGCAGCCATTGAAAAAACGGGTCCAATCTCTTCGCAGTGAAGTCATGCACGCTAAACAAGCGTTACAGTTTGATGCGCTTGCTGAAGAATTGGCGGTACTAGAAGAGCAATTAAATCAGCCCGAAATTTGGAATAATCCTGACCACGCTCAGTCGGTCGCCAAAAAGGTAGCTGCGTTGCGTCAAACGGTGCAGCCGTGGCAGGTGCTAGGTGTTCAGTTGGATGATTTGCTGGAGCTGATGGAACTGGGGGATGATGATTTATTGGATGAGTTTACCAAGCAAATAGATGCTCTGGAGGCGGAATTCTCGGCCCGCAAGACAGATCTATTGTTTAGCGGGAAATATGATGGCCGTGAGGCGGTGGTTCGTATTTCAGCAGGCGTTGGTGGCTTGGATGCCCAAGATTTTGCACAGATGCTGGAGCGTATGTATTTACGGTGGGCGGAACGATCTGGCATGAAAACTGATGTTTTGGAGCGGTCTGCGAATGATGATGGTGGTTTGAAAACCGTTGTGTTGGAAATATCGGGACCGTTTGCGTATGGTAAATTGCGTTCAGAAAATGGCGTGCATCGCTTGGTGCGGCTTAGCCCGTTTAATGCTGATAATTTGCGCCAGACCAGTTTCGTGCTGGTTGAGGTGCTGCCAAAAATTGACACACCAGACGAAGTGGACATTGACCCGAGCGATTTGAAGATAGACGTTTACCGCAGTGGTGGCAAGGGCGGACAGGGAGTGAATACGACCGACTCAGCAGTTCGTGTCACGCACGTGCCAACGGGGATAGTGGTGGCGATTCAAAATGAGCGCAGTCAGATTCAAAACAAAGAAACTGCGTTGAAAATTTTGCGCTCAAAATTACTGGCAATGCAACTGGAACAGCACGCGGACAATTTGTCGGACCTTAGGGCTGGTGAATCAGCTAACTGGGGCAGTCAAATACGAAATTATGTACTGCATCCGTACACCCTGGTTAAAGATACTCGGACCAAACATGAAGACCGAGATACGCAGGGTGTGCTAGACGGTAAAATTGATGATTTTATGACGGCATTTCTTAGTCAACATGCGTCGAAAGACGAATAATATTTAGCTACCAAATATCCTTGACTTTTTAGCAATCAAGTGCTATCATTTGATTATGAAGGTGTTGGATTTTCAAAAAGTTCAGGAAATTGATTCTCACATTCAAGATTTGCTGAGTGAGTTGAGTACGCTCTACCGCGAGCGCAATGAGATTTTTGCTGGCGCAGACAAGGAAACCAAAGCAAACAAAAATCGTCGCATTGCAAAGCAACCAACGACTACTTTAGAGAACCTGGATTTTTCAACATTTGACTTAAGCCTCAAAGACTAGGTGAAAACAGAAGCATTATGTTCGCGCTTTTTGATAAAAAGTGTTACACTAATATAGTATGATTCTGTTGGATAGGGTTACAAAGAGTTACACCAAAACAGGCAAGCCTGCCATCAATCGCGTCAGCGTGCATGTGAAGGCCGGGGAGTTTGTCATTTTGGTTGGTACGAGCGGTGCTGGTAAATCAACATTGTTGAAATTATTAACGCGTGAAGAAAAGCCTTCAAGTGGTAAGATTGTTGTTGGTGGTATTGATTATGACACGCTCAAAGACAAGCACATTCCGTTATTGCGTCGAAAAATTGGTGTTGTATTCCAGGATTTTAAACTGCTACCAAACCGAACAGTGTTTGAAAATGTAGCCTTTGCACTGGAGATTGCTGGGATGACCAACCGTGAGATCAAGTCGACCGTGCCAAAAGTCATTGAACTAGTCGGACTTAAAGGCAAAGAAAAGAACTTCCCACATCAGCTATCTGGTGGTGAGCGTCAGCGAGTGGCGATCGCCAGAGCAGTGGTACGCCAGCCAAAGATATTGATCGCTGATGAGCCGACGGGTAACCTTGACCCTAAGCACAGTTGGGATATCGTGCGGCTGCTGGAAAAAATTAATAAGTATGGTACAACCGTACTACTGACGACGCATAATGTTGATATTGTGAATAAGTTGAAGCGACGGGTGATTACCATCGATCACGGTAAAATTACGTCTGACCAGGCGAGAGGAACATATAAGCAATAATGGCCAAGAAAAAGACAAACGCAAACGTAAAAGCGATGCAGCGCAACAAAATGAAGCAGCGGCGGACATTAGCTTTTGTTCGTATGCTGCGCTATGGTGTCAATAATTTCAGCCGTAATGCTTGGCTGACGGTCGCAGCGACGGCGGTTATGAGCGTGACCTTGCTGATTATTTTTGTGACCGTGGCAGCACAACGTATTTTGGTGAATACAACGGAGACCATCACTCAAAAGGCAAATATTTCAATTTATCTCAAAGGGTCTGTTTCTGAAAAAACCGTCAACGAATTGACAGATAAGATCAAAAAATTGGATAACGTAACAGGAGTGACGTACATTTCTGCGGAGCAGGCACGCCATGAGCAAGCCCAGCGTTACAAAGACAATGTGGAAGCGCTGGAAGCTATTCGTGAAGCAAGCAATGAGCTACCGGCGACACTGCAGGTTTCAGTGAAAGACCTGAATAATTATTCTTCATTGAAGCATTTCGTTGGTTCTGATGAAACCTATCTTGCCAACAAAGACCAGCGTCGACAACCGTCATTCACTGGTGATCGCCGCCAGGCCATTGAAACAATTGGTGGCTGGGTGCGTGTGGCGAGCATCGGTGGGTCAATTGCAACGGTTGTGTTTGTGCTAATTTCTTCACTGGTGGTGTTTAACACTATTCGTATGGCCATCTTCAACCGTAAGAGCGAGATCCAGATGATGAAGCTCATCGGTGCTGAGCGCAGTTTTATTCGCGGACCGTTTGTGGTTGAGGCGATTATGTATGGATTTATCGCTGCGGTGATCGCTACGGCGGGGGGCTATGGACTGTTGGTGTTTGCCAAGGAGCCGATGCGTAAATGGTTGCCAATTGATACGTTACTTCAGGATCTGACACCGTATGTTGGGCTGGTGCTACTGGCTATGATCGTCATTGGTGGGCTGATTGGTACGATTTCGTCATGGGTTGCGACCCATAAATACCTCAAGATTTAAGTCACATAAAACTTGGTTGACATGTGGATAGTGCTTATGCTATTATGATATATAGTATGAAGCAACGGTCCACCACACCAGTTTCGCACAAACAAGCCACCAAAGTAGCCTTGGTGGTGATGGCTGCCGTCGTTGCCGGAGCAGGGATTTTTCAGACCGCTGGCACGGTTTTTGCGCGAGATTATGAGGCAGAAATTAGAGCTAAACAACAAGAAGCCAATAACTACAATTCGCAGGCGGCTCGCTTGGGTGAGATGGCGGCGACTCTGGAAGAGGAATTGAACCGTTTGACTGCGCAGGTGAACGCGTTGCAATCTCAAATCATTGAAAGCCAAAATAAGATTGACTCCCTTAAGGAAGAGATCAAGAATAACGAAGCGGCCATCAACAGGAACCGTAAGACAATGGGTCAGATCTTGTCTGACATGTATGTTGATGATCAGATTTCTCCGCTGGAAATGCTGGCTAGCTCAGAGAACATCGGTGATTTTATCGACAAGCAAGAACAGCGCAGCAGTTTGCAGGGCTCACTGAATGACAAAATCAAGGAAATCAAGCGTTTGCAAAAGAAATTGCAGGACAATAAGGCTGCCGTTGAGCGTACGCTGAAGGATCAAGAAGCTCAAAAAGCTCAAATGGCGGCCAAACAGGCTGAGCAGGCGAAATTGGTGAATGACACAAAGAATGACCAGGCGGCATATTCGTCTTTGGCATCACAACGTAACAGCGAAATTGCGAAATTGCGTGAGCAACAGGCTGCAGAAAACTTACGCAGCTTGCCACGAGGTAGTGTGCCATCTGGTACTCCTGGTGGTGGTGGCTACCCAGGCGTTTGGGCAAATGCGCCACTGGATGCTTATATTGATCCATGGGGGCTCTACACTCGTCAGTGTGTGAGCTACGTTGCCTGGAAGGTTCACAGTACTGGTCGCTATGTGCCGCATTTTAAGGGTGCTGGTAACGCCAATCAATGGCCGTCGACAACGTCTCGTGATGGTATTCCAAATGGTAGCACCCCACGAGCAGGGGCAGCAGCGGTGATAATGGGTGGTGCCTATGGTCACGTGATGTATGTTGAGTCGGTAAACGGTGACGGCACCATTACGGTTAGTGACTATAACTTGGGCTGGGATGGTCTGTACCGCAATTATAAGCGCTCATCGTCTGGACTTGTCTACATCTACTTCTAAGATTTGATGCCGCTCATGCTATAATAGTCCTATGAGCAAGGAGAAAGCACAGAAAGCTCAGCTGTTTGCGTGGGCGGTAGTTATAGCGGTGGTTAGTTTTATCGCGGGTGCGCGGTCGGATCAGATATTTGCGGCGATTGCACCAAAGCTCGGTGTGCGATATAGCGCCGAGCGGCTTGATACGGAGCGGATTCAAGAGACGTATCGACAGTTGAAAGCGCAGTATGATGGAAATCTGGATACTGATAAATTGATCAATGGCGCGAGTCGCGGTCTGGTGGCGGCTACTGGTGATCCGTACACGACATTCATGGACGCTGAGGAAGCCAAAGAATTTGAGAAGAGTCTGAATGGTAATATCGGTGGTGGCATTGGCGCGGAGATTGGTTTGAGAAATAATCGGCCGACAGTAGTCAGGGTGCTACGAAATAGTCCAGCGGAGGAAGCTCAAGTCAAGGCTGGCGATATCATTATTGCTGTAAACGGCAACTCAGTGGCGGATGCTACTACCGAACAGGTGGTGGAAAAGATACGCGGGGAAGTGAACACTACAGTGAAGCTGCAAGTACTTCGTAATTATCAACGACTAGAAATGTCGATGACGCGTAAGCAAATCACCGCACCAGCCGTGGAACATGATATTGTTGACGGTGTTGGCATCTTGAAAGTGTACCGATTTGGTGAGGAAACGGGTACGTTAGCGCGCGCAGCGGCTGAGGCTTTCAAGCAAAACAATGTCCAGAAGGTTATCGTAGACCTTCGCAGTAACCCTGGCGGAACGGTGACGGCGGCTCAGGCGCTGGCTGGGCTGTGGCTGGACAACCAAGACATCATGACGGAGCGGCGTGGCGACAAGGTTGTCAAAACAGTCAAATCAACAGGCAAGCCACTACTGCAAGACATTAAAACAGTGGTGCTGATCGATAGGTCGAGTGCCAGTGCCAGTGAAATAGTAGCGGGTGCACTGCAAGAGTATGGCAAGGCGAAACTGCTGGGAGAGAAGAGCTACGGTAAGGGTAGTGTACAGCAATTGATCAAATTGCGTGATGGCGCACAGCTCAAAGTTACCGAAGCGCGTTGGTATACGCCAAAGGGCCACACTATTGACAAGACAGGTATTGAGCCGGACGAGAAGGTGGGATTGACCGCTAATGACATGAATTTTGGCAAAGATCCACAGATGGATGCTGCCAAGAAGCTGTCATGGTAAACGCTTGTGTTTTTCTGATGTGGGCGTTAGAATAAAGATAGTATGAACGCAAAGAGGAAAATATTATTAGTAGAGGACGACATGGCACTGGCAGCCGTGTATCGCGCCAGGCTGGAGCTAGAAGGCTTTGATATCAAGGAAGTGCATAATGGCGAAGACGCACTGTCCGCAACCGTTGAATATAAGCCAGATTTGATTTTGCTGGACGCTATGATGCCAAAAATCAGTGGTTTTGACGTGTTGGATATTTTGCGCAATACGCCAGAAACGGCTAATGTACGCATTATCATGTTGACAGCGCTGAGTCAGCCAAAAGATAAAGAACGGGCTGAAGGTTTGGGAGTTGACGAATACTTGGTGAAGTCTCAAGTTGTCATCGGTGATGTGGTTGCGCGGGTGAAGCACCACTTGGGGATGACAGAATAAACCTAGTTAGTATATAAAATAGTCGCCATGGAAGCGACTATTTTTATGATGGTAGCCTGTAGTAGGCTGAGATTTTTAGGCTTAGTCTACGCGAACTTGTGTGCGGCGTTCGGTCTTACCGGTAAATTTCTGCTTTTTGACTTTCTTGAAGCTAACCACGCCGTCTTTAGCTGCGTGAATAGTGTAGTTACGGCTCATGTACGTGCCGTCACCAGCGATCTTGGTAGCACCAGTTTGACGCACCAATACTGCACCAGCATTGACTTTTTGGCCGCCAAAGCGTTTCACGCCCAAACGCTGACCAGCATTGTTGTGGATGTTCTTGCTTGAGCTACCAGCTTTAACCTTTGACATTTGCTAAACTCCTTATAGTTTCTGTAAACAATCCTTACTAGTATAGACCACTACTAGTGTAATGTCAAGAAGCTAGGCGGTTTTTAGTAGCAATATTTCACGCACCACGACTTGGTCTGATCGGGAGTAGATGAGAGGCGGTTGCTGTAGGATATAGCCGAGTGTTTCTAGGTCTTTGATCAGTGGCAGATGAGTCAGGTTGCGGCTGGCGTCGCGCCAAGCGGGTACGGCGATGCACAGTGTGGTACCGGGTGTCAGTTGACTGCGAATATTGCGTAAAAAGTTGGTAATGATGTGGTTGCAATTGCCGGTTACTTCGTGGAGCTTTTTGGGACTTGGTGGCGCAGAGAAGGGTTGTCCAAGGTAGGTTTCACAGACCACGGCATCAAGCTGTTGGGCTTTTGGCCACTGATGAGTCATGGCATCAGCTTGTTCGAGGCTACGTACCGTGCCGGTGATATGGTACTTGCTTTGTAACCAGGCTAGATTTTCTGTTGTATAATCAATCATCTTTTGGCTGAGGTCGCTACCACAGACGTCATACCTTTTAAGCAGGGCTTCCTGGAGAACGGTGCCGGTACCACAAAAAGGGTCAAGGATGGTTGCTTTTGCGGCGTTGCCGACTGCTAGATTCACCATGATTTGTGCCAATTTTGGCGGTAACATGCCGACGAATGCGTCACGGCGTGGCCGGTTGCGGTCGCGGCGGGCGTAAGCGGTGATGTTTTGCGAGCCATTACTTTCAGCGATGAGGATGGCACCGTCATCTGTTTTGATGATGAATAACTCGCGTTTTTTGGGGCTGAGTCCAAGCTTATTATTGTGCGAAGTGGCGGTTGATAGTGCTGTGGTGGTGTTGGGGACGAGTCGCAGGCTAGCACCATGTCTTTTTATGGAAGACTTGAGTGATAAGCCGATTTTTTGCAACTGGCGAGGTGAGGTCGAGAACCCATAGGCACTGATGCCGAGGGTGATTTTTCCACCGACTGCCAAGAGTTGATGAACATAGGTACGCGTAATCCAGTGAGAGGCGTGCTCCAGGCTTGGGCGGTCGTTAGCAGGGATGACGTGGATGATTTTACCGCATTTGAGCGATCCGCCAAGGGCGTCGATCGACAGGTTATCAGTATCAATAGTAGCAATGTCGCGACTGACGGCACGAACGTGTGATTTTCCGAACATGGCTTCTAATTCTGCGATTGACAACTTCGGCAAGCGCCCTAATATTGCTACGAACATATCTATAGTATATCAGGCTCGTGGTATAATGGAGAGGTATGTTTTCTGGGAAAATTTCGAAGGTGTTGAAAACGCTGAAATCGCCGCGCATAATCATCAGTCTAATTACACTATTGGTTTTGGTGGCAATCATCTATTTGTCGCGTCATGAACTGCTGCGAGCGTGGGAACTGTTGGGAACGGCCAATGTTGGATTATTGGCCTTGCTGCTGCCGGCGCAGATCATCGTGTATTATGCTGGTGGCGAAATGATTTTTTCTTATCTGCGTGATAGGAAGCTTATCAAACATGTGTCGCGACTAGAGCAGGTGCGAATTGCACTGGAGTTGAACTTGGTAAATCATATCTTTCCGTCAGGTGGGGTGAGTGGTATTTCCTACACGACATGGAGGATGAGTAAGCTCGGTGTGAGCTCGGCCCGCTCGACGTTTGCACAGCTGCTGAGATATGTGACAGGGTTTTTATCAATGCTAGCCATGATGATCGTGGCGGTGGTGTTTTTGGCAGTAGACGGTCGCATCAACCGGTATATTGTGGCATCAAGTTTCCTGGTCGTGGTGGTTGTGCTGAGTCTGACGTTTGCTATCATATACATGTTTTCTTCTCGTCATAGGATGCACAAGGCGGCGCGCCGAATTGCGCGAGGTCTTAACGCCATCACCAAATGTGTGACGTTTGGTATGCAACGCCAGTTGGTTCAGGCGGAGCAGATGGATACCTTTTTCTCTGATATGCACGACGATTTCTCAGAATTGATGCAAGATAAACGCTTGATCGTCAAGCCGTTCTTGTGGGGAATTGTGTATGCATCGTTTGATATTTTGATGTTTATGCTGGCTTTTTGGTCATTGGGTGCGTCGGTCAATCCAGCAGTGCTGCTGATTGGTTATATCGCGGCGGGCTTTGCTGGGATCATCATCTTTACGCCGGGCGGCGCAGGTGTGTATGAGACGATCATGATTTTGTTTTTGAGCATGACTGGTACGCCGCCAGATATCGCTATCGCGGGCATCATACTGACGCGTGTCATTTTGCTCATGGGGACAATCGTCCTTGGCTATATTTTCTACCAGCACGCGCTAATCAAATATGGTAAGCCTCGCCGTGACTCCTAAATTTAGTGTCAGTGAATTTTTGGCGGTTGTCAATCAGTCGCTAGAGCTGGCCTTTGGCTCGGTGCAGATTGAAGGCGAAGTCAGCTCGTTTAAGGTCAATCACCAAAAATATGTTTTCTTTGACTTGAAAGATGATGAAGGTACGATCAATTGTTTCATGACAGTGTGGCAGCTGAGAATGCCAATTCATGATGGTATGCGAGTGGTAGTACGGGCGGTGCCGAAGGTGACTGATTGGGGTAGGTTTAGTTTAACTGTACAATCAGTGCAGCCAGTGGGCGAAGGGAATTTACGCAAAAGCTTTGAACTGCTGCGCAAAAAGCTGTCAGATGAGGGGCTGTTTGATGATGCTCGCAAACGACCATTGCCGTTCCGGCCGCAGCATGTGGCGGTTATCTCCAGTACTAACTCAGCGGGGTACGCTGACTTTATGAAAATCGCCAATGAACGCTGGGGCGGGGTTCGGTTTAGTGTGGTAAATGTGATGGTGCAGGGCGAAACGGCGGCAGATCAGATCATCAGGGCGGTTGAGAAGATTGAAAGCTTGGCGGAGCTGCCAGAAGTAATAGTGGTGATTCGTGGCGGTGGTAGCGCTGATGATTTGAGTGTGTTCAATGACGAATTGCTAGTGCGAAAACTGGCGTCCAGCCGAGTGCCGGTACTGACGGGGATTGGTCATGAAATTGACACGACATTGTGTGACCTTGCGGCTGATGTACGAGCGTCAACGCCAAGCAATGCAGCGCAGTTGCTGCTGCCAGATAAGCACGACGTGATTCGATCGATCAAGCACCAGCTTCGTGGCGTGGCACTACAAACAGTACGAGCGATCGACGAGGAATTGGAACTGGTACAGGCGGCGCGCAGCAATGCTCTGGATAGCTGGCGTCAGCACATTGAGGAACTGCTGAGTGATGTACAGTCACGCATCAGGTTGATTAGTGAATACGATCCAGAATTAGCCCTGGCAAGAGGCTATGCTATGATCAGGGGTAATTGTGCAGTCGGGGAAGTGATTGAAATACAAACTAACAAAGCTTTGATGAAAGCGAGGATTGAAGAATATGCAGAACGTAGCAACGATTAATGAACTATTGGAGCAGCTGGACAAAGAAATGGCGTGGTTTCACAGTGATGAGTTTCGGCTAGAAGAGGCGCGTGAGCGATTTCTGGCTGTCAAAAAACTGGCAGAGCAGGCAGAAGAACGATTACTAAATATGAAAAATGAGATTGAGCTGTTGAGTGAGTGATACGTCATGGAAGTGATAATTATTTGTGGGCTGATAGTATTTTTGATATTTGGACTGACCGCGTTCATCGGTGCGCCATATGTGCCAACGCGACATACTGATATTCATAGGCTTTTGACGGATGAACTAAAGTTGACCAACGATGACATCGTGCTAGATGTGGGGTCAGGTGATGGCGCTGTGCTACAAGAGGTGGTGAGGGCCGGTGCTCAGGCTATTGGCTATGAGATTAATCCGTTTTTAGTGCTGGCGTCTCGTTGGCGGCTAAGAAAGTATGCCAAGAATGTGCGCATCAAATGGACGAATGCGTGGACAACGCAGCCTGCCAAACACATCACGGTGATATACGCGTTTGGTGCAGGGCTGCATTTGAAGAAAATTTATCAATTGGCTCGGCAACAGGCGACCCACCAGGGCAGATCGTTACGATTGGTCAGTTATGGCTATCGGCTAGATACCACGAAGAACGACCGACTACTGAAAGAAGCTGGTCCGTATTTTCTGTATGAAATACGTCCTGACTTTACAGGAGACAAAGCATAAGCTATAATGCAAGATATGAAAAGAAGACAATTTGAACAGGGGTCAATCAACGGCTGGATGGTCGGCACGATTGGTTTTTTGGTGTTAACGCTAATCGCTGGAGCCGTAGCAGCTTGGATGTTCGTGGAATACACACGAGAAAAAACGGGCGTTGACGCAAAGGTTGCCAGTGCGGTTGCCAAAGGTAAAAATGAACAGGCTGAGCTTGACCAGAAGCGATTTTCTGAAGAAGCCAAGAATCCGCGCGTTGAGTTTGTTGGACCAAATGAATTTGGTCGAGTTTCGTTCATGTATCCAAAGACCTGGAGTGCATATGTTGACCAAGACGGTACTGACCGCGGTGACTACAAAGCGTACTTCCACCCAGGTACCGTGCCGCCAGCACGCTCAAACACCAGCCGTTTTGCTGTTCGCTTGGAAGTGCTAAACAGCGACTTTGACAAGGTGTTGAGTCAGTATGCCAACCAGTTGAAGAAGGGTGAATTGACCTCAAGCAGTGTTGAATTTAATGGTAACGCAGCTACTCGCTTGGATGGTGCTTTCTCTAAAGAATTGCGTGGTTCAGTGGTCTTGATGCGAGTGCGAGACAAAACGATTCGTTTTTCTACTGACGCTGACGTGTTCAAGCCAGATTTTCAAGCAATTCTCGACACGGTTAAGTTTGTTCAGTAATACGCCAATTGCTATACTATAAATAGGTATGGCGGAGGTAAGATGGAATAATGCTGAATTTGGGCAGCTGCCAAGTGTAGCGGTGGCTGCGCATGAATTGAAGTCTCCGCTGGCACTCATCAGACAACTCAGTCTGCTCCTGGAAGAGGGGCTGCTAGATGCAGCTGAAACGCGTCGCATTGCTCAGCAACTATCGAGTATCAGTGATCAGTCACTGGCGTTAGTGCAAGATTTGGCGCAAACGGCTCACTTGTCGCCAACGTTGTTTCCTCTGGAGCCCATCAACCCACTGGCGTTGTGCCAGCAAATGGCCATGGAATTACACCCGATGTTGCGTTTGTACGGTCAATCAATCGACTGGCCGAAAAAACAGTCGGCGAAGCATTTGGTGGTGGCAAACAGGGCGTTATTGTCGCGGATTTTAGCTAACTTTTTGAACAATTCGCTCAAATACAGCGAAAAAGATATGCCCATACGGGTGACAATTCGCCAAATTGGCTCGACATTGAGGATCTTGATCCGTGACCACGGCCCGATGATGAGCCGTGCGGATTATGCGCGGCTTATCGATGAGATGGAGCAGCGGAAATCAGTTCGAACACGCCCTGACAGCAGCGGTTTGGGCGTATATGTGGCGTCACAATTTGCAAAAGCCATGGGCGGAACCATTGGCCTGATCAGGCATCGTGACGGACTGACATTTTATGTAGAATTACCCATAAGTCAACAGATGAGTTTGCTATGAAAAAGGTGCTGATTGTTGAGGACGATCCAGTGTGGGCGAAGCTGATGCAGCATTATATCTCGGAGGCTGGCGCTGATTCGCGGGTTGTTATTGCGCCGGGACAGGCGCTGGAAATGATCGATGATTGGCACCCAGATGCGTTGGTGTTGGATATGTTGCTGGCGAGCGAAACGGGCATGGCGCTGCTGAACGAATTGAAAAGCCATGAGGACTTGGCTAATTTGCCGATCATCGTGTGTAGCAATGTTGGTATCACTCATGACGATATGGAGCCGTTTGGTGTGCGGGCGGTGCTTGATAAATCAACCATGACGCCGGCGCAGGTGCGACAGGCGTTGACGGAGGTGCTACTATGAGTCAAAGTGAGCGCCTGCAAGCTATCGTCCTGAGAAGAACCGACTACGGCGAGGCGGATCGAATTTTACATCTGTTGACTTCGGCAGGACGGCGCAACGTGATCGCCAAAGGTGTGCGACGCGAAAAAAGTAAATTGGCAGGCGGTATCGAACTATTTGCGCTGTGCGACGTGGTGGTGCGACGTGGGCGCGGCGAGCTGGGGATTTTGACCAGTGCGCAGCTGCAGCAATTTTATCGGCATATTCTGGACAGTTATGAGCGGATGCAATTTGGTTATGAGATGTTGAAATTGGTCAATCGCGCGAGTGAACAGGTTGACGAGCCGGCCTGGTTTTCGGTGGCGCGGCAAGTGTTGGCGCAATTGAATAATGTGAAGGTTGAGCAAAAACTGATTGAAACCTGGTTTTACTTGCAATACGCTGGGCTGCTGGGTGATGAGCTCAATCTGCGCATTGATGTGACAGCCCACACTTTGTCACCTGACAAAACATATATGTACGACAGTACGGAAAAGGGGCTGCGACTGGCGGAGCAGGGCGACCTATCGGCAGACGCCATCAAACTGCTTCGGCTCATCCAGGCGAAGCCGCTGGCTACTGTGGCGCAAATTGGCGGGATAACTGAGGTGATCAGTGCTTGCTGGCTGGTGGCGCGGCAGCACGCGGCGGTGTAATATTGCCCATAAAAATGGTATACTGTAGGTAATAATTGTGAATCGCCATGTTGCCAACATGGAGAAAGGTTTTTTGATGAGTCAAGCAAAAATGGAAGATATTATCAGCCTATGCAAGCGACGCGGCTTTATTTATCAGGGGTCGGATGTGTATGGTGGCTTGAGCGGTACGTGGGATTACGGTCCGCTGGGTGTGCAGCTGAAGCGTAATATCATGAATTTGTGGTGGCGTCGGTTTGTTGATGAGCGCGACGACATGTATGGCGTTGATGCGGCGATTTTGATGAATCAGAAAGTCTGGCAGGCCAGCGGGCATGTGGATACCTTCACTGACCCGCTTATTGAATGTAGAGAGTGTCATGGACGATTTCGTGCTGATCATATTATTAAAAATAAGGATGATTATATAAGTAAATTGAACCCTTTTTTTAATCGTAGAGAAACTCTTATCGATTCGTACGCTGGTGTTGAGCATACCCCTGAAACTAAAAAGGAACTCTACGACAAGTTGGTGGAGGCGGATCTTGTTGCGGGTGAAGCTACCTATCCTGCGCACGACACGGTTGATCAATTAAAGAATTATTATGTCTTGCAATCACAAAAAGATGCTGTATCGTATCTTGGAGATTTTCCAGCGGCCTACCTTAACAATACTAAGACGAAGTGCCCACGGTGTGGTAATATCGCTTGGTATCCAGCACGGACATTTAACATGATGTTCAAAACGCACGTTGGCGCGACCAAAAGCGAAGACAGTATTTCTTACCTCCGCCCAGAAACCGCCCAAGGTATCTTCACTAATTTCAAAAACGTCGTCGATAGTTTTTATCCAAATTTACCGTTTGGCATCGCTCAGCAGGGCAAGGCCTTTCGCAATGAAATTGCGCCGCGCGATTTCGTTTTCCGCTCTCGGGAGTTTGAGCAGATGGAGATTGAGTATTTCGTCGATCCGAAGCATTGGCAGGAGGCATTTGACGAGCTACTGGTGGCGACGCATGATTTTTTGGCAGAACTAGGCTTGAAGCCAGAACACATCCACGAGCTGGACGTGCCGGCGGAGGATCGGGCGCACTATAGCAAAAAGACGATCGACATCGAATATGATTATCCGATCGGCCGTGAGGAATTGATGGGCATCGCCTATCGAACTGATTTTGACCTGATGAACATCCAGCGCGCCAGCGGCAAGAGTATGGAATACACCGTCAAGGGAACGAACACAAAATTTGTTCCGCACGTTATCGAGCCGTCGTTTGGTGTGGAGCGGGCACTGATGGCGGTGCTGTCGGGTGCGTACCGCGAGGATGAGCAAAATGGTGAAAAGCGGGTGTATTTGGCATTGCCAGAGCATTTGGCGCCGGTCAAATTTGCCGTTTCGCCGCTACTGAAAAACA
>CAUTLS010000005.1:0-25065 GCA_963539345.1 uncultured Candidatus Saccharibacteria bacterium
GAGATGTGTATAAGAGACAGGCTATGACGTATATTTGAGGGTAAAAACCAGTATATGATGCTTATGTCAGACGTGCTATACTTTTAACAGATACTGAGGAAAACGGAGGAAACATGGTTTATCGGCGACGGTCGACAGAGCAGCGCTATGTCAAATATCGAAAAATGATGAAACAGCAGGCAACACCTGGGTGTAATTTTTGCCAATTTAGTCCAGAGGATAAGCAAGTGCGAGTGGCACATGAACACTTCTTGGTGACAGACAACCTGTTTCCATATGAGATTTGGGACAGTCATGAAGTCGCTGATCACATCATGGTTGTCCCTAGGCGTCATGTTGAAGGCATCTACCAGCTGAATAAGACAGAGCGAGCTGAGTTGATGGACATGATTGCTGAGTACGAAGAGCAGGGATATTCTGTTTATGCTCGAGCTCCGGAAAATAAACAAAAATCTGTCGCCCATCAACACACCCATCTCATCAAAACGCATGGCAAACCAAAAAATATGTTATTCACTAGTGTTAAACCGTATATTTTGTGGAGTAAATAAATCATGACTGTTTATAGTAACATCGAGATTCGCCAAGCCATCAACGACGATGTCATCGTCTGCCAGCCGTTCAATCCAGACCACGTGGCAGAAGCTAGTTTGGACTTTACGTTGGGTCACTACTACTATAAGCAGGAATTTGAAGGCGAATATCGCGTATACAATCCCTTTGATGCAGCGTATGTTGCCAAATATTTCAAGGGTCCGCTCAAAGCTATGCCGCATGCCGAATGGTGCAAGGAACATGATGCAACGCCATTTCAAAATATCCCACCAGACCATCCGATCATCGTGCTGCGTCCTGGAGAGCGGATTTTGGCGCACACGCACGAGTTTGTGGGCATTCGCGCACAGGGCGGCGCAGCGCAGGTGTTGAGCCGTAGCTCATGGGGGCGCAATGGCGTGGCAGTGTGCTTTGACGCTGGCTGGATTGACCCAGGATACATCAATCGGATTACGCTGGAAATTTATAATCTCAACATGCACGAGAGCGTTGTGTTGCCGGTTGGCGAACGCATTGGTCAAATGATTTTTCACAAAACTGGGCCAGTTGAGGGCGGCTATGGTTCTGGCGCGCGTAAGGTCAGTGATAAATATCAGACCGGTAGCGACCTAAAGGAAATCATCGCCAGTTGGCAGCCAGAGATGTTACTACCAAAGACATACCGTGATAGCCGCAAATCTCCAGTGCCAATTGAGGGCTTGAGCCAGGGGCTGCTGTGATGGAACGTTCGGGCGCTACGGGAGTCTATATCGTCATTGAGGGCAATGACGGCACGGGTAAATCCACTCAGGTGGATATGTTGGCGGCCTGGCTGAGAGAGCGGGGACGGGAGGTCGTCGTCATTGAGGAACCAGGTAGTGATGATGCTGCCAAAACTACCCCAGTCGCTAATGAATATCGGAGGGTCCTGAAAGACGGTCGGTTCAAATTGGACCCAGAGGTCAATCTACTGTTGTTCAGCGCGGCGCGGCGTGAATTGTGGTTTCACAAAATTGAGCCAGCCCTGCAGCGCGGTGTGGTGGTGTTAAGCTCCAGGAGTTACGTGTCGACCTTGGTGTATCAGGGCTATGGCGAGGGCGTGGCAGAGGACACCATCATCAGTATGACCAAACGTTTCACTCATGAGCGGTACATGAGCCCTGACTTTGTGGTGGTGTTATTTGCAAATGATCAAACCAGACAGCAGCGCATCGCTGAACGTGGTATGACAGAGGCGGTTGATAGCTTTGAATCGCGTGACGATGTGTTCCAGCAGAAGATCAATGATGGCTATCAAACTGTTGCTAAAACGCACAATATTCCACTGATTTTGGCCGAGCGTTCGCCGGCTGACGTACATCAGCAAATTATTCAAGAAATCTCCAAAAATAATATTGATTTTTGACCTGGTTTCGTGCATACTGGTAGTTAGAGAAGTAGTGTATTCACGACAGGGAGAAACAAAGCGAACGGGCACATCGCTTTTGTTGCAGTCGTGAATTAGGGATCTTCCGGCCGTGATCACTAAATTAAACTAAAGCGAGGAGTTCATACCTGTGGCAAAACAACAGTCCACGGATGGCGGACGCGTGTTCTTCACCTCTGAAGACAGCTCGTTGCCGCTGCCAAACCTGATCGCTCATCAAGAAGATTCTTGGCGTTGGTTCGTCGAGGATGGTTTGAGCGAAATCTTTTCAGAAATTAACCCAATTGACGATTATACTGGTCAGAAATTGTCATTGCGATTTGGTGCGTATCGATTTGACGAACCAAAGACCACCGACCAGTTCGCCAAGGAAAACAATGTGACGTTTGAAGCGCCACTGCACGCAACTGTCGAATTAACTAACAAAGTTACCGGCGAAGTCAAAGAGCAGGAAATCTACCTCGGTGATTATCCATGGATGACCGAGCGCGGTACCTTTATCATCAACGGTACTGAGCGTGTGGTAGTCAGTCAGTTGATCCGCTCGGCTGGTGTATTCTTTACGGCCGACACCGTGGCTGGTCGTAACTATTACGGTGCCAAGATGATTCCGGGCCGCGGTGCATGGCTGGAGTTTGAGACCGCGCCAAATGGCACGATTTATGTCAAGATTGACCGTCGTCGCAAATTGCCAGTGACGACGTTACTGCGTGCTTTGGGCCATCCAAAAACGTCAGAAATTCGTGAATTATTTGCTGATATTGACACTGGTGAGACCAGCTACATCCAAGAAACGTTGGATAAAGACACAACTCGTGGTGCCAATGAAGCGCTGATTGAAGTGTATCGTCGCCTGCGGCCGGGTGATTTGGCGACAGTCGACAATGCGCGCCAGATGATCGAGCGAATGTTCTTTGATTTCAAGCGCTTTGATTATTCCCGCGTCGGTCGGTATAAGCTCAATCAACGGTTGGGCCTGGACGTTGCCAACACTGCTGAAAACCGTATCTTCCAGATGAGTGACTTGGTGGCCATCATCCGCGAAATCATTCGCCTCAACAACACCCAAGAGCCAGCCGATGACATCGACTCATTGAGCAACCGTCGCGTCAAGTTGGTCGGTGAATTGGTGGCTCGTCAGTTCCGTGTTGGTATGCTCAGGATGCAGCGCAACGCCATGGACCGCATGAGTGTGGCAGACATGGAAGGTGTAACGCCAAGTCAGCTGATTAACGCGCGCCCAGTGGTGGCAGCAGTTCGTGAATTCTTCACTAGCTCGCAGCTTAGCCAGTTGATGGACGAGGTTAACCCGCTGTCTGAATTGAGCCACAAACGTCGTTTGAGCTCAATGGGCCCTGGTGGTTTGAGCCGTGAACGCGCTGGTTTTGACGTTCGTGATGCCCACCCAACGCACTATGGTCGTATCTGTTCTGTGGAGACGCCAGAAGGTGCTAACGTTGGTTTGGTGCTGAACCTCGCTACCTACGCACGGGTCAATGAATATGGCTTTATCGAAACCCCATACCTCAAGGTTGTCAACGGCCGTGTGACTGACGATGTTGTTTACTTGGATGCGGCGCAGGAAGCAGCTGAAGTGATCGCTGATGCTGGTGCTGTTTTGAACGAAGACGGCACGTTCCGTGATGAGCGCGTGTCAGCTCGTAATAACATGCAGCCATCTCAGGTTGACGCTGATCAGGTTACCTACATGGACGCAGCACACAAGCAGATTTTGGGGTCAACTGCAGCCTTGGTGCCGTTCATCGAAAAGAACCGTATCGACCGTAGCTTGACTGGTTCCAACATGCAACGTCAGGCCGTTCCTTTGTTGACACCAGAACCAGCAACTGTTGGTACGGGCGTCGAAAAATCTATTGCTGCAAACAGCGGTCACTTGACCTTGGCGTCAGGTGACGGTGAAGTCGTCAAAGCCGATGCAAATGAAATTCACGTCAAATACAGTGACGGCGTCAAAGTATATGAACTCCGCCATTTTGTTAAAAACAATGACGACCGCTGCTACAACCAAAAAGTTCGCGTCAAGCGCGGCGATAAGGTAAAGCAGGGTGATGTCCTGATCGAAGGCGCTTCAGTTGCTGAAGGCGAAATTGCACTAGGACGTAACCTGTTGGTGGCCTTTATGCCATGGGGTGGTTACAACATGGAAGACGCGGTGATTTTGTCTAACCGATTGGTGCAAGACGACACACTGACATCCATCAACATTAAAGATTACAATGTTGAAGTTCGTGAAACCAAATTGGGTCCAGAGATTGTTACCCGCGATATTCCAAACGTTTCTGAGGAAAGTCTGCGCCACTTGGACGAAAACGGTATTGTCCAAATTGGTTCTGAAGTTAAGGCCGGTGACGTTTTGGTCGGTAAGATTACACCAAAGGGCGAGCAGGAACTTAGTTCCGAGGAGCGCTTGCTTCGCGCCATTTTCGGTGAAAAAGCCAAGGATGTCCGCGACACCTCACAGCGCATGAACAATGCAGGCGGTGGTAAAGTCGTTGGCGTCAAGATCTTTAGTCGCGAAAATGGCCACGACTTGAAAGCTGGCGTGTTGATGCAGATTCAAATCTTTGTAGCTCAACTCCGCAAAATCGGTGTTGGTGACAAGATGGCCGGTCGTCACGGTAACAAGGGTGTGGTCGCCAAGGTTCTGCCAGTTGAAGATATGCCATTTATGGAAGACGGTACGCCAATTGACGTAATTTTGAACCCACTCGGTGTGCCAAGTCGTATGAACCTTGGTCAGTTGTTTGAAACGCACCTTGGTATGGCGGCACGAGCATTGGGCTACCGCGTGGCAACGCCGTCATTTAACGGTGTGCCATCAGCAACAATTTCTGATGAACTAGAAAAGGCTGGCCTGGCACGTGACGGTAAAAGCCAGCTATTTGATGGCCGTACTGGTGAAGCCTTTGAAGAGCGCACTACAGTCGGTGTGATGCATATGATCAAATTGCACCACATGGTTTCTGACAAGATCCACGCGCGTTCAACTGGTCCATACACCATGGTCACCCAGCAACCACTCGGTGGTAAAGCCCAGAACGGTGGTCAGCGCTTTGGTGAGATGGAGGTCTGGGCGCTGGAAGCCTACGGCGCTGCCGCAACCTTGCAGGAAATGTTGACTATCAAGTCCGACGACGTGTACGGTCGTGCCAAGGCGTACGAGTCGATCATCAAAGACGAGCCAATCGTCGGGCCAAAACTCCCAGAGTCCTTCAACGTGTTGGTCAAGGAACTCCAGGGATTGGGTCTGAAGGTTGACTTGGTGGATGATGAAGCTGTTGTTGACGCTGAGCACGTGATCGCGTCTAGCGGACCTGAAGATAAAACCACGCCTGCGGTAACGTCTGAGGACGAAGAAGCAGAAACTTTCTTGGATGAATCTGATGATATCGGAGAAATCGAAGGGGGCATGAGCGTACAAGACATTGACGAAGTAGAAGAAATAAAGGAGGATGCGTAAGATGGCGCAATTTGCATTCAATGCTACTGGCATTAGCGATTTTGATGCAGTACGCTTAGTGGTTGCCAGCCCAGAAGATATCCTGAAATGGAGTCACGGTGAAGTTACTAAGCCAGAAACGATCAATTATCGTACTCAAAAGCCAGAGCGTGACGGTTTGTTCTGTGAACGAATTTTCGGTCCGGTCAAGGACATCAATCCACACGACTCAAAGCTAAAAGGTGTTCGTTCACGCGAAGCGGCGGTTGACAAGAATGGTGAACTGGTCACCAAGTCAATCGTCCGCCGTGAGCGCATGGGTCACATTCAATTGGCCGCACCAGTGGCGCACATCTGGTTTATGCGCGGCACACCAAGCGCCATGAGCCAATTGCTCGGCATGACAGTTCGCAACTTGGAGCGAGTAGCTTACTTTGCGACCTATGTCATTTTGAAGGTTGATGAAGCAACTCGTGACCAATACCTCGCAGATCTAGAGGCTGAAACCAAAGCTGGTCGTGCTGCCATCAAGATTCGCTATGAAAAAATGGCAGAAGAAGACGGCGCTGACATCAAAGCTTTGGCTAAGGAACAGAGTCGTGAAGTTGAAGAATTGAACGAGAAATACACTACCCGCAAGGCGCAGCTTGACAGCTTGAATAAGGGCGCGCTGTTGTCTGAAACTGACTATCGTAACTTGCCAGAAGAATACGATGAGCTCATCGAAGTTGGCATGGGTGCTTCAGCATTGAAGACATTGCTGGATGAGATCGACTTGCCGCAGCTGATCGCAGAGTTGACCGAAGAGGCTGAAAGCGCCAAAGGTCAGCGTGAAAAGAAGATTCTCAAACGTCTGAAGATGCTCGAAAGTATGCACGCCGCTGGCATCAAGCCAAGCAGCTTGACGCTGAGCGTATTGCCGGTCATCCCACCGGACCTCCGCCCAATGGTGGCCCTCAGCGGTGGTCGATTTGCTACCTCAGACCTGAACGACCTGTACCGTCGCATCATCAACCGTAACAATCGTCTGAAGAAATTGGTTGAGCTCAATGCGCCAGAAGTCATTCAGCGCAACGAAAAGCGTATGTTGCAGGAAGCCGTCGATGCATTGATCGACAATGCCGCTGCTCGTGGTGGTCGCGCTGTCAGCTCGACTGGTGGTCGCCGCCGCCTGAAGTCAATTTCCGACATGCTAAAGGGTAAGCAGGGGCGCTTCCGCCAAAACCTGCTCGGTAAGCGTGTCGACTACTCTGGACGTTCAGTCATCGTCGTTGGTCCAAAGTTGAAGATTCACCAGTGTGGTTTGCCAAAGCAAATGGCACTGGAGCTGTTCAAGCCATTTGTTATCAGCTGGCTGATTCGCAACGAGTTTGCTCACAACATCCGTTCAGCGACGCGATTGATCGAATCAGGCGAAGCAGTTGTTTGGGATGCATTGGACGCGGTGATTGAAGGTAAATACGTGCTGTTGAACCGTGCTCCATCACTTCACCGTTTGTCAATCCAATCCTTCCAGCCAGTGTTGGTTGAAGGAAAAGCTATCCAGCTGCATCCGCTAGTTTGTGCCGGTTTTAACGCTGACTTTGACGGTGACCAGATGGCTGTCCACTTGCCGCTTTCAAAAGAGGCGCAGGCTGAAGCCCGTGAATTGATGAGCGCAGCTGCTAACTTGTTGAAGCCTGCTGATGGTGCGCCAGTGCTGCACATTTCACAGGACATCGTGCTGGGTAACTACTACCTGACGTACGACAAGCCGCAGGCACAGACTGACCACATCAAGTCATTTAGCTCAGTTTACGAGGCAGAATTGGCATACGACAAGGGTGATATTCATCTGCAAACGCCAATTCAGATCTTCGCAAAAGGTAAGTTGCGTCAGACAACCTTGGGTCGCGTTTTCTTTAACGAGATTCTGCCAGAGGACTTCCCTTACGACAACAACGTCCAGACCAAGAAACAGCTGAAGAAGGTCTTGGCGCAAATCTTTAACAAGTACGGTGCCGAGGAGACTGCCAAAATCGCTGACCGCATGAAGGGTCAGGCCTTCCGCTTTGCGACGACTGCAGCGGTGTCAACCGGTATGACCGACTACGTGCATTTTGACGAAATTCCTGAGTTCGTGGCTGAAGGTGACGCTAAGGCAGCTTTGATTTCTGAGCAATTTGACCAAGGTCTGATCACCGAAGAAGAGCGTTACAACCTGACGGTGAACGCCTGGCGAAACGTTGACAATAAGATTACCGCGTTCTTGAAGGATCAATTGGCGCACATGGACACCAGTATTTCCATGATGGTTAACTCTGGTGCTCGTGGTGATATTTCCAATGTGAAGCTGGCGAGCGCCATGATCGGTATTCAGATGGACGCAACCAACCACGAAATTGAGCTGCCAATCCGTAGCTCCTACACCGGTGGTTTGTCCAGCCTTGAGGCCTTCGTGGCAACCCGTGGTGCGCGTAAGGGTCTGATCGACACCGCGCTCAAGACTGCTGACTCAGGTTACCTAACTCGTCGTTTGGTCGACGTGGCACAGGACGTCTTCACCGTTGAGGACGTTGAAGGTGACGACGAAGGTTACGCAATTTACCGTTCAGAAACAGAGGAAACGATGATCGACTTCTCGAACCGCTTGGCTGGTCGTTACGCCGCCGAGACAATTCCAGGTCACGTCAACAAGGACGAATTGATCACTCGAGAGATCGCCGACTCAATTGATGACGATGAAAGTATCCAAAGCGTCAAGATCCAATCAGTCCTATCAACCAATAACCTCAACGGCATTCCACAGCGCAGCTACGGCGTTGACATGTCAACTGGCAAATTGGTTGGCAATCATCAGCCGGTCGGTGTCATCGCTGCTCAGTCAGTCGGTGAGCCAGGTACTCAGTTGACCTTGCGTACCTTCCACAACTCCGGTGTCGCTGGTGGTGACATCACCCAAGGTCTGCCGCGTGTTGAAGAATTGTTCGAGGCGCGCACACCAAAGGGTCAGGCGTTTGTTACGGAAATTGCTGGCCTGGTCGACGTTTGGGAAGATGGCAAAAAGTACATCGTCCAAGTCACGCCAGAATCCGGCAAGGTTGAGCGCCTGCCGCTGGACGGCCGAACTATCGTGGTCAAGGCTGGCTCAAGCGTCAAGGCTGGCGACGTGCTGGCAACTGGTGAAGGCGATACTCGTCCGCTGGTTGCACCATTTGACGGTGTGGTTGAGGCAGCTGAAGACACCTTGGTGATCGCTGCTGAGGCTGGCGCACCGGCTCGCTATGAAATCCCAGGCACCATGCAGTTGGTCGTTAAGGCTAACGACGTCGTTGAGGCTGGTGACCGCTTGACGGCTGGTTCATTGAACCTGCATGACTTGATGCGCCTGAAGGGCGTTGAAGCTACCCAGCGCTACATCATCAACGAAGTGCTACGCATTTATGCCGCTCAGGGTCAAGACGTGGCCGACAAGCACCTGGAGATTATCGTTCGCCAGATGTTCAGCCGCGTTCAGATCGAAGATGCGGGTGACAGTGACTTTGTGACGGGTGACATCGTCTCCAAGGCTGCGGTAGTGAACACCAATAAACAATTGGCCGCTGAAGGCAAAAGCCTCATCAGCTACACCCAGTTGCTACTCGGTATCACCAAGGTGTCCATCTGGAGCGATTCGTGGCTATCTGCTGCGTCCTTCCAGGACACCACTCGCGTGTTGATCAACGCTGCCGTATCTGGCCGCGCTGACCACTTGCATGGTCTCAAAGAAAACGTCATCATCGGCCGCAAGATCCCAGTGGGGACGGGTGCTGCTGAAGAGGATGAAGCATCAACTGATGACGACACCGAGGAAATGGTTGAAGAATTCTCAGAGATGTAGTCACACTCGAGTCTAGTGACCGTGCAATAATCTCCCCTCTATAACAGAGGGGAGAATTGTATATTGGAACAATTTATGGTATAATAAAACTATGAGTGAGCTGCTTGAGCAAATTGGCCCTATTGATATAGATGCTATACAATCACCTCAACCAGTTGATAGTGAGTTGAGGGAGTCTGTTTATCTGGCGGATTCTACGCTTTCGGATGGTGAGTCGCCAGTTGCCGTACTTTTTTCGCAATGGTCGGACTACTGTGAGCGAGCAAAACAGCAAGGGAGAACGGAAGTTTTGGCAGACCACATCAAGGGGCTGGCAATTACAGTGGATAATCCAGGAGTGAGTCCACAAGCAGACCCTATGAGTTCAGAAATTAAACAAGCTCTAAAAGAAGGCGATCTTTCGAAAGTGTCAATATTGCAATGGGATGCTGTGGGCAGGGCGCTCGACCAGAAGGGCTATGACTTTGGTGACGTGAAGCGATTGGTCGGCTATTCACTGGGCTCGCACCTGGCGGCGTCAGCAGCAAAATATGCACCAGGGGAAGTGAGCTTATCGCAATTAGACTTATTTGAAACACCAGTGATTGACAAAACATCCCGTCCGACTAAGGCTATGGCCACATTAGCCATGCGTTTTCTTGCTCACGGTGGTGATAAATTGGCAGAGACTATCGCTGCAAACCCTGATTGGGCAGCTCCATGTCGTAGTGAAGACCCATTATTACTACCCAAAATGGTGCTACAACGGCCAGCTGGCCTATGGTACTATCCTCGGGCTATCGCTCATCCTGAAAATGATATTGCCAGTGACCTGATGGGTGCTGGTCGTCGTTCGCTGCGCGAAGCAGTAGTTACGGTAAGTGCCACTAATGCTGATAAAGTAAGCCCCATCAGAGATAATGAACGATTAGTGCAACGATTGGGCACGGCTGGTATGTCAGTGATGGGCTTTAAGATTATGGATGCGGTGTATGCTTCTCAGGATAATATGGCCTGGTGGAAAGGCGTTCTAGAAGAGATTGACGCTCGAGTCAAAAACTAGTAGATTTTTTAGATCACGTATGATAAAATTATCCCAGAGTTTCCTCTTTTCGGAGTAAGCGGTGGTTTGAATGTGTACAGACCGCGTGCTCGGCAGAAAAGGTAAAGACACGGGGCGGAGTTGCTGAATCCAAGCCGTAGGTGCTAAGAGAAGCTGGTTTTTGCGTGTAAAATCGCGCGCCAACTCATTAGAGCCACCGGGCGAATTGCCATAAATCACTAATTCAACCAAGGAGAAATTGGATGCCAACAATCAACCAATTGGTGCGCAAACCGCGCCAAACGGCCAAGAAAAAGTCCAAGTCGCCAGCACTGGGTCGCATTCACAACGCCCTGAAAACGCGTTACTACGACCAAAATGCACCGCTCAAGCGTGGTGTTTGTGTGCGTGTGACGACCAAGACACCAAAGAAACCAAACTCAGCGCTGCGTAAAGTTGCCCGCGTGAAACTAAACAACGGCTACGAAGTCTGGGCCTACATCGGTGGTGAGGGCCACAACTTGCAGGAGCACGCTGTGGTCTTGATCCGCGGTGGTCGTGTGCCTGACCTTCCAGGTGTGCGCTACCACATCGTACGCGGTGCGTTGGACCTCCAGGGTGTCAACAACCGCAAGCGGGGTCGTTCAAAGTACGGTACCAAGAAAGGGGATAAGTAATCATGCCTCGTAAAGTTACCAAAAAACTACAACGTGAACTTAAGCCTGACCGCCGCTACCAAAGCGTGTTGGTGCAGCGCTTGATCAACAAGTCAATGCTGGACGGTAAGAAATTGGCAGCTGAGCGTGCTGTTTACACCGCCCTGGAAACTGCTGCGAAGAAATTGGATTCAGAAGATCCGTTGGCAGTGTTTGAAAAAGCATTGAAAAACGTTAGCCCAAACTTTGAGGTGAAGAGCCGCCGCGTCGGTGGTGCGAACTACCAGATTCCGTTCCCAGTTCAGGGACACCGTCAGTTGCACTACGCATTTAGCTGGCTGGTACAATCAGCCCGCGCTCGTAGCGGTATGCCATACTCACAGCGTTTGGCACTGGAAATCGTTGACGCTTACAACGAAGCTGGTGCTGCCTTCAAGAAGAAGGAAGACACCCACAAGATGGCCGAAGCCAACCGTGCCTTTGCGCACTTTGCTCGCGGCTAATTATCTGAGCATGCAAGACATCGTCCGCTCCAGGTAATCTGGGGCGGATTTGCATTTTGTAGATAATTATGGTATGGTCAAAAGATGAATGAGCAACAATTTTCACCTGACCGAAAGCATAATTGTTACATTAACTTTGTTGGTGCCACCCAGCGAATGCAGGAGAGGATAACAACTTTTGAGGAGATCCACAGAGGTCAGAGTGGGTTAGGTTATGTTCTTGATGATATCGCACAACCACATAGCGCGCAAGAAATGGTGAGCAGAGTAGCTAAAGGGCTGGGGGTCATCATAAATCCACGGGATCTATCCACTGGTAATCCTTTCCATGATCCGGTAAAGGTCATGATTGAGACCGCCAAAGGTGCAGTTATCGGTCTGGGGCTTTGCAAAGAGCAGCTTCGCGATACCGGCATATCTCCCAAGGACTTAGTACCGAGTGATTTGAAGAGTCAAATGCATAAGCCGGGCGATATGAATGAACTACACAAGCTGGCGGAGCGGTATCTTGAACTCTCCGGTCATGGGCTGGCGTTGATGGACCCAGCTACGCAAGAAATAGTAGAATCCTGGATTGATGAAGCAACCCCGCAAATTGATCGACAAATCTTTACTAAAACAGGTCTAGGTATCTTTCTCCGCAATGCTAACTTCAAATTGCAAGAGTGTGACGCGTACAAGATGAGGCACGAGGCTAATGCTGGTGGAGTGGACTGGGACGACTTGCTGGGCTATTGCCAGGAAAATCTTGAGAGTTAAATCATAAAATCAAGCTATTATTTTCTGTAGCTATCTGGTATAATTGGCAATAAGAGTAGTTTTTTGGTGCCAAAAAATTGACCAAAGATCTCGACAAATTAACGTAATATAAAGGAAAATTATGGCAGAGACGAATGTTCCGCTGAAAAATTTTAGAAATATCGGTATTATCGCCCATATTGACGCCGGTAAAACGACGACAACTGAGGGTATTTTGTACCGCACTGGTTTGACCCACAAAATCGGTGTGGTCAAAGGCGACGGCGACGGCGCTACCACTGACTGGATGGCGCAGGAAAAAGAACGTGGTATCACCATCACCTCCGCAGCGGTGACCTGTTTCTGGAAGGGTCATAAGATCAACATCATCGACACCCCAGGACACATCGACTTTACCGCCGAGGTGGAGCGTTCACTCCGCGTCCTCGACGGTGCAGTGACGGTGTTTGATGGTAAGATGGGCGTTGAGGCACAGTCTGAGACAGTGTGGCGCCAGGCTGACAAATATGGTGTGCCGCGTATCTGCTTCATCAACAAGATTAACCAAACTGGTGGTGACTTCTGGAAATCTTTGGAGTCAATTCACAACCGCCTCAGCAAGCAAGCTTTCCCAATTCACATCCCGATTGGTTTTGAAAAGACCATCAACGGTGTGGTTGACCTCGTCGACATGAAGGCGTACACCTACACTGACTTTTCTGACCATGAGTTGGTGCAGGGTGAAATCCCAGCAGACATGTTAGAAAAATGTCAAAACGCCCGCAGTTTGTTGGTGGAAAATGCCGTTGAAGCTGATGACGAATTGATGATGAAGTTCCTCGACCAGGGTGAAGAGGCAATTACCGTTGATGAGTTGAAATCTGCGCTGCGTAAGCGCGTGCTGGCTGGTGACTTCTTCTTGGTCACTGGTGGTGACGGTCGTGGTGTCATCGTCGAGAAGGTGCTTGACCTGATGGTTGACTACTTACCAAGCCCACTGGATGTTGACGAAATTTGGGGTAAAAATCCAAAGACTGGCGACGAAGTGAGTCGCAAGCCAGACGACAAGGAGCCTATGAGCGCCCTAGCATTTAAGATTGCTACCGACCCATTTGTTGGTAAATTGATCTTTATCCGCGTCTACTCAGGTGTTTTGAACTCTGGTAGCTACGTCCTGAATACCACGACTGGCGACAAAGAGCGCATCGGTCGTATCGTGCGAATGCACGCCGACAAGCGTGAGGAAATCGACAAGATCGCTGCTGGTGACATCGCTGCGGTGGTTGGTCTGAAAAACACTGGTACTGGTAACACCTTGACTGACCCAGCGCATCCAATTGCTCTGGAATCAATTGAATTCCCCGAACCACCAGTATCTATCGCCGTTGAGCCAAAGTCAAAGGCTGACCAAGAGAAGATGGCATTGGCCTTGCAACGCTTGGCTGAGGAAGACCCAACCTTCCGCATTCACACTGACGAAGAAACTGGCCAGACTATCATGTCCGGCATGGGCGAGTTGCACCTGGACATCTTGATCGACCGTATGAAGCGTGAGTTCAAGGTTGAAGCGAACATCGGTGAGCCACAAGTGGCCTTCCGTGAATCAATTAAGGGCAAGGCTGAAGTCCAGGGTAAGCACGCCAAGCAGTCTGGTGGTCGTGGTCAATATGGTGACGTCTGGGTACGCTTTGAACCAAATGAGGCTGGTAAAGGCTTTGAGTTTGTTGACGAAATTAAGGGTGGTGTGGTGCCACAAGAGTACCGCCCAGCTGTTATGAAGGGTATTCGCGAAACATTGGAGGGTGGTGTTATCGCCGGCTATCCAG
Source organism: uncultured Candidatus Saccharibacteria bacterium (assembly GCA_963539345.1). Taxonomy (GTDB): domain Bacteria; phylum Patescibacteriota; class Saccharimonadia; order Saccharimonadales; family Saccharimonadaceae; genus Nanosynbacter. The sequence continues at coordinate 14,024 of CAUTLS010000005.1, forward strand.
TGGTTGACGTCAAAGCAACCCTGTACGATGGTTCATACCACGATGTTGACTCCTCAGAATTGGCCTTCTCATTGGCAGGTTCATTGGCAGCTCGCGAGGGTATCAAGCAAGCAACGCCAATTCTGCTTGAACCAGTCATGAAAGTTGAAGTAACCACCCCAGAAGAGTTCATGGGCGACATTATCGGTGACCTGAACTCACGCCGTGGTCGCATCGACACCATGGAAGATTTGATGGGCGGTGCCAAGTTGGTCAAGGCCTTCGTGCCGCTAGCAAACATGTTCGGCTACACCTCAGACATCCGCTCGATGTCTCAGGGTCGTGCAGCCAGCACCATGGAGCTTGCTCAGTACGAGGAAGTTCCACCAAATGTTGCTCAAGAGATAATCGAAAAGCGCAACAAATAATCACCAAAAGCCCCGGTCAACAGCCGGGGTTTTCATATGGTATAATGTATTCATGAAATCGTTCATTCTGTCAACCCAGAAGCTTGCACCAGCCAGGTTGACTATTTGGATGACACTAGTTTTCATGGTGGGGATTGCTTTGTCGGCATGTTTAACTTCAGAGCCACAATGGGTAAACTGGAGCTTCAGCGCCCTGGGTGAGCGCGGTGAATTGTCTTCGTTTATATTTAACATTGCTATCGCTATGATGGCAGTCATCATGTGGTGCTTGGCGGACTCGATGTCTGGCATTTTGGAGCAGGCTGAGGCAGTAGCTACTGCCAGGCTGAGTTTGGTAGCACTGCGAACCATAGCTTTTTGTGGCATGGCCATAGCCATCTTTCCTAATGACACCCAGCACGGGCTGCACTACATCTTTTCACGCCTATCCATCATCGTCTTTGCATTCTACGCATTTATGCTGCCATTTACCACCAGTTTGTTCACACGCCAACAAAAGAGCATCATGCTAGGGCTGTCAGTGGCTGCCGTCATGGCCTGTGTTCAAGGATTTGTGCACCGAGAATTTTCGTTCGTGGTCTATGAGGCCGCTGCTGGTGGACTTGGGGCGTTATGGTTCTATCTGACTAGCAAATTTGCCCAGCAAGCTGTTCACGCGTCAACTACTACTCTGCAGTCGTCGGTATCCCAACAAAAAGCTTCCTGATTTGACTGCGAATGGGACGACCAACGGCATTACCAAATGACGCGCCTACAGCAACAGCAAATCCAATCATGACAGCTCGTGCCAAACTGGCCAAAGCGACAACGTAGCCTGGGTCGGACGGTGCTTGGCTGATGATACCCATCAAGCCATTGTACAGAGACAAACCTGGGACCAGCGGCACGATACCCGCGCCGATGATAGCCAAAGATGGGATGCGCCACAGTCGGGACATGAAGGTTGCCACCAAACCGATGGCTGCAGCTGCTGCACCGCTCGCCAGTAATACATCCCAGCCGGCATCAGTCAACAGCTGAAATAGCCCCCAACCGCTAGCTCCCACGATGCCAGCCAAGATAGTGCCAAAGAATGGCGCGTGATTGCCAATGACGAATGCTGAAGCGATGACTGCCGCACCGATGTACTGCGTATAATTATCCACCAACGTCAAACGGTCTGGGGTGGTTGGAAAACTAATACCCAATCTGGTGGCAATATGAAGGCCAATAGCTACGCCAACCACAATACCACTGGTTGCCATCAGCACTCGCAACAGTCGGGCGTTTGCTGTAACGTAATATTCATCAATTGCATCCTGAAACGCACCAACGATCATCATGCCTGCCACCAATAGGACGATTCCACCGATCACGATCAGTGTCGGGTTGAATGCCAAATTAAACTTGGTATTGACACAGACAACAGCAGTGGCGATGAGTGTGATGCAGAGCGACATGATGATTTGCGTGAAAAATACCGACACGCCGACACGCCACAACAGACGCATGGCAGCCGTGCTGAGTGTGCCGACTGCCATAGCCAGGAGTGCCATCTGCAGACTGCCGCCATACATAACCACTACACCAGCACTCAACGCGCCGCCTGATAGGGCGACGAGAGATTGGGGATGGCGTTTTTCAGGATTGATGATCTTTTCTAGCCGTTCCTCAGCCTCACTCAAGTGAATGTGCTGGTAGCGGATTTCTCGGGACAAGGTCTGCAGTGCTTGGATGGTTTGGTAATTGACGTCTACCAGGGTGATGGCACGAATCAAAGTCAGCGGTTCACGGTTGATGCCGCGGTCTTGCGAAACCGTGATGAGCGTTGAGCTGATGTCCATGTGAACTGGCTGTTTACAGTAGGTTCTGGTGATACCAAGCATCATATGTACCACATCTCGAGCCGACACACCCATACTGAGGAGCTTTTCGGAGATGGTCAGAACCAGCCGCAAGGCACGCATGTTTGGCGTCAAACTCTCGTCAATTTTTTCAATCACTTGCGCAGGAATTGGCAAGGGAAGACGAGCAATTTTGCCAAGTGACTGTAGTAAGATTTCTGGTACTTTTTTATTGATCTTGTTCATCAATAATTAGTGTATCAAACTTTATCAAATTTTTGCCAAGAAAAACCCCACGACGTGCGTGGGGACGCGGTGTTTCCGCGATTTTACAGACATTTATTAACACGCGCCTCTGCTGGCGCGGAGTACCTTATTCTTCCTCCTCATCTTTGATGAGGAGAGTGGCAACCAGGACCGCAAATGCGGCCCCGATCACCACCAGGCACACCACCCCTGTAGCGGGGTGATACAACCAGGATGAAACATCCTGGTTGAGCTGAATAGCTAGTCCCGCAATTGCGGGGATACCAAGTGTGATGACCAGTGCGGTCACCGCACTGACCTGTATCTTCCAGATGGGCATCATGCCCACCTCCTCTCGGAAGAAATGTGAGGTGCGGCCTTTCCGCGCCTCAAGCCACCAAGCATCTGGCTTGGCGGCGAAGCGCAGTTAGCGCCCCTGCAGGGGCGCTAAGCAGGCTAATTCATAATATAGCACATATTTACAAAAAAGTCAATGACATGAAAATAGCCCACCGAACTGGCTCAAGCTGAATCGGGTGTGGTCAACCCGAGAATACCATGAGGCACTCAATCAGGTTGAGCCGATTCGGCGAACTATTTTCGGTGGGCAAGATTGTTACTTGCCCTGGTTGTATCCCCATGAAAATGACATGAGGACGCTCCATAGCCCTAGCCCTGCCATAATTGCAAAACCAGCCTGCAATTCATGGATAGTCCCATTGAACGGGAGTACCCAGTATTGCCCAATGGCCAGTAGGGCTAGGGTAAACAACGCTGCATACCATGTGGACTTGCGGCGTACAATACGCCGCAACAGTGCTACTGCCATGAGTAGTACTACGACGAGCAGTGCTGCTCCCAGTAAGAACCACATCTCTTTCACCTCCTCTCAAAGACTCTGAAAAAGATGCATCGGACAAGTACTCTTTTCAAACGCTTCAGGGCGAATGAAAAGCTACTTTCACAATACCATACTACAGTAAAAAGTCAAGTATACCGCTCACGCTAAAACGAACCCTAGTCGACTCTGCCCAGAACCAGTCCACTGCGTGCTGGTAGATATACCCGTACATTGTCGCCATGCGGCCCTGGTGCAGTGAAATACCGCTGGTCTTGCTGGACTCGTCCGTGACCGCCAAACTGCTGGTCGTCGCTGCTGAGGGCTACTCGGTATGACCCAGCCGCTGCCGGCACGTCATAATCCGTCCACGACTGGTCGGGCGAAAAGTTGATGATGAACAGCAGGTCACCACGGATGAAGCTGACGACGTGGTCGTGTTGACGAATGGTCAGGTAGTGAACGCCGGGGTCATCAACGGTTTGGATGAGTTTCATCAGGCTGGCGTCAAATTCGCCCAGCCATTGGTATTTGAGAAAACCATTGTCACGTAAACTCCACTGGCGCCGCGCGTGCTTGAACGACCAATCATTGCCCTGACGCGGAAAGTCGATCCACTCGGGATGCCCAAATTCATTACCCATAAAGTTCAGGTAGCCGCCGCCGTGTAGCCCAGCGGTCAGCAGGCGGATAAGTTTGTGCAGGGCTATGCCGCGTTCCACGGTCAGGTCGGGGTCGGCTTTGTCCATGTGCCAGTACATGGCTTTGTCGATCAGGCGAAAAATCAGCGTTTTGTCGCCGACCAAGGCCTGGTCGTGACTCTCGGCGTAGGTGATGACTTTTTCCTCTGGGCGGTGCGAACTTAGCATATGTGCCAGCTCGCCCAAGTCCCAATCTTCGTCGCGCTTTTCCTTCAGCGTTTTAATCCAGAGATCAGGTGCGCCCATCGCCAAGCGATAATCAAAGCCCAGGCCGCCGTGTTCTGTCGGCGCCGCCAAGCCCGGTAGCCCACTCATTTCCTCAGCAATGGTCGTGGCGTCGGGGCGAACGGCGTGAATGACATCATTTGCCAGTCTCAGGTAGACCAATGCGTCCTTATCAACATCGTCAGCAAAATAATCATCATAACTGGTGAAACTTTTGCCCAAACCGTGGTCGTGATACAGCATACTCGTTACACCGTCAAATCGAAAGCCGTCAACATGGTACTCGTCCAACCACCAGCGGCAATTGCTGGCTAAAAAGTGCAGTACTGCCGGCTTGCCGTAATCAAACAGCCGCGAGTCCCAGGCTGGATGGTCGTGAGCTTTGAAATATTGTGTCGGGCTGCCCGCAAAATTGCCGAGGCCCTCGACCTCGTTTTTGGCAGCATGAGCATGGACGATATCAATGATAACGCGTAACCCCAATCCGTGCGCCGCGTCAACCAACCGCTTGAAATCATCGGGCGTGCCAAATCGCGAGCTGACCGCGAAAAAGTTACTGACATGATAGCCGAAACTGCCGTAGTACGGGTGTTCGGCGATGGCCATCAGTTGGATGGTGTTATATCCTGCCTGCTTGATGCGTGGCAAGACGCCTGAGGTAAATTCATTGAAACTGGCGACCTTTTCCTCTTCACTACTCATACCGACATGGGCCTCGTAAATAAGCGGCACGTTGGGTGCAGGCGGAATGTCATGCTGCCACTGATACGGCTCATCAGGCTGCCACACGACGGCCGAAAAATCCACCGAATCATCATCTTGGACGACGTAGGTGGCGTATGACGGCAAGCGCCAGCCGTCGCCATTTGGCCAATAGACACGCAGTTTATATTTCTGACCGTGATGTAACGCATGCTTCGGCAAATCAACGCTCCATGTACCATGTGCGCCAGGCTGTAGGGCAAATTCTTCGCGCTCCTGCCACTCAGAAAAATCGCCAACCATTACTATGCGCGTAGCGTTCGGCGCCCATTCGCGAAACGTCCAGCCCACCGCTGTCTGATGTAAGCCAAAATGATGAAACCCTAGCGCAAACTCTGCCGGCGATTTTCCATTCAAAACCCTCTCAAGCGTCGACGAAACATACGCCTCGCGGGCGTTGATGACGGGTTCATGCGGCGCCAACCATGGGTCAAGCTCAACCAGCGTTTTCTTGCTCATGGTTATAGTATACCGCATGGAGCGATGATTATGCTTGAAGTTTAGGCTAGAGAGGTATACGATACAACTATATGAGGTCACCACGAGTAGAGACTGGCGTCAATTTGTTGGGCCAATTGTCAACGGATGATTGGCGAGAAATTGCCATGGCTAATATACAGCTTGGCAGTGATAAAGAGGCTACAGCATTGGGCGATATCGAGCGAGTGATGCGCACGGACGAAATTGAAGGCGAGCGGGTGAGGGTCATCGGTTACGCCCAAACTAAAGACGGTTCGCACGGTCTACAGGCTGTTGAGGGCGTGGCGGACGTGGTGACGTCGCTGGAGATTGACCCTGATGAGTCAGCGCCGTTTGCTACGTACACCAAGGAGATGGCGGCTTTATGTGTGCGTACGGTACAGAATGATACGGCGATGGACTATTATTTCCCAATTGACCGACAAGCGATTGCGGTAGCAGAGATCTTGCCCGATACCAGTGGTGTACCACGTTACATCCGCAAGCTGCGCCACTATGTCGATAAGACTGAAGAAGTCGTAGAGCTCAATGATATTCAAGATACTGCGTCCAAGAGGGAGCTGATAGGTGATTTGAACACGATGTTGAGTGAAATGATCTATGGTACTGGCGTGCGAGTGGAGTGCAAAGCATACATTCGGCGAGTTGGCGCGAATGAATATGGTGTTGATGTTGAGGCAGATAAGCAAGTTCTCTTTGGTGACCTACCAATCTTTACCTGGCGTGGCAATCGCCCAGTCCTGGAGATGTTTGACAAAGAAGATCAGTCAGTCCTGTTTCGGGTCGACATGAAAGACGTGGTGGACATCATGCCAACTGATGAAGAAGGTATTGAGGATGGTGCTGATTTGTTTGAAACAGTCTTTACTGAGGAATTCCAGCAGTTAGCATGGGAATTGGCGACCGATCTTTCACACACTGATAAGGCTGACTTTCCGGACACGCTGCGTGAACATATCCAGACGCTGAACGATGAGTTGCCGTACGTCGGTGAGCTTGATGCCGTCAGCTTGTCGGGTTTTGTGTTGGCGCCAAGTGGTACGGATGGCAATTTGAAGCTTGAGTTTGTTGACAGTGATAGGGTATATGTCAGTGAGGCAAAATTTGTTAAATATGACGAATCCTTTCACGCGGTGATTGAGGTAGGTGTGTTTGATTATTCAAATAGCCAGTCGCGAAGTGTCTATGTAATCCCTAGTCGTGACAAGTTGTTACGATTTGAGAGTTTAGACACCGACACTGAAGATCTGAGGATTGCTGTTGATGAGTTGCATGACATTGCTGAGGACGCTGGAGGCGTGTTCGAGGAGGCGTTCTATCAGTTTTCTCTAGAAGATCAGCTTGAGATCTTGAAACAATATGATGACGAAGCACATGGTGTGCTGGGATTCATCGACAACCCGCATGACTTTGACGGCGAGTGTACGGTCATGGCGTATCGTTGTTTGCCAAGCGACCTGCTGAACGTTGTCTCGTGGAACGATGCTCCGCTGCAAGAAGTCGGTGATGATAAGGGTGCTGAGCCGTTTACCGTGCACGCGGATCGTCTAACGGTGTGGAACCCAGAATTAAATGAACCGCCAAGTCTAGATGGAAACATCCAAAACGTTACGGACTTACCGCTGAGTTTTGGCGAGCCAACGCTAATGATTGGCGACCGCGAAAATGATATGTTCTATCTGGTGCGCGCTCGCGACATCATCGGTCTGTCACGACGCACTGAACAAGACGTTTCGTGACGCTATTTGCGCTAGCACTATTCACCTAAACCTCCCGAACGGTACATTTTATAAAATCAGAGACGATTTCCTTGCGAAATATTATAAAACCCGCTATAATTAAGCGCATACGCCGTGGAGCCTTTAATTGGTCATACCCGCGTGAAATAATAATTAAATAAGGAGAACTTCTACAAATGGCAGATGCATTTGACCGAAGCAAACCGCACGTTAACGTGGGTACAATGGGCCACGTTGACCACGGTAAGACGACGCTGACCGCTGCGATTACTGCAGTGTTGGCAAAGCGCCTTCCAAGCGCAGTTAACAAACCAATCGCGTACGATCAGATCGACAACGCACCAGAAGAAAAAGCCCGCGGTATCACCATCGCGTCTTCACACCAAGAATACGAATCACCAAAGCGCCACTACGCGCACGTTGACATGCCAGGTCACGCCGACTACGTCAAGAACATGATCACCGGTGCTGCTCAGGTTGACGGTGCAGTGTTGGTTATCGCTGCAACTGACGGTCCAATGCCTCAGACTCGTGAGCACGTGCTGTTGGCAAAGCAGGTTGGTGTGCCTAAGTTGGTTGTCTTCTTGAACAAGATGGACATGGCTGACGAAGAGATGGTCGAGCTGATCGAAGAAGAAGTTCGTGAGCTTCTGGAAGCTAACGGCTTTGACAAAGACGCTCCAATCATCAAGGGCTCAGCTTTGAAGGCTCTTGAAGGCGATGAGAAGTACGAAGACGCCATCATGGAACTGGTTGACGCTATGGACAGCTACATCCCAGAGCCAGTTCGTGATATGGACAAGCCATTCATCATGCCAATTGAGGACGTATTCTCAATCAAGGGTCGTGGTACTGTGGCAACTGGTCGTATCGAGCAGGGTGTTGTTAAATTGAACGACGAAGTTGAAATCGTTGGTTTGAAGCCAACTCAGAAGTCAGTTGTAACTGGTATTGAGGCCTTCAAGAAATCTCTTGACCAAGGTCAAGCAGGTGACAACGCAGGTGTCTTGCTACGTGGTATTGAGCGCTCTGACATTGAGCGTGGTCAGGTTTTGTGTAAGCCAGGTACAATTACTCCACACACTGAGTTTGAAGCTGAAGTTTACATCTTGAAGAAGGAAGAAGGCGGTCGCCACACTCCATTCTCCAAGGGTTACAAGCCACAGTTCTACTTCCGCACCACTGACGTGACTGGTGAAGTTGAATTACCAGCTGACAAAGAAATGGTCATGCCAGGCGACACCGTAACCTTCAAGGTTAAGTTGCTCGCCCCAATCGCTATGGAGCAAGGTTTGAACTTTGCTATCCGCGAAGGTGGCCGTACTGTTGGTGCTGGTGTGATCACCAAGATCAACAAGTAATCACTCTAGTAGATTACCAAAAATACCCTCGATCATCGGGGGTATTTTTGTATTGACAATCATAAGCCGCATTGGTATGGTAATGGGTAAAGGGTCGGGAGAGGGTAGCATTAACCAAATAAGGAGTAATCATATGAACAGAGAAGCGGGGTTGGAATACGGTTTTTCTTGGTGGAGGCGAGCTGCAGCTGTGGCGGCAGCTGGCACCCTGTCGTTAAGTCTAGTCGGCTGCGAAAAACCAGCAGATGAGCAGCACGTTGCGCAGCCAGAAGTTGTCAGTACGGAAGACACTTCTCCAGTTGATGGTGGCCTTGATACTGAGGCTTCGTCAAAATACCCAAACATAGAAAATACGGCCGGTTTCTCTGACGATGAGAGCTTGAAAGTATGTTTCCAGGGCAAAGAATATGCATTGTCTTGGGGAGACGCACTGATTAGTAGTGGTTGGGATAAAATTGCCACAGAAGTTGACTCCACGCGCTGTGAGGGCAAAGGATATCCGCGTGATGGTTGGAAAGAAAAGGATAATGGTGGCGCTCATATGTGCATTCCACGCCAGCTCCCTGGGGGAGAGACACATTACTACTTTGTTGATGCCGACCCAAATGCTACTGGTGGGTATAATATTCGTGCCATGGATCAAGGCCGAGCTAGGGAGGGCTTTGGCCTCGAGGCGTCTTGCAACCTCAACCCAGGTCCTAACGACATAGTACCTATGGTAAAATAGTATAGACAATACATCTAACACAAAAAGGAGATATGGTGAATAAACAGAAACTGGTGATTATCGGTGGTGGCGGCATGGTTGGCGCGACGACGGCGTACGCGTGTGCGCTGCGCAGTGTGATTGAAGAGATTGTGCTGATTGACCGCAATGCGGATTTGGCGTGGGGCCAGGCGGCGGACATCAACGACGCCATGGGGCTTGACCGCAACGTGGTGGTGCGCGCAGGCGACTACAGTGATATCAACGACGATGACATCGTGGTTATCACTGCTGGTTCGCCGCAACTGCCAGGTCAGACGCGACTGGAGTTGGTCGGCGTCAATGCTGCCATTATGCGTGACATCGTCAAAAACATCATGGCTGGTGGCGCCAAGCCGTATTTGGTGGTCGTCAGCAACCCAGTCGACGTCTTGACCTACGTAGCGTTGAAGGAGTCGGGACTACCGAAAACCCGAGTGTTCGGCACGGGAACGACACTGGACACGTCACGGCTAAAGTCGTACCTGGCCGACGCACTGAATGTCGACAGCAAGGCGGTCGACGCGTACATCTTGGGCGAGCACGGTGACTCTTCGTTTTCGACCATTGAGACGGCGCAGGTCGGCGAAGTGCCGATTCGTGAATATCCAGGCTTTACGGAGGAATTGGTTGAGGGTATTGAGCAGAAAATCCGTAACCGCGCCTACCGAGTGATCGAGACAAAGAAGTCGACGTATTTTGCCATTGGTTTTGTGGTCTCTAAAATCGTTTCAGCCTTGCGTCAGTCAACACGTACGGTCTATCCAGTTTGTTCACTGGCTGAGGGTGAATATGGACTGGACAATGTCGTGCTGGGCTTGCCGTCGATTATTTGTTGTGACGGCGTAAAAATTTTGACGGGCTATCCACTGACTGAACGCGAAAAGGAGTCTCTCAATAATTCCGCTGCAATCATCGGTGAAATGATCGCCCACCTTGATAAAGCCTAGGGAAATTGGTATAATCGCCTAGTTATTACTAATTTATCTCGAGAACTCGGTCGTTCGTACAGTAGAATGATTAGAGGTTACGAGATTGCACATAAGGAGGAGCCATGGCTCAAGATACCGGGATCAAAATCCGCATCCGACTGAAAGCGTATGACCACAAAGTCATCGACCAATCAGCAAAACAAATCATTGACACTGCAATTCGCACCGGCGCGAACGTTGCTGGCCCAGTGCCACTACCAACTCGTCGCAGTACCTACACAGTGGTAAAAAGCCCACACGTGTACAAAATGGGTGGTGAAACCTACGAGCGCCGCGTTCACAAGCGGTTGATTGACATCACCAACGCGACACCAAAGACCATCGACAGCTTGCAGAATTTGAACTTACCAGCTGGCGTTGACGCTGAAATTCGTATGTAATACACTATCATCAGGAGGTATGCTATGTCATAAATCCTAATGTAAGAAAATGGCCTCTTCCGGGGTCATTTTCATTTGTCAAAGGTAGTTTTGATTGATATAATAAACATAATTATTATGACAAAACAAAAATCTCGCACTTACGCTCGCAACCGCTCAAAGTCCAGCGCCTTGTTCAGTCGCAAGGGTCGCGAGCGAATTTATGAAAATGACGGCACCTTTTTCTTGAAACTGGTGATATTTGTCATCCTCAGCGCGCTGTGGCTACGCCTCAAAAACCCCATTGAACTGGGCGCTTTTACGGTGCAGGCCGTGCCAGTTGGCTTGTTTGTCGCACTACTCC
>CAUTLS010000006.1:0-23326 GCA_963539345.1 uncultured Candidatus Saccharibacteria bacterium
GTATTGGCGTGATACTGCAATTGAAGCTATGAAATGTCTACAGGATGAAGCGGAGTCACAAAGGCTACTGCAGCAGTATGATAGCAAAGGTTCTAAACGGCAGCCGGTAGACAGAAAGGGGACTTTGGTGGCATCAGGCTGGGCATTATTATCAAAGGTAATTGGTCATGAAGATGATGAATTACGGAGGAATGCATCTAGTATGCTACCAAGTGGCGATTCTCGAAGAACAGTTACTCAGCAGATCAGGATTCTTGACCGTAAATATGAAGAGCACTTTCGTAAGTGTATTAAAAGACTGCGGGAAATTGTTATTGATTCACGAAAGAGGATTAACCAGTCTGAACTCACTAAAACATATGGAGGAGAGAGTAGGCTGCAAAAAATCTTCTGGGGAGAATTGAGTGAAATTTTAGCCAGAAACGATATTGATCCATATGATGAGTCGGCGTCTCAGTCCGTGCGATTTATCTTGGACTTGCCTAAAATAGTTCCGGGGATCGGGAGAGATCAACTACCTTCAGCTGACAGACTGAATGAGTTACGTGAAATATTCCAAAGAATATGTTCCCGAGAATATCCTGACGTTAGAACATCTTCTTTTTAACATATGCCTTTCAAGAATATGTGTCATACTAAAGACATATGACGATACGCAATCTAACCAGAGAAGTGCATATTTCTTGGTTGGTGGCGGCGTGGTGTTTGGGGTTGACAGTTGGCGTCATTGCTATTCATCATGTTCCGCGGTCAACGGTGTTTGACTGGCGGACTTTGGTGCTCGGGTTAGGATTAATGGCTGTGGCGATGGTCTGGCGATGGTGGGCGTTGATGATTGTGGCACTTATCGCTGGTGGATTAGTTGGCTTGTGGCGCGGTGAGCTGGGCCGAGCCGGTTTGGAGGTGTACGATTCGCTGATTGGTAAAACCGCCGTTATTCAGGGTCGCGTTTTGGAAGATCCTGACATTGACAAGAAAGGGCAAACAGTGTTGCGGCTGAGTGATTTACGGATCAATGGCGAGAGATTGGCAGGACAACTATGGGTGGTGACGGCTGACAAGCGCCCCATCAAACGCAGTGACATCGTTCAGGTTCAAGGAAAATTGACGGCGGGATTTGGTGCTTTTTCGGCGAGCATGTATCGGTCGAAAATCATTAGAGTCGAGCGTCCAGTCCCTGGCGACGTGGCGGTTGGGGTGCGCGACTGGTTTGCTGGGCGGGTGCGCAAACATATTCCAGAGTCTGAGTCGGCGCTGGGTTTGGGATTTTTACTGGGATTACGGCGAGCCATGCCGACGGAACTGAGCGATAATTTGAAGATTGCCGGTTTGACGCACATAGTGGTGGCTAGCGGTTACAATTTGACGATTTTGGTGCGACTGGCGCGGCGGTTATTTGCCAAGCGGTCAAAATATCTAGCAATGCTCAGTGCGGCAACGATGATCCTTGGCTTTATGGCGGTGACGGGCTTGAGTCCGAGCATGTCGCGGGCTGGGCTGGTGGCTGGACTAAGCCTGGCAGCGTGGTATTATGGGCGGACGATTCATCCGCTGGTGCTGTTACCGGTTTCGGCGGCGATTACGCTGTTGGTCAATCCGCAATTTGGCTGGGGCGATTTGGGCTGGCAACTGAGCTTTGCGTCGTTTACAGGCGTGATCATCCTGGCGCCGCTGCTGCACAAGTATTTCTTTGGCGACAAAGACCCTGGCACATTTCGGCAAATTTTGATCGAGACGTTGTCGGCGCAGCTTGCGACACTGCCACTGTTGATGATGAGCTTCGGCGTGGTTAGTAATGTAGCGCTGATCGCTAATATGCTAATTTTGCCGTTCGTGCCGCTGGCGATGCTATTGACCTTTGCGTCGGGCGTGCTGGCGGTGGTGCCGATGATTGGCGCGGCCATTGCGCTGCCGACGACTTGGTTGCTGAGCTATATGATTCAGGCGGCCAATTGGCTGGCGAGCTTGGAGTGGGCGCAGATGGAAGTGAATATCACTTGGTGGCAATGCGGTGTGATGTATGTGGCGATAATTGGTGCTATATGGTGGATGAAGAAGCAGACGAAATTGGACCTTGGGAGGGTGAATATAGTCGAGTGATATAATGGATACCATGACAAGAATGATAATTCTGATTGGCGGCATGCCAACAACCGGCAAAACAACCTTGGCGCGGGAGTTATCTCGGAGACTGGCATTGCCGTGGCTGTCAACTGATCAAACACGGTTGATAATGCAGGGTATGGCAAGCCCAGAGCAGCACCCGCATTTATTGTCAGCGCACGGGTTGTCAGCAGCTGAGTTTTTCCAGCAATTTTCACCAGAAGAGATAGCTGAAAGAGAATATATGCATGGCGTTGAAGCGTGGCCTGGCAATAAGAAATTAATCGAGGATGATTTTACCTGGCGTGAAGGTTTTGTATTGGAAGGTGTTAATATTTTACCATCGCTGCTACCGTCATTACAGACCGCTAGCGATGTACGATCAATATTCTTGACTGACGAAGGCGATGACGCGTTAAGGCAGGCGATATTTAGTCGTGGTCTATATGCGGATGCTGACACATATGCTGATGAGCTGAAAGAATATGAGATTATGTGGGCGCGGCTGTTCGATCAGCGAATTCAGGCCGAGGCGCAGCAGTATGGATACCCAGTTGTTCGCGTACAAAAAGACAGTGAAATTGACATGCCAAACGTGTTGTCAGCTTTGGGCTTGCCAGTCTAAATTGTCTCACGTCTGTATTTGATATATAATACTAACAGATTGAACATAGATAAACGGTAGGAGATAGTATGTCAGGACATAGTAAATGGGCAACGACGCACCGGCAGAAAGCGATTGTTGATGCAAAGCGTGGCGCGATTTTCACGAAGTTGGGTAACCAAATTGCAATCGCGGCGCGTGGCGGCACTGATCCAACATTGAATTCAAGTTTGGCAATGGCCATTGAAAAAGCCAAGGCTGCTAATATGCCCAGCGCTAATATCCAGCGGGCGATTGATCGCGTAGCTGACAAAAGCGCAGCAGCGCTGGAAGAAATTACCTATGAAGGCTATGGTCCGGGCGGTGTCGGCATCATCATCGAAACCGCGACCGACAATCGCAACCGCACTTTGCCAGAAGTGAAAACCGCGCTGGTCAAAAATGGCGGGCGCATCGCTGACGCTGGTAGCGTGGCATTTCAATTCACCCGCAAGGGCGTAATCACTGTGGAAGGTACGGGTGAGGAATTGCTCCTGCAAGTGTTGGATGCTGGTGCCGAAGATGCAGTTGAGGAAGACGGCGAGATTATCGTCTACACCGAACTGAAAGATCTGGCGAGCGTCAGGAACGCATTAGCCGAGCAGGGCTTGAAGGTGAAAGACGCTGAGCTACGCTACATCGCTAATACACCAGTTGAGATCGCTGATGCAGAAACCGCACAGAAATTGATGAAAGTAGTTGATGCGCTGGACGACCTAGACGATGTGGTGAATGTACACACTAACGCCAATATCACAGCAGAATAGCATGATTATCAGAAAAAATCGCCTCATTCTCGGGGCGGTTTTTGTTTTGGCAAAAAGTACGCTACACTAAAAGTAGTTAACCATAAGCAAGGGGCGAGCATGAAATATTTGCGATACACACTACTTATGATACTAATCGCGGCATTGATTATGCCGTCGCCGTCAGTTTTGGCGGCTGATAATCTGGAAGTTGAGCCAGCGTCTAGTGGTGACACATCACAGACAGCTGAGGCGCCAGCAAACGACGCACTACCATCTAGTCCCAACCCGGCTATTACTGTGCCTTCGTCTCAACCAGAGCCAAGCTCAGTTGGCGAGCAACCGACTGCAAAACCGGTAGCACAAACTAATCCACTAGCTGCCGAGCCGGCACATCCAACCTCTCAGCCAGCACCAACAACTGACGAAGCACGCGAAAAAACAGCACCATTGTTGATTTCAAAAATTAGCCCCGACAAGAAATATATTGAGCTGTATAATCCAACAGACAGCAATGTGAAGCTAGCGGGTTGGAAAATTGAACACTATAAGGCTGATGTGAAAACTGGCGGAAAAGAGTTTAAGGATGAGATAGTTTTGGCTAATGATTTTCTGGTGATTTCAAATGATACGGCGCTGACAAAAGCGGTGAAGTTTGACAAGGTACCGAGCATGATTCAGGGTGAAGGGTCGGTGGTGTTGTCGCGGGCTGACGGGTCACCTGCTGATGTTATTGGTTGGGGTGAGGCAAAAAAGTTTTTGGGTACAACCGTGACTGGCGGTATCAAAACTGTCTGGCGCTGTTTTGCTGATAATCTCATCGTTGATTCGAAGAATAATCTGTCTGACTTTTCGTCGAACAAAACAGATAATGATCAGGAAGTTGCGCCATACGCACGCTCGCATTGCAAAACTCCTGAGCCACCAAAACCGCTGAACAAATGTGAAGGCTTAAAGCTGAATGAAATTGCCTCTCACGTTGACGAGCCGTTTATCGAACTGGTGAATGTGAGCGACAAGGCTATCACGACAGCTGGCTGTAAGTTGGAGACTAGTAGTAATAATTCACAAGAAGTACTTGGTGATATTGAGCTGAAGCCTGGTGAATTATGGGCGGTCAAGGTAAAACGTACAAAATTAAAATTGCCAAAAATGAAAGGTAAGGTGCGTATCCTGGACGAGGCTGGCGCGGAAATTGACGCAACAGAATATGACACAATACCAAAGGGTGCCTCCTGGAGTTTGCTTGACGGTGAATGGGTGCAAACGTTTGCGGTGACTGAGGGTGCTATCAATGTATTTAAAGAATATGCGGATTGTCAGAATGGATATGAGCGTAACGCACTGGGTAAATGCGTGAAGATTCCAGCGCCGTCTACTGTGCCTGATGTGCTGACGCCGTGTCCAGCTGGTCAATATCGGCATCCTGAAACGCGTCGCTGTCGGAAAATCGAAGCAGCAAAGACTGTAACGCCGTGCAAAGAGGGGTATTACCGGAGTGAGGCGACGGGTCGGTGCCGCTCAATCGCCTCGGTCGCTGCCAAAACGTTGAAGCCATGCCCTGATGGTCAATTTCGCAACCCAGCAACTGGCCGTTGTAAGAAAATTGCCGCTGCCGATGATATCCTAAAAGACTGCCCGGAAGGCTTTGAGCGCAATCCAGCCACCCGGCGTTGTCGGAAGATAAAAACTGCCAGCATACCAGTTGTTGGTTCAGCGACAGCGGGTGTTCAACAAGTTGCTGGTGCGACCTGGGGCTGGTGGGTATTTGGTGGCGTTAGTTTATTGGCGGTAGGTTACGGTGCGTGGCAGTGGCGTTGGGAGCTGTCACAATTGATACGACGATTACGGCGATAGGTTGGTGACTGAGCGACCAAATCATTGCTATAATACATACCATGAGAATTATTGGTATCGATCCAGGCACAGGTATTTTGGGCTTTGGTGTGATTGATTTTTCGGGCGGTAAGTTCAAGCTGGTCACGGCGGGTGTCGTCAGAACACCAGCTCATACGCCGATTGATGAGCGGCTGGAGGAGATTTTCGACAGTTTGACGGAGATTATTACAGAGACTAAGCCTGATGTGATGTCGATTGAAAAATTGTTTTTTGCGCGTAACGTGACGACGGCAATTTCCGTGGCAGAAGCGCGTGGTGTGGCGATGTTGACGGGCCGAAAAGCGGGATTGCCGATCGCCGAATATACGCCGCTACAGATCAAACAGACGTTGACGGGCTATGGCAAGGCTGATAAAAAGCAAGTCCAGGAAATGGTGCGCTTAAACTTGGGACTAAAGGATGTGCCAAAACCAGACGACTGTGCCGATGCCTTGGCGGCAGCAATTACTCATGCAGCGATGAATCGGGTATAATTAGTGTATGATTGCACATGTTTTTGGAAAAGTTGCCGAGAAGTTTAATGGGTCGTTGGTGATTGATGTTCACGGCGTTGGCTATGAAGTGAGCGTGGCGGCTGGTGATTTTGATGCGGTGGTGCTGGATCAGGATGTCAAGTTTTATACCTATCATCATGTACGCGAGCAGGCAGAAGAATTGTTCGGTTTTTCAAGTCTGGCAGCAAAGAAGCTGTTTGAAATGCTCATCACCGTTCAGGGTGTTGGCCCGAAGGCAGCATTGGCTATTCTCAGCCTCGGCGATGCGGAGCACGTACGCAACGCCATCGCTAATGCCGACAGTGCGTTTGTGCAAAAAGCTACTGGCGTCGGTAAAAAAACTGCCGAGCGGGTGGTGGTTGATTTGAGTGATAAAGTTGGTCTGCCGACGCAGTATGGTCGAGCAGATGCACCAGTTCAGACTGAACTAAACACCTCTGATGAAGCCCTAGAGGCGTTGATGGCACTGGGCTACACCTTGGCTGATGCTACTAAAGCGCTGGAAAACGTTGATGCCAACCTGCCGACGGCACAGCGAGTAACCGAGGCGCTGAAGAAATAATAGGGTTGACATATACCCAGTAAGATTGACTTGGTTACGGGGGCGCAGCGCCGTGCTATTGACTAAATAGTACAAATGATATATAACATAGCTCTGTGAATAGAGCTATTACCGAAGAAATCCTCGCCAACCAGTTATGGAAGCGTCGTAACTGTGCTAACCAAGACGACCCAACAGTGACCGATGCAGAATTGACAGTATCAGCAAAGGTGCTGGACCGATATACCTCAAAGGAGCAACTTGCAAAGCTATTTGATAGCAAAGAACAGGCGGAGTCTCTTGCTGAGTTGTCAGTGAGTCTACTAGCTACCTATCCAAATTATCCATATCACCAGCCGGCACACGGTGTGGATGTGATGCACTCGACGCGCCTACTGACAGAGGTGATTCCAGCAGGCAAGATGAGCTCGGATCAGAAAGACCTGCTACTAGTGGCAGCGGCAGCACACGATGCTGGTTTTAAAGCCGGTCCACCGCCGGACGGTTATGTTACCAAAGAACATTATTCGGTCTCGTTTCTCGATGAGCAGTACAAACCTGGTTCAGCTGAGCACCAGTTTATGGAACGTGCGATCATCGGCACCATTCCTGGTCCAAAAGAACAAATCTGTCGTGACAGTATCCAGGCAAAATTATTGCATCACGCTGACCTTGGCTATGTCTGGCGATCAGGCGGTCAAGATTTTTTGAATTACACTATGCGATTTCGGGCGGAAGAATGTAACAAGCTGTCATGGTCAGACTTTCAAGAATTAGAGAAACGATTTTTGCCATATTATCAGCTGATTCTGGAAAAGGAAATGAGGGAATGTGGTGTCGCGGAAGAGATGATTAAACAGATGGTGCGCCAGGTTGCTGAGAATAGGCGATTCATCACTGACCCAGAACTGGATGAACCGAGCCAAGAAATATTTCAGGATTGGCCAATGGCTCATAGTGAGGAATTGTTATCTCCTCGCCGCATTGGCAAAACTGTTCTTACGAGTTCAGGCGTGTCTTTGTGAATGTGAATAAATAGTGCATGGCTGGTATAATTCATACCAGGAGGTATCATGAATACAGACGTGACAAAGAAGGACTGTGAAATCTGTCCGCTGCTCGTTGGCCAGACAGCGGCTGACGACAATGTCATACTACAAACCGAACGTTGGGTGGCGGTGCTTGACAGAAACCAATGCTACTTGGGTAAGTCATTTATCACCCTGCGCCAGCACAAGGAAACATTGTCGGAGCTGGACGAGGCAGATTGGACGGAGTTACATCAGGTGATTCGTCAACTTGAACAGGCGGTCAAAGAAGCGTTTGGTGCCGATGTGTGTAGCTGGGAATGCCTCATGAATAATGCAGTTAAGGCTGGTCAGCCGACACATGTACATTGGCATTTACATCCGCGGTATCTCGCTGGTGCCACCTTTGCTGGCGAGGAGTTTCCTGATCCAAAATGGCCACGGCACTTAGAGAATGCGGTCCATATGGTGGGTGATGAGACATTTCGCGAAATTATGCAGGCGCTGCGTAGTCGGCTTGGAAGAGATTAGCTCGGTCCGCTGTGGATGATATAATGAATGTATGGCAATTGAGAGAATAGTCGATACTAGCTCGCACAGTGATGATACGGAAGAGCAGCGGATTGAAGTTAGCTTGCGACCGCAGAGTTTTAGTGAGTATGTCGGTCAGGAGCGGTTGAAGCGCAATTTACGCCTGGCGATTGACGCGGCAAAGAAGCGCGGTGAACCACTGGATCATGTGCTGCTGTATGGTCCGCCAGGACTGGGCAAGACCACTATGGCGACGGTGATCGCCAATGAGATGGGGACAAATTTGCGCATCACCAGCGGTCCGGCTATTGAAAAAGCTGGCGACTTGGCATCGATTTTGACGAATTTGGCGGACGGCGATATTTTGTTCATCGATGAAATTCATCGGCTCGGTCGGGCGGTGGAGGAGATTTTGTATTCGGCCATGGAAGATTTCAAGCTAGACATCGTCATCGGTAAAGGCCCGGCGGCTCGGTCGATTCGATTGGATTTGCCGCGGTTTACGGTCATCGGCGCGACCACGCGGACAGGTAGTCTGGCGGCGCCGCTGCGTGATCGATTTGGGCATATTTATCGATTGGAATTTTATGAGCCAGAGGACATCGCGAAAATCGTGACGCGGAGTGCAGCCATCCTGGAGTCGTCGATTCGGCATGAAGCAGCGAACTTATTGTCGACGCGGGCTCGCTTGACACCGCGCATCGCCAACCGCCTGCTCAAGCGTGTACGCGACTACGCCGACGTGAACGGCGATGGTATAATTGATGTGAAAACGACAACAAGCGCTTTGGAGATGCTGGAAGTGGATGAGCTGGGATTAGACCCAGCTGATCGCAATTTATTACAATCAATCTTGGAAAATTATGGTGATAATCCTGTGGGACTAACGACCATTGCTGCCTTGACTGGCGATGAAGCGACGACGATTGAAGATTTTTATGAGCCGTATTTGCTACAAATTGGCTTTATCGAACGCACGCCGCGCGGTCGTCGCATCACCCTGCGCGCTCAGGCGCATTTGGGATATCAGCCTAAAAAATGATAAACTGTAGATATGGATACGAAGGAGCCCCAGTCGAATAATCAACAGCCAGCCGCATATGATGTTGAGGGTAGGCCACTGTATTATCATCCGCCCCAAGATACACAACCTGAAGAGTCGCAGTCAACAACTGCGCAGCGCCCGTCTCATGTGACTGTGCTTCCAGAATCAATGGAGGGGCAGAATTTTGATCCACGTATTCGTAGCCAGTATGCCAATGAACCAGATGTGGTTCATACGGTACGCAATCTTGAACCGCAGCCAATGGTGATTAGTGAAGAATTAAAGCGCAAACATGAAGAATCAGTGGCACAGTACCCACAGCTTAATTTGAGTGAAGGTGAATATGTTATCTTGGACATCAAGCGTCACCCTATCGGTATTGTTGCGCCAATTGCCATCACGGCCATTATCATTATGGTGATATTTGGTTTTGCTTTTTTGTATCCGTCACTGATCACTGGCGGAAGTTTACTGCCAGTACCATCTCCGACAGCTATGTTTGGTATCGCGACCTTGTTCGCTATATTGGCAGCGTTGGGCGGAGCGGTGGCGCTTTGGGTTTATTTACAAAACCAATTTTACATGACCAATGAAAGCGTGATTCAAGAAATCCAAGAAAGTTTGTTTTCTCGCCATGAGCAAACAGTGAGCCTTGGTAGTATTGAAGATGCTAGTTTTCGTCAATCGGGCATTATACAGATGATCTTTAACTATGGAACCATCCGGCTGAGTACCGAGGGTGAAGAAACCACCTACATCTTTCATTTCGTAGCCAATCCAAAACACCAAATAGGAATTGTCAATAACGCTATTGAAGCCTTTAAGAATGGCCGCCCGGTTGATGACTAGTAGTTGGTAACTGAGCTATTTGTTGCGACTTTCTTTGACGAAGTCACTTTCGTTAACCAGCTTTGCCCTCAAGATGAAGTGCTTACATTTTCCTTCTTGGCAGTTTTGGGTTTCGTACCGATACGCGCTGTTAGCATCGCCAATTTTTTTACCCTTTGGATCGGTGAGTAGTGCTTTGTCCATAGTCGGTAGGGTGTCGTCAGCCAGAGTTTCTGGATAGTAGCCGTGCTGTTTGTAGAAGCTTTCTTCCAGGCTGTAGTACATGGCGTTAATGGCTGTTTTCTTGTGGCTGTCATCACTGGCATTTTTTACTTTTCCGACCTGCACCACCGCAACACCCAAGCCAACGGTCAGCATGATGATGACAAATAATAACTCAATAACAGTAAATCCAGAACATTTTTTCATATACCGCTATTATAGCAAAATTTGGCCTTAAGCCCTAGAGAATGTATAATAAAAGTATCAATTAAGGAGGGGAATATCATGGCTAAGACTGATGAGAAAAAGGCAGTAAAAACTGAAAAGTCGGTAGCGGCAGAGAAAAAGGTTGATGATGGAAAATTGAAAGCCTTGGGCCTAGCGATGGATCAAATCACCAAGCAGTTTGGTGATGGTTCGATCATGAAGCTTGGTGAGGCGCATAAAGTCGATGTTGAAGTGATTCCGTCAGGCTCGCTAAGCCTCGATTTGGCGCTGGGCGGCGGCTATCCAAAGGGGCGCATCATTGAGATTTATGGTCCAGAGAGTTCGGGTAAGACGACGTTGACGCTACATGCCATTGCCGAAATTCAAAAGCAGGGCGGTACGGCAGCGTTTATCGACGCTGAGCACGCGCTTGACCCGAGCTACGCCAAGCGGTTGGGCGTGGACACCGAGAATCTGCTGGTATCGCAGCCAGACAACGGTGAGCAGGCGCTGGAAATTACCGAAACCTTGGTGCGCTCAAATGCGGTGGATCTCATCGTGGTGGACTCGGTGGCAGCGTTGACGCCGCAGGCAGAAATTGATGGCGATATGGGCGATTCGCACATGGGCTTGCAGGCGCGGCTGATGAGCCAGGCGCTGCGTAAATTGACTGGCATCATCAACAAGTCAAAAGCCACGGTGATTTTCATCAACCAGATTCGTATGAAGATTGGCGTGATGTTTGGCAATCCCGAGACGACGACGGGTGGTAACGCGCTGAAGTTTTACGCCTCGCAGCGGGTAGATATTCGCCGAATCGGGCAGATCAAGGTTGGCGATGATATCCTCGGTAACCGCACCAAGATCAAGGTGGTCAAGAATAAGATTGCGCCGCCGTTCCGCATCGCTGAGTTTGACATTATGTATAATGAAGGCATTTCTAAGACCGGCGACATTCTGGATTTGGCGGCTACGCACGGCATTGTCGAAAAATCTGGTGCCTTTTACAAATATAACGGCGAGACCATCGGTCAAGGGCGTGATAAAACTAAATTGTATCTGAAAGAAAATCCTGAGGTTCTGGCGGAAATTGATCAGAAGGTACGTGACAAGGTAAAAGAAGGAGAAAACTAATGCGCGCAGCAGATGCTGCATATCCAGTCGAAAAACATATGGCGTCAGTCAGTCTGGTCTTTGATGATGAGCAAAACGCGTATCTTCGCGAGTTGTCAGAAACAATGAACCTTGACTTTGGTGAGTTTATCCCACATGTGACATTGATTAACGTGACTGAGCGGGATATGCCACGTCTCAAAGCAGCCGCTG
This sequence comes from uncultured Candidatus Saccharibacteria bacterium, assembly GCA_963539345.1. Lineage (GTDB taxonomy): Bacteria > Patescibacteriota > Saccharimonadia > Saccharimonadales > Saccharimonadaceae > Nanosynbacter. Next base: position 11,614 of record CAUTLS010000006.1, read on the forward strand.
CGGCGCTACCCGTCCTCGATAAGTTGGTGCTTGATGGAGTTAATTTCCTGCCAGATAAAGCGGGCAACTGTGTTTGGGTGGAGGTGCGCACGCAGAAAACTGCCTGGATGGTTGAGACGCGCCAGCAATTACTCGCGGCACTGGATGGTATTCATCCGGGGCTGGATGTCGATGGCTTCCGCCCGCACATCACGCTTGGTTGCGTCGAGGCCGGTACGCTGGACGACGTTAATATGAGCGCTATTCCAGGGCAACTACCGGTCATCACCGAACCGCGTGCTGCTGCTTGCTACAACGGCGTGCATGGCAAGGTGGTCGAGGTAGTCGAGTAGCCTCTGCCAGTAGCGAGCTCACTGTTTTCGCGTTATAATATTTTTATGAAAATCACTGACATCTCTCTTCAGGCTCGCGATAACAACCGTGTTAATGTGAGTGTTGATGGCGTATACAGCTTCAGTTTGGATATCGCTCAGGTGACTGACTTAAACCTTAAGGTCGGCCATGAATTGAGTGATAGGGAGCTGGAGGAGCTGCAGGAAGAGAGTCAGTTTGGCAAGCTATATATGCGGGCGCTTGAGTATTGCTTGCGGCGGCCGCATTCAGTCAAGGAAGTCAAAGACTATCTATGGCGAAAAACTCAGCCAACACTCCGTAAGAGCCAAACTGGTATGAACAATCCCGTGGTCTATTCAGAGCGGGTGGCGTCGCGAGTGCTGCGTAAGCTCCAGCAGAAAACATATGTTAATGACGAAGCGTTTGCGCGGTGGTGGGTGGAAAATCGTCAGCTCAGTAAAGGCGTAAGTCGACGTAAGCTAACGGCTGAGTTGCGCTCAAAAGGCATTCACGCAGACATCATCGCGCAAACGCTTGAAAAAACTGACCGTACGGACGAGCAGGAGCTGAGGAAAGTTATCACCAAAAAGCACCGTCGATATGCGGGCGATAGACAAAAGTTCGTGCAGTATCTGGTGCGTCAAGGTTTTTCCTATGACGATGTAGTGTCTACTTTGAATGATGTTGAGGAAGTAAATAGCTGAGGCTTTACGACGCCTGCTTTTTGCGGAAAGGATTTTCGTATGCCTGTAAAACCGGCTTCTCGACGTGCTGTTCTTGACGTGGAACAGTTGCTGATTTTACGACTATCTGATCGTCGGTCACTTTGACGATTTGTGAGCGATGAATGAGCATTTCGGTATCGCCAAAACTGCGAAGCAGCGGACGCTTCACGCTAAGCTGCTGAATGATAAAGCTGCCGGCCATCACGGTGTAGCCAATGACCTTACCGACTTTACGACCATCTTTTTCTACGACATGTTTGCCCATCAAAACGAATTTATATTCGTAAATCTTTTGTAGTTCTATAACGTCTGAAACGCCAACGAGCTCATCAGCCGAGTCGATGATCATACCGAGTGGGCCGATCTCTCGCACGTCATCTAGCCTAAGCAGGGTTGGGCGCTGATCGAGGAGTGGCCCTTCCAGCTCATAGGCAACGATTGATAAGTTACGCGGATCAATTATTTCACGAGCAGTCCTGCCTAACTCCGCACCTGTCTGGAGGCTCATCACCGGAGTGTTCATGAATCTGCTGGCTGAAATTAACATACAGTATCTATTATACTACCTTACTCGACAAATGGGTTAATTCTTCCGCTGCCCGGCAGAGAGAATGGCTTTGCTGCTTGTGATGAGCTGTTATACTCTTTGATGCGATCGATAGTATTGGTGTCAAACTTGGTAGTCTCTACAACTTTTGCATCAACATCATCACCGGAGCTGGTGACGCTGCTGATCAGGAATATGGCTACTGAGACTGCAATCACGATGGTCATGGTGTACAACGTGATGTGATAGCGGTGTAGAAACCGTGCCAGGATTACGCCTAATTGTCCAACAGATGGTGAGTTATTCATCGTAAGTAAAGCTCCAATTTTAATGCTTGTGATTCAACATGTTGAGGACTATCTCCTTTAGCGAGGGATATGTTTGCTACTTGCATGCGGGTTAGGTTTTGCTCTAGTAGGTGCAAGAACTGCAAGAAACGCACGTAGTCGAGGTCTTTGCTCATTTGGATAGAGACTGATGTACTCTTAGCGCCAGACGGGCTTGGTGTAGCTGGTGTTTTGGTGGCTGTTGATGAGCTGCTTTTGCCATTTGAAGCTGCGCTATCATCTTGAAAGGTAAATGATGAAATACCAACACCGGCCTGTCGTGCATAGGCGGTTATATCGTTGATGATCTGGTTTTGATACTTGTAGCTGGTAGATTCAGCAACAATTTTCTCTGCCTTTTTGACGCTGTCTTGATATTTTTCCAGTTTGCTCGAGAGTGATCTAACGTCTTGTAATTTTTTGTCAGCAGCTTTCGCATCAGCTTGCACGCTGGCGACTTGTTGAGCTGAATCTTTCATGAAATTGTACGCCATGTAGAACCCAGCGGTCATGACAAGCAATATCAAGACGAGGGCTAATGACAATAAAATGCGAGCTAATGTTGCGTTTAGTTGAAGTTTTTGTATATTCATGATTTTATCACCTCCGGGCGAATAACAACGCTGATGACGATTGACATTGGATAGCCGTCCTTTGCTTCATTGGCAGTTACTGACACTAGATGGACGTTTTGGAAGACGTCTTTCTTGTTCTCTAGGGCGGTTTTTAGCTCCAGAGCGTCACTGTAACTTTTGCCTTTTGTAGTAAGGCTGATTGGTTTACCAAAGGTGGTTGCGTCCAGATCCAAAGATTGTAGGACGATGTTTTTTGGTAGTGCCTGGGCTATTTTGACTGCGATTTTTGAGTACGGCACTTCTTTGTCTAAGATGGATTTGGCGACTTTGAGGTTGTCTGAAAATTGCTTGGCTTGTTGCTGGACTTCTTTGTACTGTGACAATTGTTGATTACTTTCGGCAATGGTTTGTTCAGCATCTGACTTGGATTTCATCAAGATGAAGTAAGATATGCCGATGTAGATGAACAGTAGTGCTGCCAATGCTAACGAAATGATGCAGTAACGCGCCAACAGTCTGTTGGTTTGTCCGGCGATGATTTGACGTTTTTCGTCCTGAGGTAATAAGTTTATCATTTCCAAATCTCCTTTGGATCAACCAGTGCTAAACCTGCAACTGTCATCAGGTGAGTTCGCAGCTGCTTTGTTGGTGGCTGCAATGAGCTAAAGTTCAGTGCCTGCCAAGGGCTCGCCGTACGGCTTGGCATCATCAGCTCGTTAGTAAAATAATCACCCAATCCTGGAATATTACTGCCGCTACCGACGATGAGTAATTGTTCCATCTTTGGCTCGTTCGGGAAGTGTTCAGAGTAGTAGCGGATGATTTTTTGGGTTTCTTTGACGACTGTTTCCAAGCTTGGCTTAAGCGCACTGGTGATTTGCGCTTGCTTTGGTCCAGAATTTAGACCGCTCAGAACTTTCAGCTGATGGGCTGCTTCCAGCGGTGTATTGAGCTTTTTGGCAATGTTGAGAGTGAAGGTGTTGCCACCGATATTGACACCAGAAGTCACGCGTATAACAGAGTCTAAAATTGCGATGTCTGTGGTCGATGGTCCGATGTCCAGGATAACGGTCGGTAGTCCGCCGCTTTCAGTTGATTTTAGGATACGAGCGATGGCGTTGATGCTTGGCTCGATCATGGCAATTTCAATACCGCACTGTTTGGCGATGGTCGTCATCACTTCGATGTCTTTTTTCGGCGCAGCGCACATTAGTACGGTCAATGAATCTTTGTCACGCTTGATGATCTGGTGGTCGACATAGAGCAGGTCTGGCGGCATTGGTATATATTGTTCAACTTCCAGGTTGACCGCATCTCGCAAAGACGCTTCCTGAGCTTTAGGCACGGTAAAAGTCCGCGAGAAGGTGCGCGATGTTGGCAGGCTAAGCACCGCCCGGTTACTGTTCAATTTGCCAACTAAGTTTTTTTCAAACAATTCGTTAATACGCGTAACGATATAGTCCGAGCAGACTTCTAAATCGTCAGACATCTTGGATGGATCGAAATCAATGGCACCGTAGCCGTGAACGCTCATCTTTGCGACGTCCAGCGACATGACTCGGGCGCCCACCTTGCTGAAATCAAATCCAATGATTGGTTTATTTTTGTAAAATATAGAACTCACAATATGGCCCACACATTTATATAATTCTTTTTTAGTATACCATAACCAATTTGATTTGCTAACCCTTAATTTGATTTGCTAATCCGGTGATTGGCATCATCACACTGGCGGCGATCAAGCCAACCATGCCACCCATGAAAACAATCATCACTGGTTCAATGGTGGAGCTGATGCTGGCGATAGCAGTGTCAACCTCTTCCTCGTAAAAATCAGCCACCTTAACCAGGACTTGATCGGTTTGACCGGTTTCTTCACCGACTGCTAACATCTGTGCCACGATTGGCGGATATAGTACCTCGTCTTCAGCGATGATTTTTGAAAATACCTCACCGTTTTTTACGCGCTTGGCCGCACTATTGAGTGATTCTTCATAGACGTTATTACCAACTGCTTTGGAGGTCACTTCAAGTGCTTCCAACACCGCCACACCAGCGCCGATAAGGGAAGAGAAGGTACGAGTGAAGCGAGCGATGGCAATTTTTTTCATGATTTTGCCGATAATTGGTCCATGTACCAAAAAGTGATGATATTTTTTCTTGCCACCAGGTGTTTTGATGTAACGCAAGAAACCATAAATTGCTGCACCAACCAGTGGTAGTAGAATGTACCAGAAGTTGACCATAAAGGCGCTGATCCCCAGCATGGCTTGGGTCAACGCTGGCAGTTCGGCATCTTCTCCCGCCAGATCTTTGATGGTTTTACCAATCATTGGTAGGACAAAGATCATCAAGCCAAAAAATGCACCAATAGTAATGACGATCAGCACCATTGGATAGGTCATGGCTCCCTTAACCTTTTTCTTGATGGATGCTGATTTTTCTTGCTGCAAAGCCAAACGCTTCAAAATGTCGTCCAAAATACCACCGGTTTCACCAGCGCGAACCATGTTAACGTAGACATCATTGAAGGTGTCGGGGTGTCGCGCCAGCGCATCAGCAAATGACAAACCACTTTCAATGTCTTTTGAGACGTCGCCAATGATTGAGCGGAATGATGCGCTTTCGGCATGTTCTGTCATTGACTCTAACGACCGGAGGATTGGCACACCAGCCGAGACCATGGAGCTTAACTGACGGGTGAACATCACCAATTCATCAGACTTAATTTTGCGACGGCGTTTGCGACCAGGCTTGGCGTCTGTCTCTTTGAGATTGACCAATTTTAACCCTTGCGCTTGAATTGAGCGGATGGCGGCTGCGCGATCACTGGACTCTATGGTTGATGATAGCGTTGAGCCATCTTTTTTTGTCGCGACAAAACTAAAATTAGTCATGTGTTATTGCTCCCTCGTTGCACGTAAAATTTCCTCAATGGTTGTGACGCCACGGAATGATTTGATCAATCCATCCATCTGCATGGTAATCATACCTTCGCTAATCGCTTGTTCCTGAATATCATTGCTGGTGGCGTTCGCGGTGATCATCTTCTGAATAGCCACAGAAATACCCAACACTTCGTAAATACCAACGCGACCCTTGAAACCATTGTGTCCACATTCGTCACAACCTTCCGGTGAAGGCTTCCACAATTGAACGATGGTTGTGTCTGTCGTGCCCATTGGTGTATCGCCGCCAATGCTCTCTGAGGCGGCCTGCTCTTCAAGCTCGTGTAGGTGCGGCATTGACTCTGGCGTGATGTTGAACATTTGAGTGATATAATTTAGTTCTTCTTGGCTGGGGGTGTAGGCCTGGCGACAGGACTGACACAAGCGTCTGACGAGTCGCTGACCGATGACAGCTTTGACGGTGCTGGCAATCAAAAACGGCTCAATATCCATGTCGAGCAAACGTGGCAAACAGGTGGCTGCGTTGTTGGTGTGGAGGGTTGAGAATACCAAGTGCCCAGTCAGCGCTGCCTGCACGCCCAGGTTGGCAGTTTCACCGTCACGGATCTCTCCAACCATGATGATGTTCGGGTCTTGACGGAGCAATGCACGTAGTCCTGAAGCAAAGGTCATACCAGCTTTAGCATTGGTCTGGGTTTGGTTGACACCAGGGATTTTGTACTCGACCGGGTCTTCAATGGTTGAAATGTTAACGTCAGGAGTGTTCAATTCTGACAGCACACTAAACAGGGAAGTTGATTTTCCTGAACCAGTTGGTCCGGTCACTAGAATCATACCGTTTGGTTGTGCCATGGCGTTTTTGATGGTAGCCAGGGACAAGCCCCAATAGCCCAATTTTTCTAGGGAAATAGCCTGGTTTGATTCATCCAACACACGCATGACGATTTTTTCACCGTCAGCGATTGGCAGTGTTGATACACGCAAAGCGTATTGTTTACCGGAGACTTTGATTTTGAAGCGGCCATCTTGCGGTACACGGCGTTCGTCGATTTTCAAATTTGACAAAATCTTGATGCGGCTGACCAGCGCACCCAGGACATTGTGAGGTAGCTTGTTCACTTCTCTCAAGACACCATCGATGCGGTATCGCACCTGCACAAACTCTTCGCGCGGTTCAATGTGGATGTCGGAAGCGTGTGATTTGATGGCGTACTCGAGCAGCAGGTTGACGGTCTGTGCAATTGGTGAATCTTCAGCAAATTCTTCCTCTTTGGCGTTTTCAGCGTCGCTATCATCTCTCTGGATGGCGATGACTTCATCAAGTTCGTCGTTCACATCACCGCGGTAATTTTCCAAACAATCCAGAATATTACTTTTCGTTGCCAAGAACACGCGCAGGTTATAGCCGATTTCTTTTTGGATAAAATTGAGAGCCTGCACATCGTCAGGATCTTCCATAGCCAGCATTGGCGCACCATCTTCATCAACCGCAAACAGCACGACATTGTACTGCCGAGCAATGTGCTCTGGGATGCGCTTTAGGACCTCATCAGGAATATCTTTTGGCTCAATTTCTACAAACGGCGTCCCGATATAATCACCAACCAATTTGGCCAGTTCGCGTTCTTCTAGCACCTTGTCTTCAATGATGGTCTCTTGCAGGGTGCGTTTGGACCGTTCGGCGGTCGTCTTTAAATCAGCAAGCTGCGATTCTGTTAAGATCCCACCCTGTTTCAGAATTTTCTCAATCGTATTATCTGAGATTCTCATATCACTTATGCTTTAGTATAGACCAGTTGAATTGAAAAAACAATGATATACTAAAAGTGTGAAGATATATGATGAAACAGAGATGAAAGCATTGGGGCGGGCCATTGGTCAGGTGTTGGCTGGTGGCGAAGTGATAGAGCTGATCGGCGATGTGGGCGCTGGCAAGACTACGCTTACTAAGGGTTTGGCGGAAGGACTAGCAATCACCGAACCAATCCAAAGTCCGACATTTACCATTTCGCGCGTGTACGATGCGCGTGATGGACTGCGCCTTTGTCACTATGATTTTTACCGCCTGGGTGAAGCCGGTATCATGGGCGATGAAATTTCTGAAATGATGCAAGATGGCTCAACCATCACAGTCATTGAATGGGCAGGCGCGGTTAATGAAGTGCTGCCGAGTGACCGATTGATAATCACAATTACCGCCACGACTGAAACAGAGCGACAGTTGGAGGTTACTGCTAATGGTGTTCGTTCCGAACGGCTACTTAGTGCTATTGATGCGTTTTTTGAGAGGAGATGAAATGTTATTGCTACTTGATACATCAACCCCAGTTTGCTACGTAATGCTTGTCGGTCACGAGAGCTCAGTGTTATATGAATGGCAGGCTGATCGCACCTTAGCCAAAGGACTATTGGGCTTTCTCAGGGATAGCTTAGCCAAACAAGACGCCGACATGCACGCGTTGACTGGCATTGGTGTGATGAAAGGGCCGGGAAGCTTTACTGGGTTGAGGATTGGGCTGACGGTGGCCAATACCCTGGCTGACGGTTTGCAGGTGCCAATCGTTGGCGCGACGGGCGAGAACTGGCAGGAGCAAGCGTTGGAAAAATTACGCTCCGGTGAAGACGAGAAAATTGTCATGCCAGAGTATGGTGCTGCCGCTCACATCACCACGCCACGAAAATAATGACGGCTATGGTATAATCTACGGCATGAAAGAGCGCGCCATGAAACCAAAACAACCTCTAAAACGCAAGAAAACCGCAAAAATTGTAAAGACGAGCACTCCGCAGCCGAATAGCGCAGCAGAGGCAGCTATTTTTATTGGTAGTCTGGGGATAATGTTGTATGCGGCCGTTATGCTCTTATTGGGAATTGTTAACTCAAATGGCGATACTGACCGTGGTAATACGGCGGGGCTTGGCTTTATGCTGTTTGTATTTGGCATTAATCTTGCAGCTCAGAGCGCTTGGGTTATTAAGGAGGATCGTCGAGTTGATAGGTATCGCCAAAGAATTATCGCAGTATATGTAACAGCGTTACCTCTACTGATGTTTATTGTCCTCAAAATATTAGGTTTTTGCTATCTGGTTTATGGATGCGAACGTAGTGAAGTAATGAATACATCATGTGTCATTGCGCATGATGTATTGATGACTATGAAACACTCTTATGGAGTAGCGGCTTGGATATCTGCGGTTGGGTCAATGTATCTATGGTATTTACTGACATGCAAAGACAAGCTGGTCTGGATATATAATAAATCTCGGAATAGCAGTAAGGTCGATAAGGAGGTGGCTGAACGTGCAAAAAAATATCGCAAGATTGGTCTTACATTATTGGCGATTCTGCCAATAATGTTGATTGGGAGGATTATTACTGCTGTTGTCCTGAGCTATTTAGCATTATATGTCAGCGATATAGTGTGGTTTATACTCATACCATTTGATTACTTCTTTAACTCTATGATTTGGGTTCTGTTTGTTATTGCTGGCCTTATATTTTTCGTAAAAAGCAAGTAATTAGAGACATTGCGTGCTTTCCGTGTCAAAACTCCAGAAACCGTGTATAATTAAATTACGGCGATTTGTAGGATGTGATTCGCTGGATTAGATAGTTTGAAGTTGATTGGCTGTTGATATATTTCCTTGAGGCGAATACTCAGGGGCAGTCGGTCGGAAAGGAATACTGAAGTATGGCAGGAATTGTCATTGGCGCACTTGTTGGGGCCAGTTTAGGCGCGGGCGCGCTCTATGGATATCAAACAGTACGCCGTTCACAGGCAAAGTCGCAAATTGACAAAGATTTGGCGAATGCAAAAACCAAAGCGGGTGACATCGTTCTCAAGGCAAAAGATGAGGCGCTGAAAATTGAGAATGAGCGTCGTCGAGAGTGGCAAAAAACGGAAAATCGTCTGGCGGACCGTGAAAAGGCGCTTGATAACAAGCTTGAAGAGCTGGACCGTCGGTCAGAAAAATTGCGGGCGCACGAAGATGAGATCGATGATTTGAAAAATGAGATTCGGCAGATTCGTACTCGTCAGCAGGAAAAATTGGAAAAAATTGCTGGCCTGAAAAAGAAAGATGCAGCCGAAAAATTGATGCAGATGACTGAGCGTGACATTCGTGACGACCTCATCAAATTGGTTGCAAAATTGCAGCACGAGGCCATGGACGATGCTGAAGAGCGGGCCCAGACTATTTTGCTTACCGCCATGGAACGAATGAGTAGCGAAGTGACCGCTGAGCGCACCGTGACGGCGGTGAAACTGACTGATGATGAGATGAAAGGTCGCATCATCGGTAAGGAAGGTCGTAATATTCAGGCGTTGCAGCGTGCCACTGGCGTCGACATTTTAGTGGACGACACACCAGGTATGGTGGTGTTGTCGAGCTTTGACCCAGTTCGTCGCCAGGTCGCGCGTTTGAGTTTGGAGATGCTGATGAAAGATGGACGCATCCATCCAGCGCGCATTGAGGAAGTTGTTGCCAAGGCGCAAAAACAGATTGATAAAGAAGTCAAGCAAGCTGGTGAAGATGCCATGCGTGAAGCGGGTGTTGTTGGTATTCCAAAGGAAATGCTGCGCCTATTGGGTGAATTGAAATTCCGAACCTCGTATGGTCAGAACGTGCTGAAGCATTCTACTGAAATGGCGCAGATGGCAGGGATGATTGCTGAAGAGATTGGCGCTGACGTTCGTATATCAAAGATCGCGACGTTGCTACACGACTCTGGTAAGGCAGTGACGCACAAGATTGAAGGTAAACATCACCACATTGCGGCAGAATTAGCGCGCAAATACGGCATGGATGAGCGAATTGCTCACGCTATCGAGGCGCACCATGACGATATTGAAGCGACAACGCCAGAGGCATTGGTGGTCCGTGTGGTAGACGCTGCTTCAGCAGCACGGCCGGGCGCACGTAACATCTCAGCGGAGAACTTTGCTGAACGCATGCGCGACTTGGAAAACGTAGCCACCAGCTTTGAAGGCATCGATAAGGCCTATGCAATTTCTGCCGGACGAGAAGTGCGGGTGATTGTCAAGCCAGAAAAGATTGATGACTTGAGCGCCATCAAGTTGTCGCGTGATATTGCCACTAAGATTGAATCAACCATGCAATATCCAGGTACTATCAAAGTTAATGTTATCCGCGAAACGCGGGCAGTGGAGTTTGCAAAATAATGGATGGGTTTATGAGAGCAGAACGACGTCAATGGCTTGAAAGCTTGGACGCCCGACCATCTGGCGCTGCTGTCCTATTGGAGGATGTTGAAGGTCGAGCTTTGATCGTTAAGGCAAACTACAAGACGTATTGGGCGTTGCCGGGCGGCATGGTTGACACTGAAGAATCACCACTAGTAGCAGCGCTACGGGAAGTGAAGGATGAAGTTGGCATCGTCATCAATCCAAGCGACGTGTCGTTGATGGGTGTGGCGCAGCGCATGGGTGACGGATTTATCACCTACCAATTTATCTTTACAGCGTCCATCAAAGAGTCACAAGTTAGCGCTATCAGTCCACACGATCCAGAGATCGAAGAGTGGCGATTTATCAGCAAACAGGAAGTGCTAAAAGGTGAATTGTTGCTATCATGGTCACTGAAAGCCTGGGCTCACGACCAGTCGGGATATTTTGAAACGGCAATTGCCGATGATGACAACGCCGACACGGAAACGATTGTTTTCTCTACAACAGGCGGTGATAGTGGCAGCGGTGACACGCCAGTCCGTAAGGGCGCGTCTGGGCGATTATTTATTAGTCGTCATGGAGAAAGCGAATGGAATTTACAAGGTAAATGGACAGGTTTGACCGACATCGGCCTGACGGAAAAAGGTATCTCGGACACGGTGCGGCTTGGTCAATTACTGAAAGATACGACGTTTGATGTGGCATACACATCTGCCTTGAAACGTACTCACCAAACACTTGACGCGTTGCTCAAAGGCGCAGAAATCACCACATTACCGACCATTCATGCAGCAGAACTCAACGAGCGCGACTATGGTACATTGACAGGCAGTAACAAATGGGAAGTCAAAGACCAGATTGGCGAAGAGGCGTTCAATGGTATTCGTCGCGGTTGGGACTATCCAGTACCGGACGGCGAAACCTTGAAAGATGTATATGCGCGAGTTGTGCCGTACTTTGAGACCGAGATATTGCCACGACTGCAGGATGGTGAAAATGTTCTATTGGTGGCGCATGGTAATTCCATCCGCGCCTTGGTGAAATATCTTGACCAAATCCCAGACGACAAGGTCGCAGACTTGGAAATGCCGTTTGGCAAAATCTTAGTC
>CAUTLS010000007.1:0-22944 GCA_963539345.1 uncultured Candidatus Saccharibacteria bacterium
GGCGTTATTCCGGGTATGGCAGTCGCATACGCCCGTTCTCGGAAAGTTGTATAGTCTCTCTTTGACTTTTGCTAACAGATTGTGGTACTATAAAGATAGCTTGATGTCTACTTTTTTAGTGTGACTCAAAAATATTAATTTAAGGAAGGAGTCTGAAAAGACTTATGGCAAACGCCACAATTACAATGGATGACCTGCTGGCACAAGCAGGAGATAATGTTAAACAATTGACAGCTGGTGAAGTAGTTCACGGTACAGTTTTGTCAGTAAAGAAGCACGAGGTGTTGATTGACCTGGGGCCGTTGGGCGTTGGTTTGGTCCCAAGGCGTGAAGTCGGTTTCTCAAAGACTTGCGCTGTTGGTGACGAAGTTACCGCAAGTGTCATCGACACAGAACTTGACAACGGATACAGCTTGTTGAGCCTGCGCAAAGCAGCGAAGGATCGAGGCTGGGATGAAGTTGCTGAGAAGCTGGAGAGTGGTGAAATCATCACGATTACCCCATATGACGCAAACCGTGGCGGTTTGTTGGTTGAATACGAAGGGGTTCGCGGTTTCTTGCCGGTATCTCAATTGTCAGCTGAGCACTACCCACGAGTTGGTTCAAGCGACAAGGATGAAATTTTGCAGCGTTTGAATGCGTTGGTTAATGTTGAAATGAAAGTTCGCGTATTGGACGCTGACCGAAAGGCCAACAAGTTGATCTTCTCTGAAAAAGAAGCTATCAAAGAAGGATTGGCAGAACGATTTAAGCAATTGTCAATCGGCGACACAGTTCGTGGTGTTGTTACCGGTGTTGTTGACTTTGGTGTGTTCGTGAATGTTGAAGGCATCGAAGGCCTGGTGCACATCTCAGAAATCAGCTGGGAGCGCGTCAGTAGCCCAAGCGACTACGTGAAAGTTGGCGAGACGATCGAAGCAAAGATTATCGCTATCGACAAGGATCGTTTGAGCCTCAGTATGAAGCAGCTGACCCCAGACCCTTGGTTGAAGGAAGTTGAGCAATTCAAGTCAGGTGACCAAGTTGAAGGAACGGTTACTCGCATCACTCCGTTTGGTGCTTTCGTACAGCTGAGCCCAGCGGTTGAAGCATTGGTTCACGTGTCCGAACTAGGTGGCGATGGTACTGATCCAGAGAAGGTGTTCACTTTGAATGAGCGCAAGAGCTTTACGGTGCTTGATATTGATAAAGAGAGCCGCAAGATCTCTTTGACACTTGGTGAAGCAAAGAAAAAATAATTAGAACAAAATCCCTGAGGCGTGGTGACGTACCAGAGGTGAGAGGAGCTTATCATGGCAGAAAAAATTGTCAAAATTGCAGATTCAGTAACTGTCGGTGAGCTTGCAGAGACCCTTGGTTTATCCGTGACCACGCTGATTGGTGAGTTGTTCAAAAACGGTATTGCCGCAACAATCAATCAACGCCTTGATTTTGATACTGCTCAGATCGTAGTGGAAGAGCTTGGTCTAGACGTGCAGCTGGAGCGCAAGCAGGCGGCTGCTGTAGATACACCATTGCGTCATGTGCATCAGTTGACAGACAAAGCAGTGGCGCGCCCACCTATCGTAGCGGTCATGGGACATGTTGACCATGGTAAAACGAGCTTGTTGGATGCTATTTTGGATAAAAAGACTGCTGAGGGTGAAGCTGGTGGTATCACACAGCATATTAGTGCTTATCAAGCGGAGCGTAACGGCAGAGTAATCACGCTGCTTGATACACCTGGTCACGAAGCGTTTGCTGCACTAAGGCAGCATGGAGCGGTTTTGACTGATGTGGTTATCATCGTGGTGGCGGCCGATGATGGTGTTAAGCCTCAGACAGTAGAGGCTATCCGATTTGCACGTTCCGCCAATGCAAAGATTGTGGTGGCGATTAACAAGATTGATAAAGACACCGCTAACCCGCAGTTGGTAAAGACGCAATTAGCCTCTGAGCATGGACTTAACCCTGAAGAGTGGGGTGGTGACACAGTCATGGTTGAAGTGAGCGCCAAGACAGGTCAAAACCTTGATAAATTGCTGGATATGGTCCTGTTGGTGGCAGATATGGAAGACCTGCGTGCAGACGTTGATACACCAGCGGAGGGGCTGGTGATTGAAGCGCACATGGAGACTGGTCGTGGTGCCGTGGTTGGTTTGTTGGTGGAGCATGGACAGCTGAAGCCATCGCACTATTTGGTTGCAGGGACAGCTTACGGCCGCGTGCGTACTATGTTGGACTTTCGTGGCAAGGCTATGAAGTTAGCGGGCCCTTCAACACCAGTGAATGTGACAGGATTTAAGGAATTACCACAGTTTGGGGATAGTTTTGTTATCGCAAAAAATGAAAAAGAAGCGCGACAAATGGCAGCTAAAGCCAAGCTAGAACAGGAACGTCGTGCAGCAACTACCAATGTGACAGGCGCTGATATCCTTAAGATGATGAATCAGAAACATGACGCGCAGGAATTTAACGTCATTATCAAGGCTGATGTGCAGGGCTCCCTCACTTCGGTTATTGATAGTTTGAAATTGATCGAGACAAATGGTGAAGTTGAATTGCGGGTAATTGGTCATGGCGTGGGTAATATCTCTGAAAATGACATCCACTTGGCAACTGGTGAAAATACTGTCATTTACGGTTTCAATGTTGATTTGCCTCCTGCTGTTAAGCGGTTGGCTTCTCGCGAGAAAGTAGAAGTACGCCTGTACCGAGTGATTTATGAGCTGCTGGATGACGCAAAATTGTCCATGGAGAACCTGTTGGCTCCAGAAGTGGTAGAGACAGAGATCGGTGCACTTAAGGTGAAGGGTGTGTTCCGTACGATGCGTGAGGAGGTGATCGCTGGTGGTGAAGTGATGCGTGGGAAGGTCTCAAAGGGCCTCCTGGCTCGTTTGAAACGTAAAGGTGAACAGATAGCCGAAGTTGAGGTTTCAAGCGTACAGCGCCAGCAGCAAGAAGCTAAAGAGGTGTTTGAAGGTGAAATGTGTGGCTTGAGCCTGAAAACTACAAAGAAAATTGTAGTAGAAGAAGGCGATGAGCTCGAGTTCTTTACGCGTGAGTTGGTGAAAAAGACGCTCTAAGTGTCATATTTAAGCAAGGTTATTGACTTTTTTAATAATTTGTGCTAGTATTTCTTTAGAGAAAAACTCCAACTAATCTTGGCGCATCCAAGTGAAAGGAACCACCACGAATGAATAAAGAAACGCCTGCACCACGTCCGACTACTGGGGACTATTTAGCAGCTAATCAAGGTCAGCTTAACTCTTCTACTAAGGAATATTACAGCTGGAGGCAAGAGTTAATAGATCGAAATACTGCAGCTGCTCCTGAAACTTCTACTGATGATAGTTCCGCTGAACCTAGTCCAGAAGCTACTTCGACCGACACTGAGCTTGGTAAATACTACAAAGAAGTCGTGGACCAAAATGAAGCTTGGCAAACAAGCAGCACGGATATTGCTTCTGCACGGGAATTATTCAACTATTATGATAATGTAGATAAATATTTGCAAAAAGCTGGAGAGAAGACTGCCTCAGTAGACGAAAATCCTGAAGGCTTGAGCCTGCACGAGCAAGCACAGCGTGATAAATACCTTGGTGATCAGTATGATGAGGGCGAAGCTTCTCAATTGTCTCCTGAAGCTCCAGTGAAAATTAAGACTCCAGACGAGAACCCTGAAGGTTTGAGCCTGTACGAGCAAGCACAGCGTGATAAATACCTTGGCGATCAGTATGATGAGGGCGAAGCTTCTCAGTCAGCTGAAAAGAGTAAGGCACAGCAGGAGCTGGACGCGGCAAGGCTGGCGTTTGCTAAAGCACGTGTTGATGTTGAATCACATTTCTTTAAAGAATGGTTTGGCGGAAAGAAACGTAAAGAAGCACTTCAGGAAGCAGCAGACAAGCTAAAGGCTTGTGAGCTGGCTGTCGCTAAGGAAGAAATGGCGTCGCAGATTGAGCAGCTGAATCAACTCTCAGGTGAGGAGTTGGCAAAACAGCAGGAATTGTTGGCGCAGATGATGGCGGCTCGCGCCTTCCAAGGCATGCAAGAAACTGCTCAGAAGACGACAGAAGTATATGATGAAATGCTTGATCAGCGCTTTATGCTTAATGAGGGCGAAGAGTCTAAGTTCAAGAAAGTTGCTGGCAAAGTGAATAAGTTTGCAGCGTGGTTCAAAAAGGGTATCACGAAGGCTGGTGATAAGGCCACGAGTGGTAGTAGCTCATCTCAACTGTTGAAGCTTGGCGCTGGTGGTGCAGCAGCCGGTGTAGTAACCGCTGCCGTTGCAACCTGGCCAATTACTACAGCAGTTGGTTTGGGTGCAGGCCTAGCAACAGCTGGAGTGGTCAAACAATCTGTACTAGAGTCACATCGCAGTGAAGAGCGCGTAACTGATAACTCACAGGATGCCTGGCAGGACGTGTTTAAGCAGGGTGCTAAAGATGCCAAAGATACTGATGAAATGATGGAATCTATGGTCGATGCCTATGTCGATAGTAGTCAGAAATCAAGTGAAGAGCGTCAGGAGCGACTTCGTCGGAAAGTTCGCTCGGCAATGAGTAAGGTAGCTATTGGTTACGCTGCAGGTAGTATTACTACAGGAATACTGAGGTCAACAGTATTTGGTGCTGAGAGCCATGCTTCTGGAGCAGGACATGATAATGTAAATCATGCTTCAGGTAGTGAAAGTACTACTGGCGCAGAGCATACAGGCAGTACTCCTAGTGTAGAAACTCCCGACGGTGGCTCTACTACGCAACCAGAGGTTATCTCGCCAGTTGGTAGCTACGAATATCCATGGGACTGGGCGGTCGAGCAGTTTGGTCCTGAGAATGCAACAAGTAAGTTACATGAGTTGGCAGAAATGGCTCAAGCAAATGGCCATGCAATTGAGTGGACTGCCAACTTGAATGGTACGGAGTCACTCGCAGTGGACGGAATTTCTCAAACTGACAAGGTTGTGGCAGTATTGAGCCAGTTTAGATAGAATAGTTACGTAAACCGTAAGACATAATAACACAAAAAGGAGATATAAATGTTTGAAATTACTGACGAATTTTTGGCACAAGCTGGTTTTGGGATGTTGCCACCAGAAGCAAAAGAACAGATGCGGCAGAATGTGACCAATAGTGTGCAAGCAAAGATTACTGATCAATTGTTGGCAACTGTGGGTGAGCAGAAATTGGAAGAGTTTGAGGCTTTGCTGGATAGTGAAGATGTGCCGATGCTACTCAATTGGTGCCAAGGCAACGGCATCAATCTGACAGAAATCGTGCAGAATGCAATGAACCAAACAATGACTGAGTTGCAGGCACTGCACAATGACGCACTGAACATGGTGCGTGAGTAACGTAATAATAGCTTATAATGGCAATCTTTCGGGATTGCTGTTATAATTTATGGAGAGTATAGACGAAAGAAAAGGAGGACTATGTTCCAACTGAATGACGAATTTCTCAAAGAGCTCGGGCTGGATCAATTGCCGGAGGAGCAGCGCAAGCCGTTTTTGCAGCACATCTACAGTGAGCTGGAGCTTCGCGTTGGTGAGCGATTGAGCCAGGGCATGAGCGATGCTCAACTGGAAGAGTTTTCTGGCATCATTGATAAGCGTCCGGGAGCGGTAGATGATTTTTTGGCGCGTCATGTTCCTGATTTGATGCAGGACCCAATGTTCCAGCGGTTGGTGCAGGTTTCTGGAGTGCCGATGGATGATCCGCGCTTACGAGACGAATTTGCGGCAACAAAGTGGCTGGAAGTGAACCGACCAGACTATCGAGACGTAGTCGCTGCTGTGTTGGATGAGCTTAAGCGAGAAATCGTGGCAAATCGTGACATGATTTTAGGAGCTGATTCTGCTACTTCGCAAGCAGCAGCGTAGCTATCGGGTTATTGATGCTTATGACCGCGGAGAAACGCTTCTGCGGTCATTTTTTTGCCACTTGGTGCGATGAGTTCGTCGATGATGAGGAATTGTCCATCGTGGTAGCACTGGTCTAGAGCGGTTTTTGGCGTGACATCAGGGTGAGCTTTGGTGATGATGAGACGGAGGTCGTCAAACATCATGGTAGAGCGAGGAAAACCAAGATAGGCTCTGACTCGTGCGGCTGCCTGTTTGGCGCTGAGGGACTGTGGATCGAGGGGTGCATCCTGTTTTGATAATAATTTGCAGTAGGTGGCGATGGAATCTTGTTGTGGTTTGAGGTGTATGTCTCCGGATATGATGCGAGGCAATAATTCGACCAAGCGTTGTGAACCCAGATTGAATAATTTGCAGTACAGCTCATCACGAGATTCGTTACCGGAGAGCAGGATGGACTCTTGATGGTAGATTGGTCCGGCGTCCATTTGGGCGTCTAATTTTATCAAGGATATCCCAGTGTGGGAGTCTAAGTTAGTCATGGCAGCTTCAATGGGCGATGGGCCACGGTATTGTGGGAGGAGTGATGGGTGAAGATTGATGATGCCAGGATTAAATAAGTCGATGACTGCTTGAGGTATGATTTTGCCGTAGCTCACCAAAACACCTACAGGTGATTTGAGTGTTTGAATGGCCGGCAAAATGTCTTTGAGGTTGTTTGGTTGCCAGACAGGGATGCTATGTTGGTGAGCGTACGTTTTGACAGCAGGCTCTGATAGTTTACCGCCCCGACCCTTGGGTGCGTCAGGTTTGGTGATGACGGCAGCAATGTGAAATTGTGCTTCATGTAGGGCTTTGAGGGTGATGAGGCTGTGTTCTTCGGTGCCAAAAAATACTATCTCAGACATGGTTATCCCCAAAGATCAGTGTTATCTTTGATACTCGTGTCATAATTGAGCGGTTGTAATTCACCAGAGTTATCAAGGTTATAAAATGCATCGTGCGTATCGCGGATGTGATCGATGAAGACGATGCCGTTGGTGTGGTCAATTTCATGCTGTAGGACACGCGCTAAAAAGCCCTCGGCTTTGAAGCGGATCTCATTGCCTTCCAGGTCTAAAGCTTTGACGCGAACTTTGGTGTAGCGTGGTACTTTGCCATAGATGTGTTTTACGCTCAAGCAACCTTCAAAATCAGCTACTAAGTCGCCTTCGTATTTGACAATCTCTGGGTTGATCAAGGTCATGAAGTCACGAGTTTTCTTGTTATCAAAGTCAGCTCGGACGATGACGACTCGCTCCAAGCGATCTACTTGCACTGCTGCGAGAGCGGCGCTGATTTCATGTGGCCGTGAGTCCTCCCAATCTAACGCGGCGCTAGTCATGTCGTCAGACAGCTGTTGTACATCATCAGTGATGACATGGATACGATGAGATTTTTGACGCAAGTGGGGATTTGGTAGGGCAATAATGTCGTCTTTAGTCATACATCAAGTATATCAGAGGAGGGAAATCGGGTCGAGTTCGAATTGCCAATGTTGTGGTGGTAAGTGGGCTAATATGGCGACTAAATCATCACGTTGGGGGCTTTTGAGTAACAGTTGCCAACGGTAAGTGTCACGCACTCGTTCATAAAATGCAGGTGTCGGTCCTAAAATTTGTACTGTTTTTGGTGCAACTGATTTGAGCGTTGAGGCAAGTTTTTGAGCATTGCGAATGGCAGCAGCTTCGGTTTTGTATACGCAAGTGAGTTTTAAAAGATGGGTAAATGGCGGAAACATGGTTGCTTGTCGTTGGGCTATGGTACGGTGGTAAAAATCAGAGTAATTTTGCGTGAGGCCGTCTTGGATGGCTGGGTGTTGTGGTTGGTAAGTTTGAACAACGACGGTTGTTGGGTGATGTGATCTACCGACGCGTCCGACCACCTGAGCAAGTAGCTGGAAGGTGCGTTCAGCGGCTGCAAAATCAGGTAGCGTTAGTCCAGTGTCTGCCTGCACTACGCCAACAGTTCGGAGGTGTGGCAAGTCTAATCCCTTGGCGATCATTTGCGTGCCGATGATGAGATCAATAGTACCCTCTTTGACGTCTTGGTATAACTTTTCTACGGTCTGGTCGCTAGGAGTGTCCGCATCAAAACGGGCGATGGTTTGCTGAGGAAATAATTTGCTCAATTCTGTTTCGATGCGTTTGGTGCCAATGCCTTTATGGATGATGTTGGCATGTTGGCACTCGGGGCAGACCGTTGGGACGGTCGCGTTATATCCGCATATGTGGCAAACAAGTTGATGTTTGTCTTGGTGTAGTGTCAGCGGCACAAAGCAGTTAGGGCAGCCAGCTTGCCAGCCGCAATTTTGACACAGGGTGATTGTGGTGGTGCCACGACGATTGTGAAAAATGAGTGCTTGCTGACCATCGTTGAAGGTTTGTTGGAGTTGAGAAAGCAGGGTGTCTGATAGGAAGAAGTGCTGAGTAAAATTATTGCGCTTGGTCATGTCAACGACTTTAATAGTGGGCTTGACGGCATCTTTGCGAGCGGGTTTGGGCATGGTGATGATGGGTCGGTTTCGTTGCTCGGACAAATAATAGTCAGCGATGCTGGGAGTAGCGCTACCCAGAACTAACTTGGTGTTATGATTCTGCGCCAGCACGGCAGCAGTGCGCAGTGCGGAGTAGCGGGGGGATTGTTCTTGTTTGAAGCTAGGTTCGTGGCATTCATCAATGGCGATAAATCCGAGGTTATGTATGGGCATGAATAAGGCTGACCTTGGGCCGATGACCACAACGGGCTTGTTAGCGTTCAAAACGTGTAGCCATGCTGTATGGCGTTCAGCTTCAGTCTGGCGAGAATGGGTAACGATCACATTGTCGAGATGTTCTGTGAAGGCTGATACCAGTTGGGTCGTCAGGGCTATTTCTGGAATGAGTATTATGGAAGACTTTCCTTCAGCTGCAGCGCGTCGGGATGCTTCAACGTAGACCAACGTTTTTCCGGAGCCGGTGACGCCGTGTAGCAGAGCCGTTCCGCTGGTTATGGAATCAATAATTTGCAGGGCTTGGAGTTGATCTTTGGTGAATACATTTTTTATTCGATTTTGCACATTGACAGAGGTGAACTCTATGGATTTTCGTCGTTTTTTGGTGACACCACGCGGTAGAATCGTTTGCCAGACAGTGGCGGGGTGAGTCGCATAAAATTGGCTCATCCAAGTGTGCAATGACAGCAATTGGCTGGGTAGTGGCGGCTGATCGACGACCGAAATTATCTCCCGCGTGGCATAGGGCGGCTGTGTTATTTCCTGCAAAACGACACCCACAACAACCTTCTTGCCGACAGGAATGGTCACGATAGTTCCTGGCACTAACTCTTCATGTGAAGCATAGGAAAAGCTGCCAGTGTCAGCGCGGACAATCGTAGTTGGAGACACCTCGTAGTATCGCATAGCTATTATTATAACGCTTCATCAATGCTACAATAAGCATATGTATTTTCAGAGTCGCATGCAGGCGGGCGCAGAGCTAGGACAGCAGTTGTTCGAAAAATATCGTTATGAAAACTGTGCAGTGCTGGCATTGGGCGAAGGCGGTGTGTTGGTCGGTGAGCAGATCGCGGTCAGGTTGCACTGTGTTTTGATGATGCTACTCTCAGAGAGTATCGATGTTCCTGGAGAGGGGTTGAGTTTTGGCGCCGTTTCTCAGAGCGGAAAGTTTACCTACAACAGTGATTTTTCATCTGGCGAGATTCGAGAGTATACCAATGAATTTCATGGCTATCTGGAACAACAAAAACAGCAGGCATA
The DNA here is from genome assembly GCA_963539345.1 of uncultured Candidatus Saccharibacteria bacterium. GTDB lineage: Bacteria > Patescibacteriota > Saccharimonadia > Saccharimonadales > Saccharimonadaceae > Nanosynbacter. The sequence continues at coordinate 9,636 of CAUTLS010000007.1, forward strand.
CCAACGAATTAATCGGCTACTGGGTGACGGCGGTATCGTTGATGCGGCGCTGTTGAAAGATCGGACAGTTATTTTGGTGAGTGATGGCTTTGGTGATAATCTTTCAAGCTTGGATGTGGCTTTGGGATTTTTAAAATCAATTCGTATTGAAAAATTGGTGGTGGCGTTACCTGTGTGTAGTATTGCTGCAGTTGACCGATTGCACATCACGGTGGATGATTTGCATATATTGGACGTCAAGGAAAACTTCATGGGAATCAATCATTATTATGAGGATAATGAACTACCTTCACGTGAGGAGACTGTTGCAAAAATCAATCAAGTAATTATGAATTGGCGCTAAAGGACTTGTCGGGTGTTGTAAAATTGTGCTACACTGGAGTTAAGTAAAGAAGGGGATGCAGTAAAGAGCACAGGACTATGTTAGACGTTTTTATTACATCGCGGGTGAGGCGTAAGATTGTGGTTGTTTATGCTAAATATCCTGATTTTCACACTCATGTACGTGGGTTGGCGAAGTTGATCAAAGAAGATCCAGGAAATATTCAGCGCGAGTTAAAGAGATTGGAAAAAGTTGGTTTTCTCAAAAGTGAGAAGCAAGGCAATTCGCGAACGTATTTCACAAATAAGCAATTTCCAATTTTCAAGGAGTTGCAGGGAATGGTGATTAAGTCGCAGCAACATGCGGCACGGCCGAAGCGTAGCTCGGTTGATAGAGATTGATGACCTTGTTTGAGCGGATTTTGACGGCTCGTGGTCTGACGACGCGAGCAGCGCGCGAGGCTTTTTTGCGGCCGGATTATGCAGCGGTGAAGCATGATCCGTTTTTGCTGCCGGATATGAAAAAGGCGGTGGTGCGGTTGAAACAAGCGCGGGAGCAGGGCGAAAAAATCGTCATTTACGGTGATTATGATATTGATGGGCTGAGCGCCACGGCACTGCTGTTGGATGCGTTTGGTAAGTTTGGTTTTGAGGGTGTTGACGCTTTTATCCCAAATCGGTTTGTTGAGGGTTATGGCATGACCATGGGCGCGGTTGATAAGGTGCGCGACATGGGTGCGGATTTGATCGTGACGGTAGATACCGGTAGCTTGTGTCATGCGGAAATTGCCTATGCCACCAGCTTGGGAATTGATACGGTGGTGACAGATCATCACAATGTTGCCGAAACGCCACCGCCGAGCGTGGCAGCGGTGAATCCGAAGTTCTCAGGACACAGTTATCCATTCCGTGATTTGTGTGGTGCGGGCGTGGCATTTAAGTTGGTGCAAGCACTGCAGACTGAGCTGGATGGCCTACCTGATGGTTATGAAAAGTGGCTGCTCGATTTGGTGGCGCTGGGGACGGTCTGTGATATCGTGACGTTGGCTGATGAAAATCGGGCGAATGTGTATTGGGGACTAGAGGTTCTGAAAAAACAACAACGTCCAGGACTGAAAGCGTTGATGGTAGTGGCAGGTGTTGAGCCGGAGCAGGTCAACGCCCGTCATCTGGGCTTTGGTCTGGGTCCGCGAATGAATGCGGCGGGGCGGCTGGAAACGGCGCAACACGCGTTGGACATGCTGACAGCGCACGACGGACTGGCGGCGCTGGAGGCCAGTGAGAAATTGGAGGAACTGAACGTTAAGCGACGCAGTATTCAGGATGCCATCTTTGAGGAAGCGTGTATGCAAGCCGAGAAGCTGGCGAATGATCGTGTGCTGGTGGTGAGTAGTGATGGTTGGAACCACGGTGTCATCGGCATTGTAGCGTCGAAATTGGTAGAGAAATATAAAAAGCCGGTGTTTATCATTGGCGAGCGTGGCGAGGAAGCGACGGGTTCGGCGCGCAGCTTTGGTGATTTTTCAGCAGCGGATGCTGTGCGGGCGGCGGACGACATCATCATCAAAGGTGGCGGGCACGGAGCGGCGGCGGGCGTGACGCTGGAGACTGAGAAAATTGATGATTTTCGTCGTCGCGTGAATGAATTTTATGATTCGCTGCAACTAACAAATCAAGAGCGATATTTATTGCCGCGGGCTGATGTCGAAATTGGCGATTTTTCGGAAATTGATGAGGATTTGGTGGCAAATCTGGCAAAAATGGAACCATTTGGCAATGGCAATCCAGAGCCAGTCCTGAAAATTGCCACGGCAAACGTGTTGAGTGTGCGGCGGATGGGCGCGGATGGGCAACACGTTAAATTAGCGCTGCGTGATAAAAATGGTACAGTGTTGCAGATGCTGGCGTTCAACGCACCAGAGGAGTTCTTCCGCGATCCGGGCGACGAGGTAGCGGCATGGTTCCAGCCAACCATCAACGAATGGCAGGGGGTGCGAACGGTTGAGGGGCGGTTGCTACACGTGGGCGAGGCGGAATAGTCATCATTAGGGCCGTCACAGTGGCTACAAGGTTGATTTATATCAATTTATATGATATAATGGCACTTAGTTCAAGAAATAATCCACACTGGAGCATTACGAACATGAGTGAAACAGCTAAAATAACACCAGACTATAGCTTTGACGAGGGTCTTCGTTTAGAACGAGTCAGTCATATAGTGCCCGCAGCAGAGGGCACTGAGAATAAGTTGTCTAATGATGGTAAAATAACTCAGATATCGCCAGAAAGGATTAAAGAGCTGGAGGTCAATCCGTGGCTTGATATCAACAAGGACCAGAAAGAAAAAGTTATTGAGCAGGTGAGAGACCCACGCTATATTCGTGGCTTGGGTGGTATCGGAATTGAGGTTGCGGTGTTCGGCAATCCTAATGCAAAAAAGCTTCAGGCTGTGTATTATGGCTGGGGCGGTGCCTTTCGTCATCGGAACGCTCTGCGTGAAGCGGTCGATATGGTTTATGCAAATCCAGATGTTGCCTATATGGTAATGAATGGTCCAGGAATCGGTAATTCTGGTATGCTGCCAAAGTCGGTCCAAAAAGAAATCAGGCAGACTGGTAGCTATGTACCAGCAGGCGAATATTATGCAAAGGTGTTGGAGCATGTTGCTCAAGACTATGATGAGGTCAATGTAGCTGGGCACTCGCTGGGAGCAAGGGTGGCTACGGGAGTAGCCGCAAATATGACACCAGGGGCAGTATCAGAGCTGCGGCTGCATGATCCAACAGGCACGCGAGAGATGAGTCTCGTCGATATTGCTGTCAGCTTTTTTGGAAAAGAAGGAGCAGAGAATGGTAAGTATGTTAAGGAGTCAGTTTCTCCAACAGCTAAAGAAGCTGGCTTGACACCGCTTGCCGTGGAAGTACCTCGTCTCCGTGATATCGAATATACAAAGGGTGTTCAGTTTAGCCTAGAGGCGTTGGACCGTCCGTTTGAAGCACCAAAGAATGGCTGGATTCAGTCACTCTTGGTTGATCCGTCTGGATTGAAGCGGAATGCGTTTGAGAAGGACTTTAGGATGGCAGCTCCAAATGTGCGAGATTCGATCCATGTTTTAGTGCCAGAACTGAGCCACCTGAACAAATGGGAAGATATTCAAATGATAGTTGAGCGCGCACGCAATATACCTGGTATTCCAGAAATCGATCAGTGGAATATCCTTCGTCATACACACGCCAACATGAACCAGCCAGCAAGTTTGGCGGCGATATACTCGGTTGATCTGGAATAGTAATTTGTCAAATATTTCCTCATCTGTTATAATGCAGGAAGTATGGTACAAGTAACACGTAAAGATCAGAAGGAAGCGAACGAAAATATCATTCGTCGTTTCAACCGTAAGGTTTTACAGAGCGGTGTTTTGGCTCGAGCTAAAAACGTTATGCGCTTTGAGAAACCAATTTCAAAGGCCGAGCGCCGTAAAAAGGCAATCGTTCGTCGTGAACGCCGGGCTGAAAAAACGGCAAAAATGCGCCTGGGAGTGCGTTAATGTCAGCGCTAAAAGCGCGCATCACTGATGAAATGAAAGCCGCTCTTTTGGGCGGCAATCGTTTTCGTGGGGATGTGTTGCGTAATGTTAAGGCAGCAATTTTGAACGAGGAAGTGTCGCTGGGCAAGCGTGACGAAGGCTTAGACGATGCTGAAGTTGAAAAAGTTCTGGCTCGTGAAGTGAAAAAACGCGTTGAGAGTGCGGAGCTTTATCGCAGTAATGGTCGCGCGGAATTGGCGGAGCCTGAGGAGCAAGAGGCGGAAATTTTGCGAGAATTTTTACCAGAACAGTTGAGTGAAGCAGAAGTTATGGCGATCGTTGAAGACGTTGTGGCGAGCATGAATGACGTTTCCATGCAAAAGATGGGTCAGGTTATCGGCGTGGTGAAGCAGAAAGTTGGCAACGCGGCTGACGGTGCGTTGGTTGCAAAGATTGTTAAAGAAAAACTGACAAAATAGGAGGGAATATGATTATCTTTTTTGGGCCGGCTGGTGCTGGTAAGAGCGTGCAGGGGCAGATTTTGGCAGCGCGTCATGGTTGGCGTTGGCTGAGCGCGGGGCAGTTGCTGCGCGACACGCACGATGGTGAATTAATTCATCGTATGCAATCTGGCGAACTGGTGTCGGTGGAGATTATCAATGGGTTGATGGGCGAGGCGTTGAATAAAGCTAAGGACATTAACGGTGTGATTTTGGACGGTTATCCTCGTCAGTTGGAGCAGGCTAAGTGGTTGATTGAGTCGCGACCGCATCATGGTCAGGATGTGAAGCTGGTGATTGTGCTGGAAGTGCCACGAGATGAGATTTTAGAACGCTTGCGAGTGCGTGGTCGCGTTGACGACACGCCAGAGGCAATTGATAAGCGGCTTAGTATTTACCGGGGTGAAATTTACCCAATTTTGGACTATCTGAATGACAATAATATCCCAATTATCCATATGAGCGGCGTGGGCACAGTGGGGCAAGTTCATGATGAGATTGAAAAAGAGCTGGTTAGCCGCGGAATCGTTGAGGGCGCCAAATGAGTCAATTGATCACTGGTGAAAAAACGCCACAACAGATGAAAGATATGCGCGAATGTGGGCGGATGCTAGCGACGATTTACGACGAATTGCGGCAGCGAGTAACGGCTGGCATGAGTGAGCTGGACGTCAATGAGTTTGTGGCTGGGCGCATCAAGGATTTTGGCGCGGAAGCGACGTATTTGACAGATGAGGTAAAATTTCCAGGGGTGATCTGCGTGTCGACCAATGAGCAATTGGTGCACTCGTTCCCGACAGACTATGTGTTTGAGAAGGGTGATGTAGTGAGTTTTGACCTGGTGATTGGCTACCGCGGCATGAAAACTGACAGTGCCTTCACGATGGTGGTCGATGAGGAGCTGCGTGGCGCCAAAAAGCATTTATTACACGCGACGGAACAGAGTTTGTATGCGGGAATTGATGCGATCTCTGGTGACGGGACACGAGTTGGTGATATCTCAGCAGCCATTGAAGCGGTGCTGAAAAAAGCGAAACTGGGCATCATCCGCGAGTTGGTTGGTCACGGTGTGGGGCTGGAAATGCACATGAGTCCAGAGATTCCGAATCATGGTCAGCGCGGTACTGGTCCGGTGTTGCACGCTGGTGACACTATCGCTATCGAGCCGATGGCCAGCCTCGGTGGTGAGAAAATTGTTACTGAGGATGACGGCTGGACGATTAGCATGAGAGATGGCAGTCTGGGTGCGCATTTTGAACACACAGTACTAATTACTGAAACGGGTACAGAAATCTTGACGAAACTGTAACAGAATATTAGGTGAAATCAATCTCTGCTAGTATATAGCGCGCTGGACCGTTGACTGTGCCAGTTGCAGCCATACTGAGCGAAGGACTTAATCCATGCTCTGCATACCAATCGTCCTTAGTCTTCCTCTCACACTCCAATGAGTGAACCTTATTCCAAAGCTCCGCTTGTGTCATACCTTTTCGGTATACTTCAATGTAGAAAAATGCCTTATTTTTACCACATTGTGCAAAAGCGATACTGTTCTTTAAAGCGGTATTCTTCTGGGGCCCATTTTTGAGGCTGTCCAGTAAATTACTCGACAAAAATCCAGCATTGACTAGGGCTCTACCTATACCGCCTCCATGATTGACCGGGATGCCTTGTTCTATTGATCCACCTCCCGGGTCAGCATAAAAACCATACGGGCTATAGTAACGCATTGGTACTTTATTGCCTGCGGTTATGTAAGACTTAAACCCTGTTTCGACCTGTTGTAGCGCAGTTTTGGCTTTTGCGTCATAAGCGTCTTGTCTAACGTACTGATAAGCGACGATGCTAATTGCTGAGAGAATGGCGATTGTGGAAATGATAATGATCATCTCAATTAAGGTAAAGCCAGGTTTGTGAGAAAAAGTACTACGTTTCATGTGTCTAGTGTATCATGCTTGTGCTTTTTTGACAGCTTGCAAAATGACCCCATATTCCTATATACTGTAAGCATATGCAAGAACAATCTCATTATGCGGTAGGAATTGATATCGGCACGAAAAAAGTGCGATGTGTTATTGGACATATTGACGAAACAACAGGTGTGCCAAGAATTATTGGAGTGGGACAGGCTCCCAACAGCGGGATGCGTAAGGGCGTGATCACGCACTTGAATGGGCCAGCGGCAGCGATTGATACGGCGCTTGATGCGGCTGAGCGAATGAGCGGTCATCGAGTAAGTACGGCCGCTTTGGGTGTTAATGGCGTACATATCATTAGTACTAAAATAGACGGCATGGTTGCTGTTAATGCGAGTAGTAGCGAAGTGACAGAGGATGACGTAGCGCGTCTGGAGAATGTAGCGACGGTTGGAAAAGTTCCTGCAAATCGTGAGATTTTGGAAGTGGTTCCGTACGAATATCGATTGGACGGGCAAGATAATATCAAAAACCCGATTGGCATGACCGGGACGAGGCTGGAACTACGAGCAAATGTTGTTTCTGGATTGGTGCCACACCTGGGGAATTTGCACAAGTTGGCGGAAATGTCTAATATCGATGCTGTCAGAATAGTTCCAACGGTGTTGGCGAGCGCTCAAGCGGTGCTGAATGAATCTCAGATGGAAAATGGTGTGGCTGTGATCGACATCGGGGCTTCCACAACGGGCGTTGCGGTGTTCGAAGAGGGTGATTTGCAACATCTTTCGGTTGTTCCAATGGGCTCACAGAATGTAACCAATGATTTGGCAATTGGCCTTAAGGTTGATTTGGAAATTGCCGAAAAGGTTAAACTGCAACATGGTGAATTGGGCGGTGAAACCACGGGCGTGATTGACATCAAACATGAGAAAGAGACGCAGGTTTTCCACCGAGCAGAAGTTGCAGAAATCGTCGAGGCGCGTTATGAAGAAATTTTCGAACTGGTAGCTAAAGAGCTGAAAAAGGCAGGCGGTATCAGTAAAATGCCAAGTGGAGCCGTGCTAGTTGGCGGTGGCGCTAAAGTAAAAGGCTTGGCTGAATTTGCCAAAGAACAGATTGGGCTGGCAGTGAAAATCGGTAAACCGCAGGATTATGCTGGCATGACTGACGACATCAAAGATCCAGAATATGCAGCGGCGATAGGGTTGATGCTGGCGATGTCCACCAGTCCATCACGACCTGAAGGGAGTCATAGTAAAAAAGCTAGTAAAGTTGCTCAAAAAGCTGGCGGATTTTTAGGTGGGTTATTCGCGAAATTCAAATAAATATGACCACTCCAGGGTCAAAGATGATATACTGGATAGAGATTAGAGGGGAGATACGATAATGCCACAAATACAACCAAGTGAAGTTCAGACATTTGCTAGCATCAAAGTTGTTGGTGTTGGTGGCGCCGGTGGTTCAGCAGTTAACCGCATGAAAGACGCTGGCCTCAATGGTGTGCAGTTCATCGCTATGAATACCGACGCACAAGCGTTACATAACTCAAAAGCTGACGTCAAAATCCATCTAGGACATTCAACGACCAATGGTCTTGGTGCTGGTGCTGACCCAGCGGTTGGTGAGGCGGCCGCTAATGAGTCACGTGAAGAGATTCGTGCTGCGCTTGAAGGCGCTGACATGGTGTTTGTGACGATTGGTGCTGGTGGTGGAACGGGATCTGGTGCTGGGTACGTGGTTGCCGAGATTGCTCGTGAGTTGGGCATTTTAGTGGTTGGTGTTGCCACGCGACCATTTAGCTTTGAAGGTGAAAAACGTCGAGTGAATGCTGATTGGGCAATCACTCACTTGGGTCGACAAGTTGATACGTTGATTACTATTCCAAATGATCGCTTATTGCAAACTATTGATCGACGCACTCCACTGTTGGAAACCTTCAAAATTGCTGACGATGTACTGCGTCAGGGTGTGCAAGGTATTTCTGAACTGATCACCGAGCACGGATTGATTAACCTGGACTTTGCTGACGTGAAGGCTATCATGAGTAATGCTGGCTCAGCGTTGATGGGTATTGGTCGGGCGAGCGGTGAGAACCGAGCAGCTCAGGCGGCTCAGCAGGCAATTGAGTCGCCGTTGATTGAAGTGTCGATTGACGGTGCTAAGGGCGTGCTGTTCAACGTTACTGGTGGCTACGACATGAGCATGGCAGAGATTCAGGAGGCGGCTGAAATCATCACTAGTGCGGTATCTCCAAATGCAAACATCATCTTTGGTGCGACGTTGAAGCCAGAGATGGAAGATGACTTGGTGATCACGGTCATCGCTACAGGATTTGACAGCGAGACCTTCCACGACAGGGACGTAACGCTTGATGTGAGCCCAGTCGAGACCAATTCTGACAATCTGGACGAAGAAATGGTACAAAATATCGACATGGAGCTAGAACATAAAGAGGCTGCCGAACATTTTGCTGCTGAAGACGACACAAACATTTGGGACAATCCGCCAGAAGAGGACGATGATGAAGACGATACCCCAGCATTCTTACGCCGTCGCAAGAAGAACAGGGAGTAGTTTATGGTAGTAGTGAATATTGGTGACAGTCGGGTGCTTGAGTCGCGTGAAGTTGCTGGCGGTATGGCAATTCGCCGTCGTAGGGAAACGGCTGATGGTAGAAGGTTTACGACGTACGAGCGAATTGAAAAACCAAACTTAGCAGTGCTCAAAAAGAGTGGACGTCGAGAATTATTTGACCGGTTTAAGCTATCTTCAGCAGTGCATCAGTCGGTCGGCAAGTTTTTCAAATCGGAAGAAGAAGTTGAGCAGATCGTGAGTGCTGTCGAAGACGCTTTGTATGCGTTGGGAGAGTCTGAAGTGCCATCAAAACAGATTGGTGATGCAGTTTTGGACGCTTTGGCTGATCGTAATGAGGTAGCGTATGTTCGATTTGCCAGTGTGTATTATGATTTCAAGACATTGGACGAATTTGAGAAAATTTTAGCTCAGCAACGAGAGAAAAGGGATTAAGATATGCGCGTTGTTGTTGTGTATAAAACAGAGAGCGACCACGCTCGCGCAGTGTTTGATTATCTCAGGGATTTTAAAAATCAGACAGGGCATGATTTGGAGGAAGTCAATCCAGATTCGGCGGCTGGTAGTGATTTTTGTAGGACATACGACATTGTTGAATACCCGACGATTATTGCGTTGAGTGACAGCGGTCAGTTACAAAATATGTGGCGGGGAACTCCGCTGCCGACAATTAGCGAGGTAAGTTTTTATGTTTAAAAAGGTACGAAATTGGTTATTTCACGAGGATTTGAAGCGACGGCATATGTCGGCATTGGCGTTGTTAGTCGGAAGCGGATTGGGACTGTTAGCATCGCTGGCCTTATCGATTGAATCATTGGTATTAGCCAAGAATTCAGAAGCGGTTCTTAGTTGTGACTTAAACTCAGCACTGAGCTGTTCGGCAGTTGCCAACCACTGGTCGGCGGCAATCTTTGGTTTCCCAAACAGCTTTATTGGCCTGGCGACCTTGCCGGTGATGATCACTATAGCGGTTGCCTTGTTGGCGGGGACAAAGTTTCCGAAATGGTTTATGCAATGCGCGCAAGTCGGGGTGATTGCGGGGCTGCTCTTTGCTTTCTGGATGTTTGGTATGAGCTATTTGGTGATTGGCGCACTGTGCCCGTGGTGCTTGACTCTGGACCTTGGTATGATTTTGATTTTCTTTGGTATGACACGGTACAATGTTTTGGTTAAGAATATACCTGGTAAGACCCTGGGTAAATTTGTTGATCGCGGATATGATATGTTATTTGCAGCAGTTTTAGTGGTTCTTACCATGATGGCGATAATCGCAAAGTTTGGTGATCAGTTGTTCTAGACGTATCGCCCTATTTTACGAAAACATTATTGCAAATTTTTTACTTTGGTAACGCGTGATCATATGTCATAATAAAGATATGAAGAAAAACTTTCTTGTCAGAGCGTTCTTTGGTGTCACCATTGTAGCACTCGGCGGGGTTCTGTTACTGAGGAATCTCGAAATTATCAAGTTTGATAGCTGGAACGTGTTCTGGGGAACGGTTTGGACAGCCGGCCTAGTGCTGGCGGGGCTGGTAACAATAGTTAGCTCCCGAAAACTGCTGACGCGGGCGTGGGGCCTGCTATTGATGGCCGCTGGCGTGTCGATTGGTTTGAATGCGTATGGCGTCATTGATGTTAGTATTTGGAAACTGTTTTGGCCAGTGATATTGATCGCTGTTGGGTTGATGATGGTGTTTAGTATTGGGTCTGCAAATCGCAAGCGAGCCGAAGAATCGGGCACTGATGATAATGAAAAAGTGGCAATTTTTTATGGTGAACAGTCACGAGTGAGAGGTGATTATACTGGTGGTTCAGCAACAGCGATATTTGGTGGCGTCGATTTAGATTTGCGTCAGGCGAACATTAAGGATGGCGCAATCATTGATGTCTTTACGTTTTGCGGTGGCATTAATATCAACTTACCTGATGATGTGATCGTCAAAAACGAGGTGCGTGGTGTTTTGGGTGGCAGCGATGATAAGACTATGTCGAAGCCTTCCGCTAAAAAGACAATCTACCTGAAGGGCGAATGCGTCCTGGGTGGTTTGGAAATCAAATAATCTCTTGGGATTTTGGTAAAAACGCGCTACAATGAGAGTAGGGCGTTTTTGCGTGTGCTTGATGGGGTTTCTCTCTGATGGCGCCAGCGCAAAATGAGCGGCTATCAATCGCGAAGCCTGCGGGAAGAAATCGGTTTTTATCAGCTGAGATTAGACCCCGCCGCGACTCGCTGCGACAAAGTGAACGATTAAGCGCTAAAAGAGTGCGTGGATGCCGCTCAACTCGGCAAAGCCCGCGAAGAATCACTTCTTTTGGAATCGAGATGGTACCGTCCGTTTGAAACACCTCCAGCGGATTCTCGAAGACAGAAGAGGTGATTTTTGTTTGGAGAAAGGACAATATGAAGGGCATCGTTTATATTATGAATACTGCGGTTTCTGGTTTGATTAAAATTGGCAAGACTGGCTCGCAGAACTATGGTGAGCGAATGCGGTATCTTGAAGGCAATGGCTATCATAATGTTCCTGGATTGAAGCGTTTCTTTGCGATTGAACTTGATGATTATGATGATAATAAGGAGAGTCTACTACACGAAATTTTTAGCAAGCATCAGGTTGACGATAGTGAATTGTTTGCGCTGGACTGTGAGCTTGTTAAGCAGCTGTTGCTGGCATTTGATGGGAAGGTGGTATATCCAAAGCATATTGATAAGGAACGTGAATTTGATGAAGTGACGCAGTCACGGAAACAGGGAGCGCTTTTTAGTTTTTATCGAAAAGGACTAAAGAACGGCGATGTAATAACTTTTGCACAGGATAAGTCGATTAGCGCGACTGTTGTTGGCGAGAGAGAAGTTGAGTATGGTGGTGAAATCTATAAACTATCGCCACTAACTCGCAATATTTTCCAACAAAAAGGAAAGCGTAACGCGAGTGGTGCCTATCAGGGCGCAGCGTATTGGATATTTAATGGGCAGAAGCTAAAGGATCTGGACGATAGGGAGGGGTAAACGTATGGCAAATAATAATCTTACATCAGCAAAGAAGGCTCGTAATGATGAGTTCTATACGCAATACGAAGACATCCAAAAGGAAGTCCAAGCGTATATTGACTATAATCCCGATGTGTTCCGCGGAAAGGTTGTGTATCTCAACTGTGATGACCCATATGAGAGTAACTTTTTCAAATTTTTTGCCAATAAATTCAACGCCTATGGCATCAAGAAGCTGGTTGCTACTAGTTACTTTAATTCACCAGTGGCAGGAACCGAGTTGCAAGCCGCACTTTTGCCAGACATGCCAGATAAAGAGATTTCATCAGCTAAGGGATCTTCACTGCAGACCAATACAACGACGGAAGATGGCGAGACAAAAGGTCGGGTGATTGAAATTACTGAGGTGTCTGACGAAAATGGTGACGGAATATGTGATTTAGAAGATATTAAAAAGATTATTCAGGCTAATGGTGGTGGTAGGCCCCTGAAAGGTGATGATGATTTCCCGCCAGGTGATTTTCGTTCGAAGGAATGTATAGAACTACTGAAACAAGCTGACATCGTGGTGACCAACCCACCGTTTTCGTTATTTCGTGAATATGTGGCACAGCTGTTTGATTACAATAAAAAGTTTTTGATTATTGGCAATATGAACGCAATTACATATAAAGAGATCTTTCCGAAAGTTATGGACAACAGGGTTTGGCTTGGACCGACAATATCGAGTGGTGATAGAGAGTTCATGGTGCCTGAAAACTACCCCATAACAGCGTCTGGTTGGAGAATTGATAAAGACGGAAGGAAATTCATACGAGTTAAAGGTGTGCGATGGTTTACTAATCTTGACCATGGTAAACGTCATCAGAAGTTGCAGTTGATGACTATGGCGGAAAACAGGAAGTTTAGCAAGAAAGTAATTGACAGTGATGTGTGTTATAAAAAGTATGATAACTATGACGCGATTGAAGTTTCATTTACCGATGCTATCCCCAGTGATTTTAATGGCGTGATGGGTGTACCGATTTCATTCCTGGACAAGTATAACCCCGATCAGTTCGAGATTATTAAATTTAGGCATGGAGATGATGAAAAAGACCTAGCTATTAATGGAAGAACGCCATATTTCAGGATATTGATTAGACACAAGAAGGAGATAGAGAAATGAATTTTTCCGAACTAGTTTCTCCCGTTGCGGTTAGCTCAGTTGTGGCAGTTGGTTCACTTATGCTTTCGTTTTTCAAGTTATTCAAGGAAAACGACGCAAACGATAAGAAAATAAAGAGAATTATGGATTTATCTGAAGTTTATGAAAGACTAAAGGATGGCTCAAGTGCAAAACATAATATCCAAGATATACTTGATATTGAAACGGGGAGGTTCAAAGATATGATTACTCGTAAACTTAACTATTTAAACGTAGCGGTGGTAGTTATAGTCGCAATAGTGGGGGGTTTTCTTT
>CAUTLS010000008.1:0-22512 GCA_963539345.1 uncultured Candidatus Saccharibacteria bacterium
GTTTCGACGATCATTTGAAAAGAAAATCCCATTGTTAGTGCGTGAGTTTTTTGCTTCGCACGCGGATGTCAAATTGATAGCGGTGACGGGTAGCACTGGCAAGACAAGCGCCAAGATAGCCATCGGTACGGTTTTGTCGCAGCGCTATGCCATCGCTATGCCGCAGCTGGAGCCAAAATCTCACATGCAGACCTTGCTGCAGATTATGGGAGTACGCTATCCTGAGGGTCCTGAAAAAAAATGGGGATTCTTCGCACGCCGCAATATGTACCGCGCTGTCAAAAAACGAGCTCGCGCTGAACATCCAGAAGCGCAAGTGATCGTCCAGGAGTTTAGTCCGCAAAGCATTGGCTTTCATGATTGGTTCAAAACAGTCATCTTGCCGGACATTGCCGTCATCACTTCTGTCACCACAGGGCGTATGCGCGTCGAGCATACCATAGAAGAAGTCGCTCAGGAAATGATCACGCTGGGTAATAATTCTCGGATGGCGTTGATCAATCGCGATGATATCGAAGGTCGGTTTGCGGCGTTTGTGACGAATCCTAATATAACCACTTATGGCACCAGTGGGGTCGCAGAATATTATTTTGATGAACATGATTTTTCACTCACCGAAGGACATTTTGGTGCTATGATTTCACCGGAGTATCCAGAGGGCATTCAAACACAACTGAAGCTATTGGGCGAACACAACCTCAGACCAGCAGTGGCTGCCATGGCCGTGGCTGTCAAATTAGGTATGGATGTTGGCTCAATTCAGCGAGGCTTGGCGGCACTGCGTCCAATTCCAGGACGAATGCAGCTGCTGCGCGGTGCTGATGGTACTATTCTTCTGGACGACAGTTACAGCGCATCGCCATCAACCACGACTGCGGCTATTCAGACATTGTATAGTTTGAGCTCGCCTCAGAAGATCGCTGTTTTGGGTAATATCAACGGTTTGAGAGAATCAATGCCGCAAGAAATGTCCAAATTAGGCTATCTGTGCAATCCCAATGAACTTGACTGGGTAGTGACAGTTGGAGAAATGGCCAACCAGTATTTGGCGCCATCGGCTCGTCAGCGTGGCTGCCAGGTAAAAGAATGCAAAGACGCCATCGAAGCTGGTAGTTTTGTGCGCGACAAACTGAAAAAAGATGGCATTGCGCTATTCAAGGGCTCATCAGGTGGTGTTTGGTTGGAGGAAGCCATCAAAATTAACCTCCATACAGCAGTTGATGAAAACAAGCTGGTTCGCCAAACGCCAGAGTGGATAGCCAGAAAGAATGCATTTTTCTCTCGTTTTAGTGATTAGCTGATATAATACATAACATAGTAGTAATTTGGAGGGTATATGAGCATACAGCAGCCAACAACAGCACCGGCTGAGTCAACGCCGCCGGCTGAACAGCCGCCTATCATGGGCGTGATCAACAAACCGAAAAAGAAAAACCGCAAAAAGTTGATTATTAGTTTGGTTGTGGGGTCGTTAGTTACCATCGGCTTGATTGCAGGACTGTTGTGGTATCTGTTGGTATTTAATAACCCACAGCGCGCGCTGGAAGCGTCAATTGTTAACGCGATCATGTCGAAGAACTCTGTCACTGAAGGACGGCTGACTTTTGAAGGCAAGGGTAATCAAAAAGTCACCATCAAGCTCAAATCATCAGACGCAGAGAAGAGTCAAGAGCTGCAAGCTGATATAACAGTTAACGCCGGTGGTTCTGACAAGTCAATCCAGTTCTCTCTGCCAAAAGTGAATGTACGCAATACTGAAGATGCAACGTATATTAAACTGGATAATGTTCGTAGCTCAATCGAGACAGCGATAGATCGTTACATGGAAAGCGTTTCCTCGCCAGGTGGTGCGATTTCTGGCCGATCTCAGACAAAATCACTCAAAGAAACGATGCTGAAACAATTTGAGACGCTCATCAATGAGATCGACGGCCACTGGATCAAGATCTCTTCAGACGACCTAGAGCAGTCAGAGGAAGCGAAATGTGTGATGAATGCAGTTCGCCGTGCTAAGGACGATGCTGCTGTTCGCGAAGAAATCGCTCAAGTATACCGCGACAATAATTTCCTGCAAATCAAGAAAGATTTGGGAACAAAAGATGGTCTGCGTGGATTTGAAATTGACCTGAGCGACGCTACTCTTGAAAAACGTAAGAATTTTGCTAAAGCATTGAGCGAAACAACATACGCCAAGAAGATCAAAGAATGTGGCGGCAGTAGCTCGAAAGCGCTCGACACAGATGCACTTGATTTCAAGAAGGTAGATGTTTCTCTGAAATTGTGGATCGACAACTCAAAGAGACAAGTGCGCCGCGTAGAGTTTGAAGGCTCATCTGAGGGCAACAAGATCTCTCTTGAGACGGGTGTTATGTATGGCGATGCCAAGAAGGTTGAAGCGCCATCTGACGCAAAAGACTTGAAAGATGTGATGAAAAAGCTCCAATCAAGCCCACTGTCTAGCTTTGTTCCAAAAACTAGTACTTCGACAAACTCAGCCAGTGATGCTGACGAAGCGTAACTAGCCTTTCGTTGACAGTCAATCGCCCCACTCTCATGTGGGGCGATTTTCGTGCTATAATTACAGATATGAAACGCTACAATCCGACGGAAATTGAGAAAAAATGGCAAGATAAATGGGAGGCTGATGGCACCTACGTCACTGACCTTGGTGATACGACGCGCCCAAAATACTATAGTTTGAGTATGCTTCCTGGCATTACCGGGGCTGGTATTCATATCGGTCACGGTCGGACGTTTCAGTTTGCTGACATCAAAGCGCGCCTGAAGCGTCAGCAAGGCTACAATGTATATCATCCAATCGGGTGGGATAGCTTTGGCCTGCCAGTGGAGAACTACGCCATCAAGGTTGGTAAAACGCCGCGAGTGGCGCACGACGAAGCCAAGGCACACTTCATCGCTCAGCTGAAGCGACTCGGATTTAGTTATGATTGGTCGAAGGAAATTTCTACGGCTGATCCAGAGTACTACAAATGGACTCAGTGGATTTTTACGCAGCTATACAAACACGATTTGGCGTACCAAAAGGAACAGCCGCAGTGGTGGTGCGATACTGACAATACGGTGCTGGCTAACGAGCAGGTTGAGGGCGGCAAATGTTGGCGTTGCGGCAATCCTGTCACCAAGCGCAACCTCAAACAGTGGTTTTTCCGCATCACCGCCTACGCCGATGAGATGTTGGAGGCAACTGACGACTTGGACTGGACGGAGATGGTCAAAACCATGCAGAAAAATTGGATTGGCCGGTCGGTTGGCGCGGAAGTTGACTTTACCCTTAATTTAACGGCATCTGACTCTTTAAAATTCACCCCTGATCTGGCAGAAAAAGTTATTTCTGGTGAAAAAACCAATACAATTAGGTATGAAGCTAAAAAACTGAAGGTTGGCGATATTGCTGATGCTATGGTGCGTGATGGAGAAAAAGTATATTCATTTGGATATATAAAAATAGTTAATATCCACCAGCTTCCACTAAGAGATATATCTAACGATATTTCTGGACATGAACGTTATAGTGATGATAATGAAAAATTGTTGAGTTTTAAAAAGTTCTATGGTGAAGAAGTTTCACTAGAGGATACATTCACGGTTTATGATTTCGAGTATGTACCACCAATCACCGTATTCACCACGCGACCTGACACCTTGTTTGGCGCCAGCTACGTGGCTTTGGCGCCAGAACACCCACTGGTTTCTCAGTTGGTCAATGCTGACACGCGCTCCAAAGTTGAAGCATACATTCAAGCGGCGCAGCAGAAGTCTGACGTTGAACGCCAGGAAAACAAAGATAAATCCGGCGTCTTCACTGGCAGCTATGTCATCAATCCAGTCAATGGCCAAAAGCTGCCAATCTGGGTGGCTGACTATGTACTGAGTGGCTATGGTACGGGTGCGGTTATGGCGGTACCAGCGCACGATGAACGTGATTTTGCCTTTGCTGAGAAATTTGATCTGCCAATTGTTCAGGTGGTTGATAAGCCAGAGGATTCGGCGGACATTGGTTGCTACACTGGTGAAGGTGAATTGATCAATTCTGGGCAATTTGACGGTACACGCAGCGAGGATGCCCGCGAGCAAATTGTAGCATGGTTGGAACAGCAGGGCTCTGGTCGAGGCAAAACTACCTACAAAATGCGTGATTGGCTGATTTCTCGCCAGCGATATTGGGGTGCACCGATTCCGATTGTTCATGTTGATGGTTTCGGGCCAATCGCTGTAGCGGATGAGTGCTTGCCGGTGATTCTGCCAGAAGTTGAGAACTTCAAGCCAACGGGTGGCAATACGTCGGTCCTAGCGCAAGTTGATGATTGGGTGCGCGTGTGGGTTGACGTCGAGACGGGTAAAACCGCGCCGATTACTGAGCCAAAGCCTGCGGGCGACAATTGGCATGAAGGCCGGCGCGAAACTGATACGCTGGACGGCTATGCTTGTTCCAGCTGGTATTTCCTGCGCTATCTCGACCCACACAATGACGCCGAGGCATGGAATCCTGAGCGAATTGGTCATTGGATGCCGGTCGATTATTACAACGGTGCCGACCACGCGGTAGCGCACCTGCTGTACAGCCGTTTTTGGATGCGATTTTTCTATAAGCTTGGCTTGGTGCCGACACCAGAACCGTTCAAACGGATGATGTACAACGCTTACATCATGGCGCCGGACGGCCAAAAGATGAGTAAATCCAAGGGCAATGTCATCGATCCGATGGAGATTATGGATAGCGGTTACGGTGCCGATGCACTGCGTGTGTATGAGATGTTTATCGCGCCGTACGATATGGATGCACCGTGGGATCCGCGCGGGGTGCCAGGAACGTATCGGTTCCTGAACCGAGTGTGGAATATAGTGCAGGAATTTGTAGCAGCACCTGAACCTACCTCTGAAGATGACCAAGAACTGCTTCGCCTGACGCACTCAACCATCAAAAAAGTCACTCGTGACATTGAGGATGAGAAGTTTAATACAGCAGTAGCGGCAATGATGGAAATGGTGAACGGCCTATACAAATTCAAAGAGTCACACGGTATGCAAGCGTCGGAAACATGGCGGTTCACTCTGGAGAGTTTACTACAAATCTTAGCGCCATTCGCACCGCACATCACTGAAGAATTGTGGCGGGAATTGGGCCACACTGATACCATTCACGTCAATCACTGGCCAAAGTGGGACGAGAAATATCTGGTGAGTGATGTAATGACCATCATCGTCCAGGTCAATGGTAAGCTTCGATCAAAGCTGGAGCTGCCAGCCGACATCGACCAGCAGGGTATTGAAGAAGCAGCTTTAGCTGACGCCAATGTTCAAAAATTCACAAACAATAAACCACCTAAAAAGATGGTTTATGTTCCGGGTAAACTACTTAACGTTGTTATTTAGCTTTAGGTTTTGCGTCTGCAGGAAAGACTTCTTTCTTGCCATCGCCATTAGTGTCTTTCTCGACCATAGTAACAGTGAATTCTTTTGGAGGAATCTTGTATTTTGAATTGTCAAGGACTTCCTGACTAGCCTCTGTGACTACACCAATATTAAGGTTAATCTGGCCTGCAGACCACCCCTCTTGTTCGCCGACTTCTTCAGCGGCTCGCTGTGCCGCAGAGTTAACCGAATCACCATCCTGTAAATCAACAGAGAAAGTTTTTTCCGGTCCTAGCAGTGATGGGTTTTCGTGTGCCGCGTTAACAAAATCAACGGCGCCTTGTTCTGCGACAGCAGCAGGGCTGTCTGGTGCTTCGGTGCTAGACCTGCCTTCCCATGGATATAAGCCAAGGCCTAATCCAGTGACACCTATAGCTAGCATCCCCACAGTTTTTCTGAGCCTGTTCTCTATTTTTTCCTTTTTTGCAAAGCTTGTTTCTGGTAATCGTTCATTCTTCATGCTTGGTATAATAGCATAAGCAACATAAAAAGTCAAGTATATTGTAGAATATCTCAGACTATACTCTTGAGAAAAATCGTAAAAACCGTTATAATAAAGCCCAAGTGTTAATATAAACTGATAAAGGAGAGATTATGGCACAACCTAAAAAACAGAGCAGCCCGCGAAAAACTGGCCTGCGCCGCAGCCACTTGGTATTGAAATTAGCTCGCCGTGTAAACGGTTCTTCACCAGTTAAAGCCTGGACTACCAAGCGAGAAACTGGCAAAAAAACGAAATAGTAGTAATATAACCCGAACAGGAACGTTTTACGCATGGCTTCAAACCGTCATTTAGGACGAATCGTCGCTCTTCAGACATTGTATGAATATGAATTTCGCCGTGAGGTTGGAGACGATACAGTCGAATACAAAGACATTCTTGAGAGAAATCTTGATAAGTACAAGTCATCAGTCGATGATGTCGATTTTGTGGATAAGCTGGTGCGCGGCGTGATCTCGGTGCAGCAGGAACTGGATGAGCAACTACGTCCGTTGGCTCCCGAATGGCCAATTGAGCAGATCGCGCGAATTGACCGAGCAGTTTTGCGGTTAGCGCTGTATGAGCTCAATCACGCAAAAGATGCACCTCCAAAAGTGGTCATCAATGAAGCAGTCGAATTAGCCAAAGCGTTTGGTTCGGATAACTCAGGGAAATTTATCAACGGTGTGCTGGGTACGGCATATCGCTCCCTCCAAGAGGATGCCGATGACAAAGGACAATTTTAGCGGAATACGCAAATATTTTAGCGGACATAAAAAGCCATCAATTCAAGAAATCGTGCGCGAACCAACAGCTGGTGGCGTTGTCTTTCGCCGCAACAATAAAGGCGAAGCAGAGTTTTTGTTGTATCAAGATGCGCGGGATCGCTGGACTATCCCAAAGGGGCACATTGAACCAGGTGAGACGGCGCAGGTAACTGCCAGGCGAGAAATCGGTGAAGAGACCGGCCTGAAAAAGATTGAGGTTTGCGGCTGGCTGGGCAAGGTCAATTTTCGATACCGACGGATTGATAAATTGGTGCTGATGACGACGCAGGTATATCTAGTCAAGGCACTCGATCCAAATGAAAAATTGCAAAAAGAAGCGTGGATGAATGGTCTCAAATGGTTTTCATTTCACGAAGCTTTGGACGAAATTGAATACGAGGATATCGGCAAATTGATTTTGCTCGCCATGAAACGTATCAGACAGGAGAATTTGTAGATGAGTGGGATGAACACCGCGCCATACCAAGAATTTGCACGCGAGAGGCTGGGTTTTGAATTTACAAATCTAGATCTTTTGATCACTGCGTTGACGCACCGCAGCTACGTCAACGAGCACCGAAAATCAGTCCACGAGCACAATGAACGGCTGGAGTTTCTGGGTGATGCGGTGTTGGAATTGGCGGTGACCGAATATCTGTTTGCTCATTTCTCTGAGCCAGAAGGTATTTTGACGGCGTGGCGGGCGGCACTGGTGCGCACAGAGAGCATCGGTGATGCGGGCGACAAACTGGGTTACGGACCGCTCATTCGCATGTCCAAGGGTGAGAAAAATGGCTCCGATCGGGCACACTTGCAGATTTTAGCCAACGCCTTTGAGGCAGTCATTGGTGCGATCTATCTGGAACGCGGCTTTGATGACGCGCGCGATTTTATCCATACACACATCATTGTCAAACTAGATCACATTTTAGAAACTGGCAGTTGGCGCGATCCAAAGTCTCATTTGCAGGAGGTTTCGCAGCGATTGGACGGACAAACGCCGGTTTATAAAGTGCTGGGCGAAGAAGGGCCTGACCACGACAAAGTTTTCAGGTTGGGTGTGTTTGTCGGTGACCGTTTGATGGGGCAAGGAAGCGGTCCTTCCAAACAAGTTGCCCAGCAAGCAGCGGCTCGGGCTGCGTTGGCAGAATATCGGCGACTGACCGACGAATCAGAAAGCAATTCCTGAGCCTGATTCTGTTATTGCTTGTGCTAAAACGTTTATGATATACTAACTATACAGTTTAATTCCGAAGGAGGGGCAGAATGTCAACGATTGACCAGCAATTTGTGGAATACATCATTAAATCACTTGTGGAACATCCAGATGATGTTGTCGTTGAGCGGTTGATTGATGAAAAGGGCGTACTGTTGACGCTGACTGTCAACCCTGAGGATTTGGGCCGAGTGATCGGTAAGCGCGGTGGCACTGCGCAAAGTGTTCGCACCTTGTTGCGAGCTTTGGGCACGAAAAATGACGCACGTTACAATTTGAAAATCGTCAACAACGATGGCTTTACTGGTGCGCAGAGCGGTGAAGACGGTGCGGTTTCTGGTTCTGCTGTGGAAAAGCCAACAGAGGAAGCTGTGGAAAGCCAATCTTCCTACGCAGAAAATGCTCGAAAAGAGCTTGCAGAACTAGACGACCTTGATATATAATAAACGTAGTTCAAGCACAGACAACATGCGAGAACAGCTCTATGCGAGCAATGGGTAACCATTGAGAGCCTTATTTGTGCTAAAAAACCGCCCCGTGATGAGGCGGTTTTTTGGGTCTTGATTTAGATCTACTGATTAGAAATAAGGTGGCTCCACGAAATTAGCATCTGGTGATGGATTTTCTCGCATATAAGAGATTTTCCCGTCGGCGCTTTTACTGATTGTGTAACCGCCTGGATCCTTAGGGTCTATTACGGGGTTGATTTTGCGGTCTGGGTCTGAGATTTCATACACGATAGTCCCAGATTCGCCATTTCCAACCAGATAGTTGCCTGCATAGCAAAGAGGGTGAGGAAGTTCGGTTGCGGCGTCTTTCTTTCCCCCTTTTGGCTTATCAACCGTGACATTCCAATCAATGGTATATGTTTTATCATCTCGGGTTTCATCGACAATATCGTAAAGCCGATTTTGCGGATTGCCTTCTTGTTCTTCTTCTGATAGTTTTCTTTTTTCGACTTCTCCAGCAACTCGAGCATCATTTTCTTGACTAGAGTCAGCGTCCATAGACCAGGTTTCACAGCCAATGGTCACCCTGTCTACGTTTCCAGTGTCACCTCTGCCATTGACGTCATTTTCGTATGACAATATTCCAGGTTTACCAAAATATGATTGTCCATCACAGGCTATAGCGACAGACATTTTGTACATGTCGGGCTTTGGTTCAGCTGAACAGCCGCCGGTGCTAAGTCCAGAGGCAGCAATCAATGCTCCTGCAACCACCTTAACGGCTTTGTCTCGCTGGAAGCTAGGTTGGTGTAATGTTTCCTTCATAACAAAAACTCCTTTAAATTGTTAGACATCATTTTACACTAAAATTAGTTTTTAGTCAAGTGTATGTTAAAATTTGAGAGATGAGAAGATTTCAAGTGATTACATTGTTCCCAGAAATGTTGACGGGCGTGTTTGGTAGTTCCATGATGTGGAAAGCGCAAAAAGAAGGTTTAGTGAGCCTGGAGACGATTGATTTGCGTGAGTTTGGCCTGGGGCCGCGGCGGCAAGTTGATGACACGCCATATGGTGGCGGTGATGGCATGCTGCTGATGATTGAGCCGCTGTGGAGCGCGGTGATGCACGCCAAGAGCCAGGATCCAACTGCTAAAGTAGTCATCATGACGCCACGTGGCACCAGATGGAAGCAGTTGCTGGCGCAAGATTTTTCCGAAAAAGAGCACGGTTATATCTTCATCTGTGGACGATATGAGGGGTACGATGAGCGAATCATGGAACTGGTGGATATGGAGCTGAGCGTCGGGGATTATGTGCTGACTGGCGGTGAGCTACCGGCCATGACTATCATCGACTCAATCGTTCGGCTGCTGCCAGGGGTTTTGGGTGGTGAGCAATCGGCGGCGATTGAGAGTTTTTCAGATGGCGAGACTTTGGAGTTTCCGCAGTACACTCGCCCTGCCGAGTTCAATGGTTTGCGGGTTCCAGAGGTTTTGCTGAGCGGCAATCATGCCATGATCGCCGAGTGGCGCAAAACGCATTCGCAAAAAGCTGAATAATACTTAAACCAACGGAAAATACCGCTACATGAAAAGCAGCGGTATTTTGTTGTGGTGGATGGTCGTAGAGCGAAAGATACGTAATTTGTGGTGTTTATTTTTGTATAGTTCGCTTATGTTTATGGTACGTATATTTTTGTTTTTTTGCAAGTAATTTAGTGAAAAATACAACAAACTTGTGGTTATAGAGCTTGCGCATTATAATAAAGGCATGAAAAAGCTGTCAGTCAAACAAATGAAAAAAGAGATGAGAAACCTTGGTCTAGGCCGCCTGGCTAGTTTATTGCTGGCGGTAACGTTGCTGCTGACGGTGCTGATGCAATTGTTCGCCTTTGAGAAGTTTCTGGGGCTATTGCAGCTCGCTGGATTTACCGAAGCGACGGCAGTGGTGCTCGCTGTGGCGTTGGTATACACGGAAGTGCTGGCGCTCCCTTGGTTGATCGGGCTACGGGCGAGAGCTTCTGTGCTACGGCTGAGCTTTTGTTGTTTAATCATAGCGCTGCAGCTACTGACGGTTTTGGTGGTTTTTGCAGATATGCGCGGTATTTCCATACTGTTCAATATATTATCCCGAGAATCAAGTATGATTGACTTTGTGTGGCTGGGACTGTTATGGGTATTGTTTGGCATCGCCATCAAAACGTCAAAAAAAATAAATACATCGCGCTAACGATGTATCGTGAAAATCAATGTGGCTGCAAATATTGAACAATGCACGAACCATTTTCGAAGAAAATGAGTGAAGCGGCCCCGCCCGCCAGCGGAGCTGGCGGTGCAAACCAACCATTTTTCTGCATTATTTTTTTGAATTTCGGCGGGGGTGATTTTTCTTTTAATGTATTTGAAAAAGGGTTGGTTTGCTACTGTCTTGCTAAAGCAATCCAGGCGGGGCCGCGCTCGGCAAAGCCGAGCCGGGCGCTTGAGCGCCCGAAACCCCTATTTTGTCAGTCGTAGTTCCTTTGGAAGCAGACTATCTACCTGTTTGTCAGACCAGACATTTTCATCGTCCTCAACTAACTTGAGGCTATTCATCGCTTTTTGATAGTCCTTAGCGGACGTTTGTAGCGAAAGATCTGATATCATCTGATATTCGCGCAGGAACTCATCGCGCTTGCGCTCGATTTTGTCCTTGCCGATTGTGCCTTTCATCAGATCGGCGATGAGTGGCTTGTATCTGTCGCGCAGCGACATATATTTCAGGGCGGAATTTTTGTGAGCAGTCGTATCCGACTCAGCGCCAAATGTAAGGTGACTGATTAGTAGCACTATCTCCGCTGCCGTAAGTCCAGCACCGATATAGCCAAGTGTTGGATTATTGATCCACATAGCTTGAACGACAAAAATGGCCAAGACAAGCGCAATCACCACGATATTCAGGATTTTGAAGATGGTAATTCGGCGGCCTTTGCGCTCGACGGCCATTTCTTGAGTCTTGTGCGACAGTACGGTATTGGCAAAACACTGGCGGACTATTGCAAGATTCTCTCGGTCAACCTTAGCTTTCATGCTCCTCCTCGCTGATTGGTACAAACTGCATGGCTCGTGCCACACAGACGCCGTTTAAGATAGCATAGCATTCAGCGTAGTGCGTACCGAGGTATCTCGATGACTCGTTATGGGTCAGCCCTCCCTCTGTAATTTTTCCACGCAAGTCATTGGCTGCGCGAGCGGCAGCGCCGAAGTTTCGTATCTTCCAGAGTATTTGACTGCCTTGTGGTGCGCCATTCACTGTAAATGTAATACTAAGGTGTTTTGGTATCTTCAAATACTTATTGATAAACTCTTGTAGTGAGCGGGTAATAAACCCCTTTCCCGAAACGGTGGCCGAGATACTAAGCTGGTGAGCCGGATCTATTCTGACCGGATGCAGGTCTTCAATAAACTCCTCGTCCTCATGCGTATCGACGGCCATAAGCTGGCGCACCTTGGCCAGGTTCTTGTCGTAAGCCGGGAATGTCCTGTTGCCGAATACCTTGCGCCACTCGTTGCAAGCGTCCGCAAATTCCTCGTTTTCCTCGCACTCGACTGCCTTTGCTGCTCTGTTAAGTGCTGTCTGGATTTGCGTGGTGTCTTTGTCGGACGCAGTTACGAACCAGTCAAAGAACGCATGGACAATTGTCGCCCATGTCTTGTCCGAAACGTCGTAGGTATCAAGAAAGTTAAGACAAGCCTGCTCGACGTCAAAGGACCTTATTGATAGCGACGGGGTCTGTATGCGCCATCGTTTTATGATTTTGATAAGCTTTCGAGCCTTGCCAGCGGTGCTGGCGTTTGCATCGTTAACTGCGTCCAGGTCGGCACGCGCGTCAAATGATTCCCAGCTTCCACCGTCTTCGCTGTTGGGTATCATGAACACGTCGCCGACATCGAAGGCTGGCAAAAGCTCCACATTATGCTTGCCGTCAGAGAACTTTACCAAAACAACCTTACCCCACGCAGAGATTTTCTCGGTGGTGGTGTACTTTTTGCCAAGCTTTGTCCTAATATCTTGCAAGAGTGCTGATGGGCCATTGCCTGAGTGGTTGTAGTACTGGTCGAAGACCTCTGCCGGAATCTTGAACAGCAGATCAACATCTGTAGGAGGACGAATATTTGTCTTCTTGCCGTACGAACCGATCAATAGTTTCGTACTGCCGGTGTACTTCGTGTCGTAAAACTGATTGTGCAGGTACTCGGCTACCCCTGTATATTTTGTCTTTGCGTCTTTTCTCTGGTTTTTTGTTAGCTTGAGACGCCTCAACATCTCCTCAAAATGCTCGTTCATTTTATTTCTCCCTCACTTTGGTCAAACGGCTTATGAATATTCCTGTGGAAAACGTATTGTTTAGGTTTTCTTTAGGTATTATAATGGAAGTATGAAACAGTTGTCAACGAAGCCATCGAAACGTCAAGCAGAAATACTTGCTTTCATCGATGCCTTTCAGGAAACAAACAAATATTCACCCTCGCTTGCAGAAATCGCCGAGCATTTCAATATATCAATACCGACCGTCCATCAACATATCTCATACCTCAAAGAGAAAGGTTTAATTTCAAGCAGCGGCAAGGGTGCAAGACGTGCAATCGAGACAGCACAGTCTCAGGCAATTAGTCAAGGTATCGTTAGTATTCCTCTACTTGGCACAATCGCCGCTGGTGGGCCTATCGAGGCAATCCGTACAAGCGAAAATATTGACGTACCGTCAACGATGATCAAAAAGAGCGCCAAATACTACGCCTTGAAAGTCAGCGGTACAAGCATGATCGAAGAAGGCATATCAGATGGCGATATTGTTGTCGCGAGAGACCAGGCTACTGTTGAGAACGGCGAAAAAGCCGTTGCATATTTGCCAGAGAAAAACGCCGTTACACTCAAGAAATTATACCGAGAAAATGGTAGAATAAAGCTAGTGCCTGCCAATAGCTTTATGAAGCCTTTTTATGAAGATAGTGTTGAGGTTCAGGGCAAGGTTATCGGGGTTATAAGGAGCGAGGTATGACAAAAACGAGAAAAGCAATATCACTATTTACTGGAGCCGGTGGACTTGATATCGGATTTGCCAAGGCTGGCATAGTAGCTGTTTGGGCTAACGAGATTGACAAGGACGCATGCGATACATATTCGCTCAACCATGATTCAGATGTAATGCAGATGGGTGATTTGCGTCAGTATATTGATGGATTAGAAAAGTATAGAGACATAGATCTTGTTTTTGGAGGTCCACCGTGCCAGGGATTTTCTGTAGCTGGCAAAATGGACCCGAATGACGAGCGCAGTAAACTTATCTTCAGTTTCTTTGACGTTGTCGAGAAAGTGCAGCCAAAGGCATTTATTATTGAAAATGTTAAGGCACTCGGGGTTCTAGCAAAGTGGAAGCCGGTAAGAGATCTGATGTTTGAGCGAGCAAAAAGCCTTGGCTACAACTTTGCTGAGATTGTCATCCTTAATGCCACCGACTATGGAGTTCCTCAGAAGCGAGAAAGGATGTTTTTTGTAGCGATTAAAGACGCTAACAAGCTGTCTAATAGCTTGGATGGCTTTAGTCCATATCTCAAAAAGTACCAGAGAAAAGCAGATCCAGTACAAAAGATATTCCACGAACTGGGCGCAGTTGGTAGTGAAATAAATAATATGCTGAGTAACGCAAAGATTACACTGGCCAAATCACCTATTTTGCGTCAGTCCGCATATGCAGGAATGTTATTTAATGGCACAGGAAGACCTATCAATGCGTACGAGTACGCCAATACACTACCCGCTTCAATGGGCGGCAATAGGACGCCGATTATTGATGAAGAGCAAATGTATAATGATGAAATAAGTTGGGTAGAAACATATCATAAAGCACTCATGGATGGCGAGGACCCCATTTTTACAGAAGTCCCTAAGCGCTTGCGACGTATAACTGCAGAAGAGGCTGCTCGCATTCAAACATTCCCTAAAGATTATAAGTTTGCTGGGAGACAAAACTCTATCTATAAGCAAATTGGTAACGCTGTGCCATGCGATCTTGCTTTTGCGGTTGGCTCAGCCCTCCAGGATGCACTAGCAGACGAGGGTTTATAGGCAAATAGCTAGCTTTGGTGGTCTTGGTGCCACACCTTGAGGTAAATCTTCACTTTTTCTGAAGTATCTACCTTATTTACATAGGCAATGAGTGATTCGTAGAAGCTTTTTCTTGCGTCTGGAGTTAAGAATAGTAAAGCCGACTGTATGTAATAGTAGATATCTACGAAATAGTATGACAATTCACGATACTGAGTTGATGCCATAATGTATGACTGATTAATTTCCAAAGACTTTGGTACCTTGTGGCCTGCATATAACAAACACGTCCTGTATCTCCTTATCGTAATCTATGACCGATTCGTGTGATTCAAGCAGTCTGTCGTCCGTAAACTCTTTTGTCGTTATCTCATAAACAAGTTCCACGCCGTTCGTGAGCTTTTCCATAACATCACCAGGTTTCTTACTCGTAGTATTTGTCGTCGAAACGCTATCCATATAGCCAGATACCTCAACTTGAGAGTTCCTGCTTGCCTTTACTGTTTCCATAAGCAGGCCTATGAGCATTTGTGCTGTAGCACCTCCGTCCGGAACATTATCGATCAAATCAGAGCAAAGACTGAACAGAAATAGCGGACTTTCTTGTGGAGGCAAATCGACTTCCATATCTTTTATACGCTGCGCTTCTTGTTTGTACCTCGAAACAAAAGCCTGAGCAAAATCCATCAGTTCAGAGCCAGAAACTTTTTCAATCCCGTTGACTATATTAACTACACGGATTGCAATATCGCCACCGTTCTTATCAGTTGCCCAATCCTTGTTAATCTTCTTGATGTTTTTAGCAACGTTTAGAGGGCCTGACTTTCTATGTGGTATACCAAACTCCCGCAAAGCTTTTCGAATTGGCTTTTCAAAGATGGATCGAGGGTTGCATGCATAGAAATCAACTGACGCTCTAAACTTAGGATTTATTAGACGAGCCATAATGATCGTCAAAACAATCTCGCGATGGCCCCAAATCGAAGTATTGAATATTGCCTCAACATTATCCTCATCGAATGGCTCCTTAAAACTCGGCTCGTTATTTGCATTCTTAAGAAGATCAACAAGAAGTTGATATATTTGTTCGTTTCTCTCTGCTGCAGTCAATGTTTTAGGCATAATTACTCTACAAAATCTTCCAGGCTTTTCTTATACACTTTTGCAAGAGCCTTTACTTCGATGATGTCCACCCTGCGCTCACCAGACTCAACTTTAGAAACGTAAGATTGAGGCTTGCCCAGCTTACCAGCAACTACCTGTTGCGAAAGACCCGCGTCAAGACGAGCTTGCTTAAGCCGCTCAATAAGTTTCTTGTAATCATCGCTATAAACAGACTTGCTCATTACTACAATCATATATCCCAATATGGTATAATCCCAAAATAGGATATTATGAGATTATGAAGGAGTAAAAATGGCAAACCAACCCTTTTTCAAATACATTAAAAGAAAAATCACCCCCGCCGAAATTCAAAAAAATAATGCAGAAAAATGGTTGGTTTGCACCGCCAGCTCCGCTGGCGGGCGGGGCCGCTTCACTCATTTTCTTCGAAAATGGTTCGTGCATTGTTCAATATTTGCAGCCAAGTGGAATTTTCCGATTTTTCAGACAGAACGCGCCAGCGATCGCCGAAGGCGAGGCTGGCGTTTTTGTTGGTCAGGTGGTGGTTCGGCGTTGCAAGGCACCGCACAAAAACAAGTTTTTTGTTTTCCGATTTTTCCGGTGTCGCAAGCGACACGAAACAACCAGTTTTTAATCCCACGCTTTACGCTTGGAGCATAAACAAATGAGATACTACCTCTATGCCCGAAAATCCAGCGAAGACGAAGAGCGCCAAGTCATGAGTATAGAGGCGCAACTTACGGAGTTGGCTGACTTTGTCAGGCGCGAGAATATCACTGTTGCCGAGACGTTCACTGAGAGCAAAAGCGCAAAGCAACCAGGCCGACCTGTCTTTAACGAAATGATCGCCAAAGTTCATGCTAGTAAAGAGCCTGTTGGACTACTGGCGTGGCATCCAGACAGATTGGCTAGAAACAGTGTGGATGGCGGGCAGATTATTTACAGTATCGACACTGGCAAGATTGTTGCTTTGCGCTTTCCGACCTTTTGGTTTGAGCCAACTCCGCAAGGTTTGTTTATGCTCCAAGTGGCCTTTGGCCAAAGTAAATATTTTTCTGACAATCTGTCAGAAAATGTAAAGCGTGGAATTCGCCAAAAACTCAGGCGTGGCGAGTGGCCAGGCAGAGCTCCGTTTGGCTATGTTAATAATCTGAAGACTCACAATATCGAGCCTGATCTCGTGAAGGCTCGCATACTCAAGCAGGCTTTTGAGGAATATGCCAACGGCAGACATAGCCTAGAGAGTTTGCGCCGTCGCCTGAGTTTTTGGGGCATGGTGAGTGCCAGCGGAAAACCGCTAAGTCAGTCAATGATGCAGAGGATTTTGACTAATCCGGTGTATGTCGGGCTTATCAAGCGAAACGGTGAGATATACGAGGGCGATTTTCCGCCAATTGTTCCCATAGCAACTTTTGAGAAAGTCCAAAAGGTGCTCAAGAGCAAGGCCAAGCCGAGATATCGCAAACATTCCCACAACTTTCCGTTTACTGGACTTTTCACTTGCGGGGAGTGCCGTGCGGCAATCACGGCGCAGTATGCCAAAGGTAACGGTGGAACATACGCATATTACCGTTGCACGAAGCGTCTTGGGCCTTGCTCGCAGGGCTATCTTCGAGATGACCGCTTACTTGAACAGCTAAAGTTATTGGTCTCAAAAGTTGCTATCAGCGAGGACTGGCAAGAAAAGATGTTGGCCCAGATTGAAATCTGGGAAAAAGATAAAAGTCAGTCCTCGCTCGCTTTTGCCCAAAATATCGAGAGCCGTATCAAAGCCACCGAAACCAAGCTAGACAGGCTCGTCAATGAGTTCTTGGACGGCACGATTGAAAAACAAGTATCTTGCCAAGAAAGATGAACTTATCAAGCAGAAGTTGGCTTTGAAGCAAAAGAAGGCCGATTTTGGGAAAAAGGAGAACAACTGGATCGAACCATTGAAGCAATGGGTTCGAGACGCTCACCACGCTGAAAAACTGGCTGTTTCAAATGATTATGATGAAATCAAATCATTTGTCGGAAAAATCGGAACGAACCACCACCTGACCAACAAAAACGCCAGCCTCGCCTTCGGCGATCGCTGGCGCGTTCTGTCTGAAAAATCGGAAAATTCCACTTGGCTGGGGATGAGGGATTCGAACCCCCGATCACGGGACCAGAACCCGCTGCCTTACCGCTTGGCCAATCCCCAATGCGTATTTGATTGTACTACAAAACATGGCGTGCTGCAAGCTCTGGATGTGTAGGCTGGCGGATGATACAATGATTGCATGGAAGCAATTGTCAAATTGGTAGCAGACGGTTTGGTTATACCGGTGGTCTTGATTGGTGCGTACGCATTGCTGTGCAAAGTGCCGAACAACAAAAAATATCAGACATACGCTAGAGTGTTGATGGCGGGCTTGACAGCGTATGTCGTAGCCAAGACGGTGGGAACATTCTATCAACCAGAAAGCTTGCGTCCGTTTGAACTGATGGGTGTTGAGCCAGGCGCGGCTTATCTCAATAATCCTGGGTTTCCTTCAGACCATGCGTTGTTCACCATGGCGATCACCTTGGCGGTGTGGTTTGGTACGCGCGATAAGCTACTAGCGAGCGTTTGTTTAGTGTTGACGCTGCTGGTTGGAATTGGTCGGGTGTTGGCATTGGTGCACACACCACTTGATGTCGCCGGTGGTTTGTTGATAGCGTGCATCGGTATCATCTGGTACAAACCATTGATAAAGCGTTAGCATAAATATATTCATAATCTACATTTGCTTTATTGGCAATTTTCGTGTAATATTAGAATATTATGAAAATTCTCTCAACTATATTTAAAGAGGAGATATCAGACTACTTGTTCAATATGCGAGCAGCAGTGTTTGGTCGTTTGTTGTTGACTGCGGCAGCGGCAGGCTTGTTGGTGTGGCTGGTGGCAACGGGAATTGACCGAGTTATTTTGGAACCAATCGTGTGTAAAGATGGCGCCAACCAGTTGTTATGTGGCAACAGCACCATGATGGCAGGGCATATCGCCACAGTTATCATGGCTATCATGTTGGTACCAGTGTTGATATTGTTTGGTATCAAGCGTCCGCTGGTTGTGGTATTGGCAGCAACGATTGCCTTGTGGGGTATTAATTTTTGGCAGGCGCACACCATTATGGCTGCGCTGATTGCAGCATTGACCTATATGATGGTATACGCTAGCCTAACATGGCTCAATAGGATTCGCGGCGACGGCGCAGCAATTTTGTTGATGATCGTGTTTGTGATTTTGGCGCGAGTTGTCTTGTCTCTGTAATCCCTGTACACTAAGAGTATGGAAATCATTATCATTATTCTCTTAGGTATTATTGTTATGGGGCTGGGTGCGACGTTGTTTGTGCTGCAGTCAAAGTTAAGCGAGCTGAAGCAGCAGTCATCAGTCGAGCTCATTAAAACTGACGTGGTGGAGTTGGGACGGACCATCGCTAAATTGAATGAATCAGTCAGCGACAAATTAGAACGCAGCAACGCTCAGGTGCAAACCTCGGTCCAGAAGCAGCTGTCAGAAAGTGCCAAGTTGGTGGCGGACGTGACACAGCGACTGGCGAAGTTGGATGAGACGAATAAGCGAGTGGTTGACGTGGCGACTGACCTAAAAACTTTACAGAACGTTCTGCAAAATCCCAAGCAGCGCGGTGTGTTCGGCGAGTTTTACTTAGAAAGCGTGCTGGACAATGTGCTGCCCGCCAAGCAGTTTCAGATGCAATATCGCTTCAAGGATGGCGAGATTGTTGATGCGGTGATTTTTTTGGACAAGGGGCAGATTTTGCCAGTAGACAGTAAATTTAGTCTGGAAAATTACAACCGGATGATCAACGCCGAGACCAAAGCCGAGCGCGAGCTGTGGCTGAATAAGGTGAAAGCTGACCTCAAGGGTCGCATTGATGAAACCAGTAAATATATTCGCCCGCGGGAGCATACTATGGACTTTGCCTTTATGTTCATCCCGAGTGAGTCGCTGTATTATGATCTACTCATCAACAATGTCGGTGCGGGCGGTTCGAGCCGTGACTTGATCGAATATGCGTTCCGTGACAAGCGCGTGATCATCGTCAGCCCGACCAGCTTTTTGGCGTATTTGCAGACGGTGCTGCAGGGTTTGAGGAGTTTACAAATTGAAGAGCAGGCCAAGGACATTCAGGTGCGTGTCGGTCAGCTGGGCGTGCATATCAAAAAGTTTGACGAGCTGATGACCAAGATGGGCAAGAGCCTCAGCACCACCGTCGGGCATTATAATAATTCATACAAGGAGCTGGGCAAGATTGATAAAGATGTGGTGCGTATCGCTGGTGGTGATCATCAAACGCAGCCAGAACTGATCGATCGGCCTGCGCAGGAAGATTAAAAATATCCCGCCAAAGGAGGCGGGATATCGTTATAGTAGAACTATGATTTACTCTTCTTCCTTGTTGCGGTAGTTGATGAGCAAGAACAGGTTACCACCCAGAGCTGCACCGATGAGTGTTGCGACAATTACTTCCAGGCTGAAGCGAGAGTAGTTCTTCTCGTTTTTACCTGGGAATGGGCTATTGCTGCGCACTTGAGTGTCAGTCTTTTCTGTGACTGCTAAAGCAACAGCTGGGTTGAGTGTTGCGCCTGAGATGTAAATTTCTCGTGGGTATGGACGCTCGCTGTTTTCTGATTGTGCTGCAACTTGGTTATCTTGGATCTTGGCTATGACTGATGCACGGACAAATGACGTGATTGAGCCTGATACGACCAAACCGATCATCAATGCCAGACCAATACCAACAGCTTTGCCAGTCGTGCTGATTTCTTTGCGGTTCAATGCTGCGGCGACGCCGAACATGAAGACAGCAACACCGATCAGTTCAACCGCAAAGACACTCCATGAGAATGCAGTGAATTGGTTAAAGCTGAGCGCAAAACCGTTGTTGGTGATTGAGCCGATTAGTACGACTGCTGCCATGGCACCGAGGAATTGTGCACCCCAGTAGAATGGTACCAAAGCGGTTTTTAATTTGCGCATTGACCACAAACCGAAAGTAACGGCTGGGTTGACGTGTGCGCCAGAAATACCGCCGATAGCAGTAACGATGAGCATCAATGCAAAACCAACGTACATTGATGACAGAACGTCCGATGCGAACAGTGCAGTCAGCGTCAAGATGAATGTACCGATGATTTCTGCGATGACGATGTTGATTAAGTTGCTTGGTAATGTAGAACCCAACTTGGCGCGCTTGCTTTTGGCCGCAGCAGATTCGGTGACGACTCGTTTGACGGTCGTTTTGGTTTCGGTCTTGGCGGCAGCAGTTTTCTTTGCTGTAGCTTTAACCGGGGCTTTCTTTGAAGTTTTCTTCGTAGCCATATTCCCTCCTTAAAGTAGTATCACGACTATTATAGCATAATTTGCTATACTGTAGTTATGGGATTATTTGTAAGTCAGAACGATCAGCGCAGCAAACTGCAAGAACGCATTGCGGTGGAACTACGCGAAAAGGCGAAAGCGTCGAGCTTGCAGGAGAAAGCTAGCTTGGACGGCGTGGAAGATGTGAAATATCTAGAAGGCACAAAACAGACGACAACACTGGCGTGGGCGTGGGTTTTGATCGTGATCATGGCGGCAGGGGTTGTCGGTATGTTTTTAATGCAAGGACGATGATATGGAAACGTTAGATAAAGTTCGATCAATATTGGTATCACGCGTAGCCGAGGTGGCTGAACCACGCAGTGTGTTGCGGAGCACGGAGTTGCGGGAGCTATATGGCGTCATCGCGACGTTGCCAGGCGAAGAGCGCGGGGCGTTTGGTAAAAAAGTTAATGAGTTGAAACAGGAATTGGAGCGGTTGGTCACGGCTCGTGAAGATGAATTGTCAAAGGTTGATTTGCCGCCAATTGACGTGACAGCGCCGATGGACGTTAATGCCCCACGACCCGATTTACTGCCGAGTGAGCGCGGCACGATTCACCCATTGATGCGTGAAATTGACCGCATTTCTGACATTTTTAATCGCATGGGTTTTGTGACGGAAGAGTCGCGTGAGATTGACGACCAATTTCATATGTTTGAGAGCCTGAACTTCCCGAAGGGTCACCCGGCGCGTGATGATTATGATACCTTTATGACCGAAGAGACTGATGCTAATGGCGACCGTTTGATTGCCCCGGCGCACACCTCGACTATGCAAAACCGCGTACTGAAAAAATATCACGGTAACCTAGAAAATGGCGAGGCAATCGCCGCCATTGTACCTGACCGGGTGTTTCGTAACGAAGATTTAGACGCGCGGCATGAGCACACGTTCTACCAAGTCGAGGGCGTGTATGTCGCCAAGGGGGTTAACGTCGGCAATCTGATCGCCACCTTGCAGGAGTTTCTGCAGGAATATTACGGCAAGAAACTTGACGTGCGCGTCAATCCATTTTATTTCCCGTTCACCGAACCGAGCTTTGAATTTGCGCTGAGCTGTCCGTTCTGTGAGGGCAAAAATCCGGATTGCAAAGTTTGTTCGGGCGAGGGCTGGATCGAACTACTGGGTTGCGGCATGATTCACCCGAATGTGCTGAAGGCTGCCAATATCGATCCAAATGAGTATACTGGCTTTGCCTTTGGCTGCGGCATCGACCGCCTGGTGATGATGAAATACGGTATCGAGGACGTACGGCATTTTGAGAGTGGCAAGCTGGACTTTTTGGAGCAGTTTTAAGGAGCTATTGTGCACACGATAATAGTAGTATCTCAAAAACTTGTAATAAAAGAGGCAGTTCTGTGTGCCGATAGAGAAATTGTTGCAGCGAGAGAGATCACTAAAAAAGATAGGAGGAGGTAAATGGATACACAACAATTTGACGCACTTATTATTGGTTTTGGCAAAGCTGGCAAGACATTGGCAGTAGCGCTGGCAAATGCGGGCAAAAAGGTAGCGCTGGTGGAGCGGACACCAAAGATGTATGGCGGCACCTGTATTA
>CAUTLS010000009.1:0-22421 GCA_963539345.1 uncultured Candidatus Saccharibacteria bacterium
ACGCATATTTGTCCGGTGTGTCAGGTGGAGGTTATATGATTTATCTTCTCCACGGCGACAATGAGTTTGAGAAACGGGCGGCGCTTGCGGCGCTGGT
Organism: uncultured Candidatus Saccharibacteria bacterium; assembly: GCA_963539345.1. GTDB lineage: Bacteria > Patescibacteriota > Saccharimonadia > Saccharimonadales > Saccharimonadaceae > Nanosynbacter. Next base: position 98 of record CAUTLS010000009.1, read on the forward strand.
TGGTGATGCGGACGTGATGCGGCGTGATGGTGAAGCGTTAACGCTGGCGGATATACAGGAGATAACGATTGGCCAGACATTGTTTACGCAGTCTTCGGTGTACGTTATCTCGAGATTGAGTGAAAATCCTGACATTTGGCCACGGCTACCAGAGATATTGTTTGATGACGATAACACTATTATCCTAGTAGAGAGTAAACTTGATAAGCGAACAAAAACCTATAAATGGCTACAAAAAACAGCTAAAACCCAAGAATTTATGCCGCTCGGTGGCCACCAGAAGCCGCAACTTATCACCTGGTGCGAAACGCAGGCCCATGAGCGCGGCTATAAGTTGACGCGTAAACAAATAGGCATGTTAATTGACCGGTTAGGGTCTGATCAGCTGCGGCTTAGTAATTTTTTGGACCAATTGGCGCTCGCGGAGAAGATTACCGATGCGCTGATCAATGATTTGGTGCCGTTGGCGAGGTCGGAAAACGTGTTTGATTTGTTTGTGGCCGCTTTGTCAAAAGATTATGAAACGGTACATAACATCATCAGTTACTTAGAGTCAGAAAGTGGTGTAGACGGCGCCTACCAGACGATGGGGCTACTCGCTTCGCAGGCAACCAATATGGCAGCATTGGTGCTGTCAGGCGGTGACAATAACACGGTGGCAGCAGATTTGTCGGTTAATCCATATGTACTGCAGCGCTTGTCCTCGTCAGCTCGAACCATCAATATTGAACATCTCAAGCGGATCAACGACGCGTTGTTTCAGGCAGACCTTCAGATGAAGACAACTGGAGTTAATCCGTGGCTGCTGATAGAAACGGCGTTGGTAGATTTGTAGTTATATAACAACACCTCAGCATCATCACTGAGGTGTTAGTTGAAATTGACAAGTCTTATTTATCAGCTTTTTTAGCGGCAGGTTTCTTGGCTGCTGGCTTCTTAGCAGGTGCTTTTTTGGCAGCTGGTTTGGTAGCTGGTGTTTTCTTTGCAGCAGGTTTCTTGGCTGCCGGCTTTTTGGCAGCTTCTAGTTTAACACCAGCCTCTTTGGCTGCTTTACTCAGAGCGCTTTTACGGCGAGCTACAGTATTTTTCTTCAAAAGGCCTTTTTTGACCGCAGTATCTAGCTCAGAGTGGGCAGCTGCCAAGGTAGTAGCGGTTGGATTTGCGTGAAAAGCTTTGACTGCTGATTTGATATCTTTTTTGATGCCGATGTTCTTTTCACGGCGTTTGACTGCTTGTTTAGCGCGCTTGATGGCGGATTTGATGATTGGCATGGTACTCCTTTACCTCTATAAGTTGTTATCGCTAATCAAGGATGCATTATACAGAAAATCACATGAAAAGTAAAGGGGCGGGATGAAACGGGGTATAATCTTGACTAATCGCCTATGCTTATGCTATAATTCAGCCAAAGGCTATAGCAATAAAAAGAAACAGGAAAACAAACAATGAGCACCGCTTCCGCCAAGCAGCAGGTAATCCAAAAAATCAAAGAAAATACTAATATATTGGTTACGGTTAGTCGTGATCCAAGCGTTGATGAGTTATCAGCGGCATTGGGGTTGACGCTATTTTTGAATGAGCTTGGAAAGCATGCTACAGCGGTATTTTCTGGTAAAATTCCACCGGCGATAAATTTCCTGGAACCTGATAAGACGTTTGAAGACACGGCGGATAGTCTCAGAGACTTTATCATAGCGCTTGATAAGGACAAGGCGGATCACTTGCGGTACAAAATCGTTGACGATGCAGTTGTGAAAATTTTCATCACGCCGTACCGAACGACGATTACTGAAGCGGACTTGGAATTCTCACAGGGTGATTACAACATTGAGCTGGTGTTGGCTTTGAACGTTGAAGACAGCAATCATCTTGATGAAGCGTTGACGGCTCATGGCAAAATTTTACACAGTGCTGATGTGGTGACAGTGACAGCTCGGGATATCAAGAGTAGCTTGGGTGTGATCGATTGGCATGAGCGCAACGCCAGTGGTGTGAGCGAGATGCTTTTGGAATTGGTTGACGAGCTAAAGACCGTAAAGGCAACGCTGGACGAGCAGATGGCAAATGCGTTTATGACCGGTATCGTTGCTGTAACTAATAGGTTTAGTAACAACCTGACATCACCTCGCGTCATGACAGCGGCTGCGGATTTGATGGCTGCAGGAGCTAACCAGCAGTTGATTGCAGCAAAGTTGGTGGAAGCTGAGGAATTGGAAGCCCCGGCTGACGAACATGATGAACCAGAAGATGGTGGTGATTCGAGTGAGCCATCAGATGCCGAAGAAGCAGAAATAGACAACACTAAACTGTCAATTAGCCGTTCATCGCGTAAACAGCCAAAACAAGCAGATAAGGAGCTACCAAAACCAGATGATGGCACTTTGGAAATATCACACCAAAAGAGGGGTGACCTAGATGAGGTGGCTCGACGAACACAGGCCGAGGCTCAAGATGAGGCTGCACGCGCCGCTGAGTCATACCTAGAAAAGCAATTAGCAAAATCCACGCCGGAAGAGTCAGTAGAATCCGAAGAACCAGCGAAGTCACCGGAACCAGAATATAGCTTACCAGCCATCAAGCCGCTAGGCAGCCCACAATCTCCGAAAGATGAGTTGCCGGAACCGTCAGTAGGCGGTACGTTCAATGCTTCCACTGAACAGGCTGCAGAAGACAAGAAGCGCGAGGCTGAAAGCGGTCGTAACCGCACGATTTTGAATCATGGTCAACCTGGCAGTAGTCAAGGGGGGTTTAGTGATTCACCGATAAACGCCACCGTTGCTCGCCATGATGATGAGCCAAAATCAGTCGACCCGTTTGCTGAAATGAACAACAATTTACAGAACAATAGGTCTATCTCTCCTCTGGGAGAGGCTTCAGCTATCGCTGGACATAATGGCGATGTCATGGCTGCTCTCAGTGAAGATACCTCAAAGGTATTGGGGACTAATCAGTCATTGGGTCAGCCAACCCATCAGGCAGTTAGCGAAGCATTAGCAGCGGTGCCTAATGTTCCAGATCCATTGGCGGTAAACCCTGGCACCCCAACTTTGGCGGAAATTGAGTCTTCTGCCAAAAATATAGCAGGGTTGCCACCAATGCCTGACTTTAGCACATTGCCAGAACTGCCACCGGCTTTTCCGCCAGCTCCAGCAGTCGGCCCTACCGTCCCATCGGCGCCAGCGGCAACTCCGTCAGTTGTAAATACTACTAATTCTGAATTTAATCCAACCCAGTTCCAGATTCCGGGACAAAACTAGCATGATACCAAATGATGATATCGTGCTTATTGACAAACCAGCTGGTATGAGCAGTTTTGGCGTAGTCGCCAGAATCAGGAGAGTGCTCAGTCAACAGCTAGGTAAGAAAGCAAAAGTTGGACACACTGGCACGTTAGATCCGTTTGCTACTGGTCTGATGATTTTGGTGACTGGCAAAAAATGTAAAGAAGCCGGGTTATTTACCAAGTTAGACAAGTGGTATCAGGCAGAAATCATTTTGGGGGTGACTAGCACGACGGGAGATCCTGAAGGTGAGCTCACGCCAGTGTCTGACCATCAGCCGACAATCGAAGAGGTGAATCAGGCTGTACGGAAGTTCATTGGGGTGATTGAGCAAACCCCGCCAGCTTTTAGCGCCATCAAAATCAATGGGCAGCGCGCCTATCACCTCGCGCGAAAAGGTCAGGAAGTTGCGATGCCTGCACGGCAGATCACGGTGTATGACATCGAAATTGCATCATATAACTATCCAAACCTATGTATCAATACCCATGTCTCTAGCGGTACATACATTCGTACGCTGGCAGAGGACATCGGTAACTATCTGGGAACTGGTGCCTACTGTCAATCGTTGCGGCGCACGAAAATTGCCAATTTTACCATTGAACAGGCAGCAAAATTGTCGGATTTTGGCATAGATAATTAGAGTGGTATTATATGGATATGAAGCATAAGGGTTTTACACTGATTGAAGTATTAATTGTTATAGCGGTGATTGCCGTTTTGGCATCAATAGCGATTGTTTCGTATCGGTCGGTACGTGAAAATGGGTTGGATGCTAAGATTCGATCTGCAGTTAAAACTGCGGGCGATGCTGCTGCTTTGGCGGAGGCTAGAGGAAAGCGTATCACTGGATTTGGTCCGTTTAACGCGCCGGATGGTGTACAAACCTTGGTTCCGGATTATTTGAAGGCTGATTATCGGCAAGGTGTTTCTAGTAAAAAAGCAGCAAATGAGGAAGCAATCTTTCGAATCTATGAGTGTCATGACGGTGGTAAGGGGTTTGTGATATATGCCGCATTGAATAATCCATCTACTGAGGATGTAGCAACCTTCAATCGTATTCGTTCAAGCTGTCATCACAATAGCACACAAGCACCAGACAGTGGCTCAACGATATATAGCTACGCGCAGCTATTCTAATGCTGCTTGAAAATATTGGTCACTCCTGATATAATTAAACGGCTATGATCAGTAAAGAGAACAAGCAAAAAGCGATTGCTTTGACTCAGGTTGGTAAAAACGATGTCGGTAGCCCTCAGGTGCAGATTTCGATTTTGACAGCTCGTATCAAAGAAGTTACAGAGCACTTGAAAGTCAATAAACACGACTTCATGGCTCGTCGCGGCCTTGTCCAGATGGTAGGTAAGCGCAAGCGCCTGCTAAAATACTTGGAGCGAACTGACTTTGAGAGTTATAAGCAAGTGCTGGCTACATTGGGACTACGCAAATAAGCGAACCAAGTAGTTTATATATCCGCCTCAACTCATTGGGGCGGATTTTTGTATGGACTATTTAGGGACAGCGATGATGACCTCGCGTTTATCAAATGAACCGCCCAGAGAACATGAATACAGCGTCAAGCGTGGTTGATCGGTCCGTTCTTCTATCTCGATAGCATCGGGCTTAACCTTATATATATCATATATGCTGTACTCGTAGCGTTTACCATCATAATCAACTGTGATAGAGTCACCAACTTTGAGCTTGTTGATGTTGTAAAAAGGAGAATTGTTGATGGTGCGTTGTGGTGTTGGTCCAATCTGGAAGCGGTGAGCAGCAACGATGAAATTTCCACCCTCTTTAGGGTTGCCATTTTCTGGCTTACGCCACCAGGCAGTTAGCTCTAACACTTCTGCGCCACCGGTTTTGTATGGGATATTGACATTGATAGCCGGGATGTAGATACGATTTTCTGGATGAAATTCATCAGTTGTCTTTTGTAAAACCTTAGTTGTCTCATTGTTCTTTGGGTCGATGAATTGTGTTGCAAAAAAGGGGCTAAAAATAGTAATAAGCAAATATCCGCCACCTACTAACAATGCCAATGCTATACCTAATATGAGATAATCTTTTGTCGTTTTAGTGCGTTTAATCTTCACGCTTATCATTATAGCAGTTCACCGGGTGGTGACTGAAGGGTGTGGTATAATGATAAGGTAACTAACCGCGAATGGTGATAGAGACGAGAGCTCATACAATACCAGCTTTCACCCCTGTTACTTTTCGCGATAAGAAAGGAGGCTCATAATGAGCATTATTAATCCAAGTGGCAAGGATATTTTTAGTGTTACCACTGAATGGTGTGGTCGACCACTGACGCTAGAGGTAAATAGAGTTGGTTTTCGCACTACCGCCAGTGTGGTAGCGCGTTACGGTGATACCGTTGTGTTGGGTACGGCGATGGTCGGATCGCGACCAGTGGAATTAGACTATTTCCCATTGTCAATTGATTATGAAGAAAAGTTTTATGCTGCCGGCAAGATTTCTGGTAGCCGATTTATCAAGCGAGAAGGTCGTCCATCTGACGAGGCAATACTCATCGGGCGGCTGATTGACCGGCCAATTCGTCCACTGTTCCCAAAGGGATATCGCCAAGAGGTTCAAGTCGTATCAAGCGTCCTCAGTATGGACCCAAGTTTCCGTCCTGATATGGTGGCAATGGTAGCCGCTAGTGCGGCACTGAGCCTGACTGGCACCCCATTTGATGGACCGGTGGCAGGTTTGCGTATTGGCCGAGTTAACGGTGAATTTAAGGCCTTTTTGACCCCCGAGGAGCGCGCAGTCAGTGACTTGGATTTGGTTGTCGCTGGTATCGAGAACGGCATTACCATGGTGGAAGCGGGTGCTCATGAAGTGAGCGAACAAGTGATTATTGATGCAATGGCGTGGGCGCATCAGATGATGCAGCCAGCTATCCAGCTTCAGCGTGAGTTGGCAGAAAAAGTCGCACCAGCCGCACAGCAATACGAACTGGTTCTACCGGATGAAACCATCCAAGCAGAAGTTGATGCGTGGGTCGCCGGTAAATTTGGCGCAGCTATTCGCCGTGCCTACCCAGAGCGCAATGAATTGATCGCGGATATTCGTCAGGCGTTTCATGACGAATTTACCGAAAAACTTGGCGAGAGTTATGATGAACTGCGACCTCAATACGATGAGGCCTTTACATTGGCGCTCCACAAGGACGTACGCCGAGGTATCGTTGAGGACAAGGTGCGTCCAGATGGTCGTCAATTGACAGAAATCCGACCACTCAGTTCAGAAGTTGGTTTCTTGCCGCGAGCACACGGATCAAGCTTGTTTACCCGCGGTGTGACCCAGGGTATGAACATTGTTACCTTGGCGCCGCTGAGCTACGCGCAGCTGGTAGACACCATGGAACAGACTGATTACGAACGACGTTACATGCATCACTACAACGCTCCAGGCTACACGGTTGGTGAAGTGCGCCGTTTGGGTAGTCCGGGCCGTCGGGAAATTGGGCATGGCTACTTGGCGGAGCGGGCGTTAACGCCAGTATTGCCAAGTGAAGAAGAGTTCCCGTATGCCATTCGTTCGGTAACGGAAATTATGAGCCAGAACGGCTCTACCTCAATGGCAGCAACATGTTCAAGCTGTTTGGCGCTGATGGATGCGGGTGTGCCGCTCAAGAACCCGGTCTCTGGTATCGCCATGGGCTTAATGATGGACGAGGGTACACCATATGTGCTAAGCGACATCGCTGATGCTGAAGATTTTGCTGGTGATATGGACTTTAAGGTGACAGGCACCGCTCAAGGTATCACGGCGCTACAGATGGATATGAAGGTGCATGGCCTACCAGTTGACATTTTGGCGCAAGCAATTGAGCAATCAAAAGCTGGCCGAGCACACATCTTGGAGCATATGTTGTCAGTATTACCACAGCCACGCCAGGCATTGAGCCCATACGCGCCGCGCATTGAGAAGATCAAGATCAACCCAGACAAGATTGGTGCGGTGATTGGCAAGGGTGGAGAAATGATCAATAAGATCACCTCTGAAACTGGTGCCGAAATTGACATCAAAGAAGATGGCTTAATTACCGTGGCTAGCCCAGATGGCGCATCAATTGAGAAAGCTATGAATTGGATCAAGAGTTTGGTAGAAGAGCCAGAGGTTGGCAAGATCTATGAGGGTCGGGTTGTTAGTATCAAAGACTTTGGCGCTTTTGTGAATATCTTACCAGGAGTCGATGGTATGGTACATATTTCGAAACTGGCCGAAGGTCGGGTCAATAAGGTGACTGATGTCGTCAAAGAAGGCCAGACTGTCCGCGTAAAGATAACTGGTATTGATGAGCGCGGCAAGATCAATTTGACGATGATCGGTTTATAATCTAGCCATAACCGTATTCAGTAAATCGTAAATAGTGTACAATTAATAGAGTAAGAAAAGGAGAAAGCATGGATAACAAAGGTAATAATACAAACTCGACACCAACTCCTGCTGCAACCGTTCCGGAACCACGTGTGCAACCGGCGCCAACTCAGCCAGTTCCTCAGGGACCAGTCAAGAAAAAGGGTATGAGCAAGGGTATGTTGTGGGGTATCATTGGTGGTTCGATTGCCTTCATATTGTTGGTCGTTGGTATTGTTTTGGCAGTGATTTTATTGAGCGGTCCAAGTAAAGAAGATTATAAGGAAGCGCATGATAAGGTTACGAAAGTGCGAGGTACTTATCTACGGGTTGGCTCGGCTTTTCGTATGGTTTCATATGGGACATCAACCGCGTCTACTGATAAGATTAAAGAATCAGTAGAAGAATACAAGAAGTCGGTTGATGACTTGAAAGATATGAAAGCCTTGCGCGACAAAGATGTTAAGCAAAAATATGATGATTTCATCAAACAAAACAATGAATTTACCACAATGGTAGGTGATTTGGCTGATGCATCTGATGAATTGTTAGAGACCACAAAGAACTGTCGAACTGCTACTACCTTTCCTCGATTTAGCTCAGACCGTAGTAAGTTGCTAGAGAACTATGACAAAACTGTTAGTTCTTGTGTTTCTGCTGTTAAAAAATTAGCCAAAGTAAAGAGTCAATTGTTGTCCGAAGAGGCAAAGAAACTGGCTGATGCTTTTGATGAACAACGAGGCATAGTTGAGGAGATGCAAAAAGCTCATGATGCTGGCGACGCGTCTGGTCTGTCAGCAGCTGCGAGTAAGTTGTACCGCCAGCTCACAAAGTTCAAGGCTGGTGACGCTCCAAAAAAGCTAAACGAGGCGTTCCAGAAGGCAGAGGTTAACTCTCAGTTGAATGCTTTGGGTCGGATATTAACTGAAAAAGCAAATCAAAGTTAAAGTTCAGGTAGAATAAGTGAGAAGCTCCGTCGTGTGGCGGAGCTTTTTAATTGACCGGGAGGGTTGTTTATGTAGGGTGAGTGTAGTATAGTGGATAGTAGATATCTACTATGGCTAATTTATGAAAGGATTAAGATGAAGCTATCAGGAGCAGTCGAGCAGGCCTGCTGCATTGTGATTTTGCTGGCGCATCCAGACCTGCGATCACCAGTGACGAATCAGAGCTTGGCAAAGCAAATGGGGGTGTCGCCAACGTATATTACCAAAGTAACGCGCAAGCTCGTAACAGCCCAGCTGATTACCTCGGCGAGGGGTGCGGGTGGTGGCTTTCGCCTGGCGCGGGCTAGTACAGAGCTGACGCTGTGGGATATCGTGGCAGCAGTCGAGGGGACGGAGAGTTTCGTCCAGTACCAAGGAATCGCCGAGCGGATGTTTGCCTGCCAGGCAGATGATAGCAAGATCAAACGCGGTGAGGTGAGCATCCTTGGTGCCTTCGATCGGGCTCAGGCACGCTGGGCTGAGACGCTGCAGGGTGTGACATTGCAAGATATTATTCGGGAGTTGGCTAACAATGGGTGAGAAGATGAAGCAAGCCATCCGGCGCCGCCGTAGTGTGATGGTTCAAGCCGAATGGCAGCACTTACTGCACAGTAAGACGCTGTTGGTGGCAGTAATAGCACTGGCCTTTGTGCCGGTGATATATGCGGCGTTTTTCCTCAGCTCGGTGTGGGACCCGTATGGGCATACCGACCGACTGCCGATTGCCTTTGTGAATGAGGACAAGGGGGCGCAGATCAATGGCAAGGAGCTGCAGATTGGCCGGACAATGACCGAGTCTCTACATAAGAGCAAGACGCTTAAGTGGGAATTCGTCTCCAAGCAGCAAGCCGATGATGGCGTACGCCGTGGCTATTACTACGCAGTAGTGACGGTGCCAGAGGACTTCTCACAGCGTGCGGCGTCACTTCGGCAGGACAAGCCGCAGCAAGCAGTGGTGTCGTATCAGCTGACGCCAGCCAAAAACTACATTGGCGCAGTCATTAGCCGCCAAGCCGCGCAAAAAGTGAAGGAAACAGTGGCCGAGCAAGTGACCCAAACCTACCTCAAAGAGGTGGCGGCGGGTATTGGTGCAGTGGGTAATGGCATGGCGCAGGCTGGTGAGGGTGCTGGGCGCTTACACCAGGGGTCGGCACGGCTCCAAGCGGGTCTTACTCACTATACCAATGGCGTTAGCCAACTGGCGAGCAAGCAGCAGACGCTGACAGCGGGCTTAGGGCGATTGCAGGCTGGTGCAGTGCAGGTCCAGCAGGGCACAGCGCAGCTGACTGGCCAACTGCCAACGGCGGCCCAAGTGGCCCAGCTAACGGCTGGTATGCAGCAGATCAAACAAGGGATAAATACACTCAACACTCAGGTGGCTCAGCCATCACCAGCGGTGGCGGCTCAGCAGGCGGCAGTAGCCCAAAATGCGCAGCGAGTCGTGGGTGCGCTCCAGGCAATGCAAGCACCCACCGCATCAGCCGGGGCGATCCTCCAAAAGACTAGTGCGCAGGCGGCTGCGTCTGGCGGTAGCACGACCATCACACTACCCGAGCTGCAAACCTTAGCGAGTGCTCTGCAGCAAACCAAAGCCATTGCCGAGCAAACGCAGAGCTTGCTGGCTAACCTCGACACTCTTACCAAAACACTTACTACTCAGCAGCAAACACTCAAGAATGGTGTGGCAGCACTCAACACTGGCGTGGAGCAGTTCGCCCCGCAAGCCACCACTGCCTTTGCGGGGTACAATATGGTGCGGGCTGGTAGCGAGCGGCTCCAGGCTGGTGCAGCACAGGTGGCGGGCAATCTCGCAACAGCTCAGCAGGGTAGTGGGCAACTGGCTCAGGGCGCAGCCACCTTGCAGCAGCACTCTAGTACGCTGATGCAGGCAAGCAACCAGCTGGCGGATGGCTCGAGCACACTGGCGCACAAACTGCAGACTGGTGCGGCTCAGGTAAAGCTCTTGCCAACCAGCCCAGCGGCTCAGCAGCAGATGGCCGCGCCTGTGGCGAGTAGCGAGCACAGTACTGGCAGTGTGCCAAATTATGGCTATGCCATGGCACCATATATGCTCTCGCTAGCGCTCTTTGTTGGTGGGCTGGCTCTGACGACGATGTACCCAGTGCGCAAGACCTTCTCGCGCCAAGAAAATGCCTGGCGCTGGTGGCTGGCTAAGATGTCGGTCTTGGGGCTGGCTGCACTGGTGCAAGCAACGATTATGATGCTAGTGCTAGTCTATGTGGTGGGCTTGCAACCCGACCACCCGTGGCTATTTGCTGCCACAAGCTACCTTGCCTCGCTTGCCTTTATGTCGCTCATTACACTGCTGGTAATGGTGCTGGATAACCCTGGCCGGCTGGTGGTAATGATCATCATGGTGCTCCAGCTGGCAGCGAGCGAAGGGATATTCCCCATCCAAACAGCCTCTGGTTTCTTCCAAACTATCAACCCCTGGCTACCCATGACGCACTCTATCATTGCCTATCGTCATGCGATCTCGGGTGGGGTAGATAGCGTGCTCTATACGCAGCACATGCTCATCCTGGCTGGCTTTGCGCTGGTGGCAAACGCGCTCCTCATCGGCTTCTTCGTCTACCGCGGCAAGCGAAAATTTATTCACACATCAGTGGACGGCGATGATTGATATAGATAACAGTGGTGCTGTTATTACGCGCTTTTGACAAAGTACCGGGGGTTTGATACAATTGGAACTACTAACGAGAGGATATTTATACAGTAGTAATATAACTCTCTGCCTGATTTTTGAATTATTATAACGAAAAAGGAGTATAACAATATGGGTCAGCGGCGACTGGCAACACCGCAGAAGGATGATGCTAAAAAGCGTCCTCAGTCGAAAAAAAGCAACAATGCAGTATTAAACAGCACCACCACTCGTAAAGGTGAGGTTTTTCGCGCGCAGCGACGAACAAGCGAGAATGTTAACCTCAGGGCATCGCAGCACGTGATCAATATCCCAGTCAATAAATCAGTTTATAACGGCTATGGCGGCGAACAATTTAGCGCCAAAATGCAGCCAAAACGGACTCGCGGTGGCAAGCCAAAACTACGAATCATCCCAATCGGCGGTGTCGGCGAAATGGGTATCGGTAAAAATATGAACGCCATTGAGTATGATGATGAGATTATCGTCGTAGATATGGGCTTTCTGTTTCCGGGCAGCGATTATCCAGGTATCAATTACATTACACCGGATATTACCTGGCTGGAGGAAAATAAGCACAAGATCAAGGCGCATGTGTTCACTCACGGACACCTTGATCACATCGGTTCTTTCCGGCATTTTATTCACCGAATTCCAGCGCCAGTCTATGCGTCGAAGTTTACCATCGGCATGCTAGATAAGTCGCTGGCTGATGCGGATACCGATTTTCAGCCAGACTTTCGGGTGATGGATCCATTGAGTCACGAAATTGTTCAGGTGTCGAAACACTTTTCGGTGGAATTGGTGCGGGTGAACCATTCCATCCCTGACTCAACGGCGGTGATCATTCGGACACCGCTGGGTGTGATCATTGATTCTGGCGACTGGCGGTTTGAGGAAAGCCCAGTTGATGGTCAGAAATTTGACCTCAAACGCATGACTGAAGTGGCGTCCAAAGAAGGTGTGTTGATGTTCATGAATGAATCGACCAACTGTGAGTCAGCTGGTACGCACACCCATACCGAGTTTGATATTCAATATTCTATCGGTCAGGTGATGGATAAATTTAGTAACAGCCGGGTGATTTTGAGCTGTTTCTCATCACAGGTGCACCGTTTGCAATTGATTTTGGAAGAAGCGCATAAGCACGGGCGTAAGGTGGCGTTTGCTGGATTTTCGATGATTCAGAACTTGGAAGTGGCGCTGCGTTCAGGCACCATCAAGATCCCGAAAGACACCGTCATGAAGATGGAAGACATCATCAAGTTACCAGACAGCCAAGTCACCGTGGTCTGTACTGGTTCACAGGGTGAGTTTAATGCTGTGCTTAATCGCATGGCGACTGGTGCGCATAAATACATGAAGATTAAAGGCTCTGACGTGGTGGTGTTTAGTTCCAATCCGATTCCGGGCAACGAGAAAAACGTGGTGCGAACAGTTGATGGTTTGATGCGCGAGGGTTCTGATGTGATTCAGAATGGTAAAACACACTTGACCGGGGTTGGGCCGCTACACTTGTCGGGCCATGGCTACTATGATGATCATATTAAGCTGATTAATGCCTTGAATCCAACGTACTATATGCCAATTCACGGTGAATTCCACATGCTGGTGCACAATGCGCGGCTGGCAGAGAAAGAGTGTGGGATTCCTAGGAAGAATATCTTTGTGTGTGACGCCGGTGATATTATTGAGATTGATATTGAGCGGCAAGCTAAGAAAGCTGGCCGAATTCAGGCTGGTGGTGTGATGTATGACGATACCGGCGCCATTGTTTCTGAGGTGGTGCTGAAGGATCGCATTCATATGTCTCAAGAGGGAATGTTTGTGGTGGTGCTGACGGTACAGCGCGGTACGGGACGGCTGTTGACTAGCCCGGATATTATTTCCCGCGGCTTCATTTACTTGCGTGATTCCGAAGAATTGATGAACATGATCCGCCAGTACTTGAAGCAAAAAGCAGCACGTAGTTTCGCTGGTAAATACGATCTTGATGTGGTGAAAAAGGAAATCAAGGATGAAGTCACGCACATCTTGTATGACCAGACGCGTCGAACACCGATTGTTATCCCTGTTATCAATGAAATCGGTGGTGGCTTGAAAGCTCCAGGAAAAGTTTCTCGTGGTGCCCAGGGAGTAGCTAAGCCAGAAGCAGCGGCTGATAGCCCAGTTGTACCAAAGCTACCCAAAAAACGATTTCCGGCTAAACAAGTCCCTGACACGGAGGCGAACGACACCAAGGCTCGAGAGCGACACAACGTACCGGCTTATTAGACATATTTGATGAAGTATGATATAATAAATAAGTGCGATAATCCGTAAAACGGGGTATAATAGATAACAGTTATGCCTAAAAAACGAAAGACTACGAAAAAGAAATCAGTGGCGACCGCGTCAAAACACGACGTACCGAGCGGTTTTTGGTCACAAGTTGGGGCGGTCTTGATGATAGTGCTGTCATTACTGTTAGTGGTGGCATGGTTTGATGTCGGCGGCCCAGTGTTGGAATGGACCAACCACGCCGCTTTGAAGGTTGTTGGTTACGCTATGTATGCTCTGCCAGTGTTGTTGGTGTATATTGCGGTGGAGACTTTCCGCGCAGAGAATAATCGATTGCCAATTGCCATGAAAATAGCGGCCGTTTTGGAGGTGGTGTGGCTGAGTGGGCTGTTTGGACTACTGAAGACTGCCGCCCGCCCGGAGGCTGGTGGTGTTATTGGGGATGTTGCTAATAATATAATGATGACCCTGGTAGAAAAGCCAATCGTCGCTCTGATATATATCGTTCTCATCCTTATCACGGCATTGTTCATCACGCTCATGACCCCAGTCGAGCTGTTCGGTAAGATATGGGAGATGATGCGGCGTGACTCTTCGGAGGATGATGAGAACAAGGCAATTATGCGACAGGCCGCCAAGGCAGAAAAAGCTGAGCCACGAAAGGTTAGCGAGATTAATTTGAACGCTGGCGTGCCGACGGTAGATACAGAAAAACCAGCTAAAGCCAAAAAATCGTCGCCGTTAAGTAGTTTGCGGGGTAGCGTAAAGCAGGACAAATCTGCCGAAGAACAGGCAGCATTAGTTTCGGTGCATGATCCAAATTGGCAATCACCAAGCCTAGATCTACTAGAGAAGAAGCAAAGCCCAGCTGATGCTGGTGATATTCGGCAAAACGCGCAGATCATTCACGACACCTTGGCAGAATTCAACATCGACGTGGAGATGGAAGACGCCAATATTGGGCCGAAGGTGACGCAATATACTTTGCGGCCGCCGAGTGGTGTGAAATTGACGCGCATCACAGCACTGGAGACGAATATTGCTTTGAATTTGGCGGCGCAGAGTTTGCGGATTGAGGCGCCGATTCCTGGGCAAAAAGCCGTTGGTATTGAGGTGCCAAACCGACGAGCGGCTGATGTGCGACTATATGGTGTGTTGGATTCGAAACAATGGAAGCACGCCCATGAACCGTTGAGCTTTGCTATCGGTAAGGATATCTCGGGTGAAGCAGTGGTTGGTGAGCTGAACAAGATGCCGCACATGTTGATCGCTGGTCAGACCGGTTCTGGTAAGTCGGTGATGATTAATACTCTATTGACTAGTTTGTTATATCGCAATAGTCCGAGTGACATGAAATTGATCTTGGTTGACCCAAAGCAAGTGGAAATGGCGCCATATGAAGACATCCCGCATCTGTTAACTCCAGTGATTACTGAGCCAGAGAAGACAATTTCAGCTCTAAAATGGGCGGTCAATGAGATGGAGCGGCGGTATAAGTTGTTGGCGGCGGAGAAAATTCGTGATATTAAGAGCTATAACAAAAAGATTAAGACTGCTGGCACGAAAATCCCGGTTGCTGATGAGAACGGAAATGTTCAGCAACATGAAGACGGGGCGATGCCATACATTGTCATCGTCATTGATGAGTTAGCTGATTTGATGATGGTGGCGGCGCGTGACGTCGAAGCGTTGGTTGTTCGCTTGGCACAGAAAGCCCGAGCAGTGGGTATTCATTTGGTCTTGGCAACGCAGCGGCCGAGTGTTGACGTGATCACTGGTTTGATCAAGGCGAACGTGCCAGCACGAATTGGCTTTACCGTGGCTTCCCAAGTTGACTCACGAACTATTCTGGATCAGATTGGCGCTGAGAAACTGCTTGGTCAGGGTGATATGTTGCTGTACACACCAAGCATGAGCAAGCCAAAGCGTATTCAGGGTGCATGGGTGACTGATGACGAAGTAAATAAGATAACCGACTATCTCAGGATGCAGTCAGCACCGCAGTACAATGATGAAGTGGTTGCGCAGCCTGTCCAGCTCAATGGCAAGGGTGGCGTGATGGTGAATCTGGAAGGTAATGACGGTGACGCGATGTTTAAGGATGCTGTTCGCTTGGTCATCGAGAGTCGTCGAGCCTCCACTAGTTTATTACAGATGCGGTTGAAGATAGGGTATGGTCGAGCTGCTCGTATCATGGCCGAGATGGAAGACCAGGGGATTATTGGTCCAGCTAATGGATCGAAGCCACGAGAGGTGTTGGTATCAAGCCTTGATGAACTTGGTGATGGCTAATTTGAAGCGGTGTTCTAGTTATCGTGCGGTTCGGTATTCTCCGAGTAGTGTGACTTTGTGACCAGTTGCGGTGATTTTGTTGATGGCGCGACGTAATGACGGACCGGCAGCATCAACGGTCATGAAGAATTTATAATTCCACGGTTGACCAACGATGGGCTGGGATTGGAGGCTGGCGAGGTTGATGGACTGATTGGCGAACGTACGGAGTATCTCGAGGAGACTGCCTGGTTGATGGGCGGTGGTCACCACAAGCGTTGCTCGATTGGCATCAGCCACTGTCGTTGTCTGGTCGAGAACGAGGAAACGAGTGATGTTGTCCTGGGCATCTTGGATGTGTCGCTTGAGAATTGGCATATTGTGTAGCTGAGCGGCGACCTCACCAGCGATGGCTGCTAGGTGTGGTGAACCGTGTTGCTTGATGAATTCGACAGCGCCAGCGGTATCAAAATATTCAATTTGCGCAGCGTGTGGTAGGCATTCTTGGAGAAAATGCTGGCATTGTGACAAGGCAACAGGATGTGAATAGACAGTAGTAATGTCCTCAAGCTGTGTGCCTGGATTGGTGATGAGGGTTTGTTGAATGGTAAATGTCACTTCACCGACGATAGGAGCGCTGCAGGATTCGATGTGACGGTAAGTTTCGTTGATGGTGCCGTAAATGGTATTTTCCACCGCCACGACAATGGCGTCAGCCTGGCCATGGGCATAGGTTTGAAAAACATCGCCAAAGGTCATGCACGGAACGATGGTGGCGTCAGGCCCGTACCATTGTTTTGCTGCTTGTTCGTGAAATGATCCAGCTTGTCCTTGAATAGCGATACGCATGAATTTTATTGTAGCACGGTCTAGTGGGTTTACCACTGGACTTTTATATCAGATTACCGTATAATACGAGGGAATAATAACCTAAGGTTATGTGAGATAGCATAACCATCCGTGAAGGATTCCGAAGGAGGAAACATGAACGAATACGAACTGACCGTTCTTATTCATCCAGATTTGGAAGCAAATTTGGACGCGGCGCTGGACAAGGTTCGAGCGTTGATCAAAGACAATGGTGGTGAAATCACCAAAGAAGACAATTGGGGTAAGAAAAAACTGGCTTACCAAATTCGTCGCGAAGATTTCGCAGTGTATGTATACTTTGAGGCAACACTACCATCAGACGCACCGCGCAAGATTTCAAGCACATTGAACATTACTGACGAAGTATTGCGCTACTTGTTGGTAAAGACTGATGAAAAGACTCGTCAGGCATTGGCAGAGCAGCGCGAGCGATCTGAGAAGATGGCTGCTGAAGCCGCTGAAGCTGACGCATAATTATCGCAAACGATATCGATAATAACACTATAATAAGGAGGGTAACACTATGGCACGAAGTATCAATCAAGTCATTTTGATGGGGAGATTGACCCGTGATCCTGAGCAGCGCACAACAACGTCAGGTAGGACGGTGGTGAGCTTTTCTATCGCGGTGGATCGCCAAACACAAGATGATCAAGCTGACTTCTTTGATGTCACTGCATGGGAAAAGCTCGGTGAGCTGGTTATGCAGTACCTATCAAAGGGCCGACGCGTGTTGGTACAAGGACGCCTTCGCCAAGACAGCTGGGAAGACAAGGAAACTGGCAAGCGACGTTCACGAATTGAAGTGGTTGCCTCTGATGTGACCTTCCTAGATGGGCCAAGTGGTGATACTGCTGGCTCAACGGCAAATATATCAACGAAAGAAGAAGTAGTGACGGAAATTGACGATAAACCGATTGATTTATCAGAAATTCCGTTCTAACAAGGAGTAGAAAATGGCTAAACGACAAAAAAAGGATACACCAAGTGTATTTGACTACCGAGACGTAAAGACGCTACAACGATACACCAACGTGTACGGTCAAATTGAATCAATTGCAAAAACTGGTTTGACTGAGAAACAACAACGAAGCTTGGCAGTTGCTATCAAGCGTGCTCGCCACTTGGCATTGTTGCCATTCGTGACACACGGCTAATTTGGAACATTTTTCGGCGCACCAAAGTATGTGGCGCGCCGGCCAACAGTTCTAAAGATGAAATAAAGGAGCAAGGATGTACCAGCCAACAGAGTTAAAAAAAGGAACAATTTGCCAAATAGACGGTAAGCCATATCGCGTGGTTGAATATGGACAGAAGGTGATGGGTCGCGGCGGATCGATTGTTAATGTGAAGTTGAAAAACTTGATTGACGGCAGTGTTATCCCGAAAACCTTCAAGGGGCAAGAGAAGATTGAGTCAGCCGAGGTGACCAATAAAACTGTTCAATATTTGTACCGTGATGGTGAAACATTTTACTTTATGGATCCTGAAAGCTTTGAACAATTTGAATTGGGTGCAGCAATCGTCGACTCAGCAGCTGACTTTCTGAAGGAAGGTGACTCATTGAGCTTGCAGTTTTTTGATGGACGAGTCATCAACGTAGAGCTACCAAAAAACCTATACTTGGAAGTGACGTATACTGAAGATGTTGTGAAGGGTGACACAACGTCGAGCGTATTGAAAGATGCGACATTGGAAACTGGATTAGTGATCAAGGTGCCAGCATTCATCAAGCAGGGGGATATTGTTAATGTCGATACAACGACTGGTGAATATAGGGAAAGAAAAAAGTAGAGAACTGAGGAAATACCTCACGCTACGGCTGAAGATTATACGTCTTCGAATGCGTCGTTTTTGTAAAAGATGTCATCAAGACTCATCGTTGAGATGGGTCTTTTATGGTGGTGTCAGTTTTTGTTTAATCTGTCTGTTGTCTGTGGTTATTCAGATGAGCTTTCCTGGGGATCGCTTGACTAGTAGGGCGTATATGATGGGACGGAGTGTTAGCTGGTGGACACGCAATGATATTGAACGGTTGGCGAAGGACAGTGCTCCACAGACACAGCTGCAATTTGTGACAAGAAATGGCAAGCAGGAAGCTTCTGTAGGCAATTTTGGTGGCACAGTGTGTGGTCGTTGTGTGGCTGACAAAGCGTTGGATTATCCGTGGTGGCAGCGATTGATGCCGTTTAGTTTGTGGTGGCGTTCGGTTGAGGTTACTAATGCCGAGGTAAAATTTGATGAAAGTGCACTGGAAGCAAAGATGGCTGAATATGGTGATAGCTTAACATTGCCGCCCGAAAATGCACGAGTAGAGATTCAGAATGACAAGGTGGTGGTTGTAGCAGAGAAAGCTGGTCGTGAACTGCAAAGTGTTGAGGCGCGTCAGGCGATAGCTTCGACCCAGTATTCTTTGGGTGACAAGACCGAGGTGCAGATGAAGGGTAAACGTCTGTCTGCCAAGGTGACGGAAAAACAGCTGCAAGAGTTACGCTCTCGTGTTGAAAAGATTTTGCAGCGAAATATCGCCGTGGAATTTGAAGGTAAGGCAGTCAAAGTTGACAAATCAACCATCGCAAAACTTTTGTCTTTCATCGAAGATGGACATAATATCCCTAAAATAGCGCTCAATCAGGCGAAACTAACGGAGTTTTTGGAACATTCATTTGGCAAAGTAGTCAATAAACCAGCTGGTAAAACCGTTATTTATATGCATGACGGCACAGAGACGAAACGTGAGAATGGGGCGCCAGGCCGGGGCATCGATGTCGCGCAAATGACGACAAAAGTACAAGAGGTGCTGCTTGGTACAGAGGAAAAAGATAGTCGACTTGCGCTGGTGGCCAAGCAGTTGCCACCGCAACCGGTATACAAAGAGACCTTCTCTCATTCGGCACTGGGACTGCAGGCTTATGTTAACTCAGTGGCGCGTGATCATGATATTCGCCTGACAGTTAGCCAAGTGTCTGGCGAAAACTGGAGTGCTCAGGTGCGCGGCAGCGAGTCCAGTGTGTCGGCCAGCACGTACAAATTATATATAGCTATGGTTTTGATGGATAAAATTGATAATAATCAGTTGACTATGAATGATAAAATCGGCGGGGTATCTGTGCAAGAATGTATAACGCGGATGATTGTAAACTCAGATAATGCGTGTCCGGAGGTGGTTATTGCTCGGTACAGGGCCAGTGACATAACTGCGTATTTGCGTGAGGGCAAAGGGTTTAAGGATACGTCACTCAGAGGATCGTATGTGATGACGTCGACTAATGATTTGGTGAAGATTTTGAAGGGAATTGATGATGGCACTTTAGTCAGAGGTAGCCACCGTGACTTCTTGTTGGGCTTGATGCAGCGACAGGTATATCGTCAGGGTATACCAGCTGGTAGTGGTGGCACAGTGCAGGACAAGGTTGGTTTTTTGGAAGGGTACCTGAATGATGCAGCTATCGTGAATCATCCGAAAGGTAAGTATGCCATGTCGATCATCACCAAGGGTCAGTCATGGGGTAAAATAGCCGAGATAACTCGTAAACTTGAGGATATTATGTATGGCGGTTAAGAGGCGGCTTGATAAAGAACTGGTTGCTCGAGGCCTGGTTGCTAGTAGATCACAAGCTGAAAATTATATTCGCCTCGGTGATGTTGTGGTTGATGGAAAGGTGGTGCAAAAGCCAGGTTATATGGTGGATGATCAGGCGTTGATTACGTTGTCGCCACGTGAGCGATACGTCAGTCGTGCGGGATTAAAGTTAGCGAGCGTTGTTTTAGCTTTGGGTATCACATTTACCGACCGTGTTGTGCTGGATGTTGGTAGTAGCACTGGCGGGTTTACTGATTATGCGCTGAAACATGGTGCCAAAAAAGTATATGCAGTTGACGTTGGAACGGATCAATTGCATCCAGATTTGCGGCAAGATCCCAGGATAGAATTGCACGAAAAAACTGATATTCGGGATTTTGTGCCAGACGAAGCGCCAGATATTGTGCTGATCGACGTATCGTTCATCAGTTTACGGCAGATTTTACCACATCTTGCGAGCATTTGTAAGGATACGACGCTGATTGTGGCCATGGTTAAGCCACAGTTTGAAGCTGCGCGTCAGCAACTGGGTAACAGTGGCGTCATCAAAAATGATACAATTCGGCGGCAGATTTTGCGTGATTTTGAGGCGTGGTCAGCAAAATTGTTCGTGACGGTGGACAAAGCTGATAGTGCCGTGGCTGGAGCTCGCGGCAATCGTGAGCGATTTTATGTACTAAAAGTAGTTAAACCAGCTACACGTTAAATCTAAACTCGACCACATCATCAGGTTGCATGACGTAGGTTTTACCTTCAGTTCGCATCTTACCGGCGGCACGGGCGGCAGCTTCAGAACCAGCACTGACGAGGTCGTGATAGTCGACCACTTGAGCAGCAATGAAGCCTCTTTCAAAGTCGGTGTGAATAACACCAGCAGCCTGTGGCGCTGTCCATCCTTTGTGGATAGTCCAGGCACGAACCTCTTTAGGTCCAGCAGTTAAGTAACTTTGAAGGCCGAGGGTATCATACGCAGCATGAATCAATTGCATGAGTCCGGTTTCCGTGACGCCGTAACTTTCCAACAGCTCGGCAGCTTCTGTGGGTGATAATCCCTTCAGTTCTTCTTCCAGTTTGGCGCTCAAAAACAAAGCTTTAGCAGGTGCTACCAGAGAAGTGAGTTCTGATTGTAGGGTAGTATCAGTCAGCCCCGCCTCGTCAACATTGAATGCATAAATAACCGGTTTGGCAGTTAACAAGTGAAGATCTTGAATCAATTCTGTGTTCAAGTCGGCTATTGAAGATAGCGGTACACCAGACTGCAGTTGTTCTAGTAGTGTTTGTAGATAGGCGACTTCTTCGTGAGCTGCTGGACGGGCTTTGGCCTCTTTCTGTAACCGCGGCAATCGATTTTCTATGGTTTGAATATCTGCTAAGATTAGCTCGGTGTTGATGATGTCAATGTCAGCTTTGGGGTTTACTGGTGCTTCATCATGTCGCAAGATGGCATTATTTTCAAAAGCACGAACCACATGCACAATTGCGTCACATTGCCGGATGTTTGCTAAAAACTTATTGCCCAATCCTTCACCCTTAGAGGCGCCCGCCACTAAACCAGCAATATCTACAAAGGTGACCGTAGCTGGCAGAATTTTCTCTGAGCCGTATAATTTTGCTAAAACCTCCAGCCGTTCGTCTGGCACCGGAACAATTCCCGTGTTCGGCTCAATCGTCGCAAAAGGGTAGTTTGCCGCTAAAATATCGTTGTTTGTTAATGCATTAAACGTGGTTGACTTGCCAACATTGGGGAGCCCCACGATACCAATAGATAAACTCATGAGCTTATTATACCATCACTGATGGTTGCAAGGATAGCGTAGCTGTATTAGAATAAGCAGTATGAAGAAAGTGATTATATGGGGCATTATATCAGTAGTGGTCGTGGTGGCTATTGTCGTCGCTGGCGTAAAGAGTGGGTTTGTCTACTTGGGCTTTAAGCAACCACAGCAAGTGGTGAAAACACCGTATGTGATATGTGGCAAAGATATGATTGACCGGTATAATAAGATTCGTC
>CAUTLS010000010.1:0-21362 GCA_963539345.1 uncultured Candidatus Saccharibacteria bacterium
GAATTAAGCGACTTTACTAAATATCTTGGAGAAGAAATAATTCAGAAAATTGAATTGAAGCAGAAGAACGGAGAACTTGTTGAGATATTAGATATTTAATTATATTGTGATAATTAGATTACTGGCCCAAAATATAGCATCTACTCAAGCATATAAAAAATTTTGCATAACCAAAAACTAATAGTGGATATTGGAAAGCCAAAATATGCTGTAAACCTACATTTCAAACAAGGTACAAACGAAACATACAAGGATAAAATACTAAAAGTACTTATTAGTTTACCTAAGTCCTATCGATATATATAACTCAGGCCCGCTTGCTCCAAACGCTGAATTATATCATCATGCACCGCAAAGGCATCTTTTGCAGTCACGGGACCATTGACCTCTCTTCGTACCTTTTCTACTCGATCGGACAAACTAGGGTATCTCAACATCATTCTATCCTCGTACATTAGATGATCCTGAAACAACTTACCTACGGCATAGGCTCGCAGCTCAGAGCAGAGTCTTGCTCGGTCATCTTTGGGATATATCTCTACAACTGGGTCCATAACATAATCACGCGCATGATCTGTCTCGTGAGACAAAGTGGCGACATTGATAGCCATAAGTCCACTATTAGCTACGCTGACAACAGGACGAGAATATATATAAAGGTCCATGTCAGTTACCATAGAGAAACTGGTATGACAAGATCCGGTGAGCTTTCCTGCCTCTTTTGTCATAACAGGCGAGGCCTTTATCTGATCATATATTTCATCGCCATACACTCCGGCATACTTGTCGCTGGCGAGAGCCTCGTCTATTTTAGCTTTTTGGACTGGCATATGAGACAGAGATAACAAACTTATCACAACCAATAAGCGGTATAATATTTTTATCCGTCCAATCAGAGTCAGGATGACTATCTCCTAGTTCTTCACCCTCAACCCATTCCATAGGCTCCAGCATTTGAGCCGTGTCATATAACCCTAGGGCTACCGCTCCCAGCTTATCAAGTATCTCAGGATTCTCTAAAGTATCTAATAGTTTATCTTTCATGTACTTTAAAGAATCTAGCGAGATAGGATTATCATAGCTAGAGGTTGGTGGGTTAATGATGTATAGTTCGTCTCTCACAACTATCTTTGTATTATACATTATACTTGGTATTTTGTCAAGTATAAGGCTCAAGACATAAGCTCTACTGATAAATATGACCCAAACCTGCTGCAATCAAACGCTTCACCAAATCATCATGCACCGCAAAGGCATCTTTTGCAGTCACGGGACCATTGACCTCCTGACGGATAGCTTCAACTCTGCGAGATGCTAACATAGCGCGCTCCATTGACCCGTGAGTCTCGGCAAGATACCGCTCGACACAGTCTCCAACCGCGTACGCCCTTAGCTCACGAGCAAGCTTAAGGCGAGATTTAAAACCTGTTAACGTGGTAGCTGATATATCTTTTGTACTACAAACATATAGGAGCGGACTATTCACATGATCCAACGCGTGCGTCGCTTCATGGACCATAACCGCAATGTCGATTGGTTCAATGTCGGTAGAGTTCATGCCTATAAAAGGCCGACCTGCAACATGAGAAATATCGTCTTTAGTAAGATTAAAATATTTTGTCACTGCGCAACATGTAGCTAGGCTTGGACGATCAACCTTCATCATCTCGCTATTATATTTACTATCTAACACTCTCTCTAACTGAGGAATTAATATTTGATCACATTCATCGCTGGTCAACTTTTTGTTTATAGCTTCAAGCTGCATAGGCGTTGGTGCAAGCTTAAAGTGCGAGGTAAACTTCGTACTCCCGACTAGCGGGATACTGTTCGGGTCAGACGCCAGCAACTCATCCGCGCTGACAATACCATCCCTATTGTACGTAACAGGATGTAGCTGCTGAGCAACCTCGGCAAGTTCCAGCGCCAAACCTCCCAGTTTGTCAGTGATTTCAGGACGATCCAGCGTTTCTACCAACTGGTCCTGAATGCGCCCAAGCTCTGCCAGGTTGTTGATCGGGTGCCACCTCTGCCGCGCAGGTGGTATACCGTCAGGACGTCGCTCACTCATTAGTTACAGCATTATACACTATATTGTTCATACTGTCAATGCTTATGCTGTATTCAACAGGAGAGTAGGACTATAGCTTTGATGGTAACCATTGACATTTTACGTGATTAGTGATATAAAGATAGTAGGCTTTTGTTGACGAAGCTTTGTGGCTTTGTCCAAAAGCTGTATATTGACAAGCAGTTGAGAATAGAGCAAGGTGAGATTTTGTGGTGGCATTTCGCAGTAAAAATGGCGCCATGAGACCTCATCTTGCTCACGCGCCATCCGGGCGTAGAGCAGTGTTTTTCCTGTGAGGGAGAGCACAGGCACTCCGCCTGGATGAGGAGAGAGTGGTACAATGAATACTAAAACCGTTTACCGAATCATGAAGGCCCTAGAGGCCAATGACATCGGGCGAAAGATAGGCGCCTCTTCTTATGGAGAGGCTTCCTTTTATCTACGACATGGCGAGAGCCTCTTCGCCATCGCCAAATATCCAACCCATAAAGTCCTACTTTATGTGGATACTCCAGAAAGGTACCAATTCTTAGAATATAAGGAAACACCTTATGTTCTATACGCCATAGACGAGAGAGAACTTAAACAATTTCTCTCCTGAACCCGAACTGACAAGCCGCCGAGAACCATATCTGGCGGCTCTCTCCGCCGCGGTATTATTCTCCTGCTTGTCAGTTCGCTCCATAGATGTGTGTCTATGCTGATGAGTCGGAAACGACGAAAGCGAACTTTGAAAAGCAGCCCGTCTGCCGTACAATAGAGTTGATGATACAGCTCTACAACACCCTCACTCGCCGTAAAGACAAACTAACGCCGCTCGACGGGCAGACGGTTCGCATGTACACCTGTGGGCTGACGGTGTATTCGCAGCCGCACATCGGCAATTGGGTTGGCTATGTCTACTGGGATGTGTTGGTGCGGTTACTGCGTTGGCAAGACATCTCAGTTATTCGCACGCAGAATATCACTGACGTTGGGCATTTGACCAGCGATGATGACAATGGCGAGGACAAGATGGAGAAGGGTGCCCGCCGCGAGGGCAAGACCGCTTGGGACGTGGCCGAGCAGTACATCGCCATTGCTGGATACGAAGCCTACGAGGTGCTGAAGCTGGTGCGGCCCGACCATTTGGTGCGGGCAACGGACTACATCCCACAGCAAATCGACTTTGCCCGCGGACTAGACGAAAAGGGATTTTTGTATAAGATTGATGGTGACGGCATGTATTTTGACACGTCGCGGCTAGCAGATTATGGCAAATTAGCGCGGCTGGACGTGGCGGGCTTGGAGGCTGGCGCGCGGGTCAGCGTCGAGGGCAAGCGCAACATCACCGACTTCGCCGTCTGGAAATTTTCACCAACAAGCGCCAAGCGCGACATGGAGTGGGACAGCCCGTGGGGCGTTGGCTTTCCGGGCTGGCATCTGGAATGTTCGACCATCGCTCGGGAGACGCTGGGTGATACAATTGACGTTCACACTGGTGGCATCGATCATATTCCGGTGCATCACACCAACGAGATTGCTCAGAGCGAGAGTTTGACCGGACAGCAATTTGCCCACATCTGGCTGCACAATAACCACATCAAAGTTGACGGCCGCAAGATGAGCAAGTCGCTCGGTAATATCATCACCCTCAGCGATATCACGGCGCGCGGCTTCAGTCCGATGGCCTTTAAGCTAGCGATTCTCAGCAAGCATTACCAAACCGAGGGCAATTTCACCTGGGAGATTTTGGAGGCGGCACAGGCGCGGCTGGATCATTGGCGCGGCTATGCGGCGCTGCGGCACCAGACGCACGACACGCTGGATGATGACGATGAGAAAGATGAGCGGGAGGGCACGGTGTCACTATTAGCAGCACGGCAGGCGCTAATTGAAAAGCTGAATGATGATTTGGATACGCCAGGAGCCGTGGCGCTGATCGACGAAGCGTTTTCACGACTAGATCACGCGCCGTTAGAAAAAATCCATCGTGGCGGTTTATTGCAACTGATTGAAATTATTGACGAGGTTTTGGGTTTGGATTTGGCGGAATCGACCCCTGATATTACCGACGATTTGAAGAGACTAATTATCCAGCGCCGCAGCGCCCGCACTGAGAAAGATTGGCAAGAGTCTGACCGCATTCGCGATGAACTGTTGGCGGCCGGTATCACCATTCGCGACACGCCAAGTGGCAGTGTCTGGACATGGAAATAGCCCGCCGACATAACCAAGCGAGCTAATCCATGAAACGTGCTGATTAATCTTCGTTTTTGATTTTCTTCACAAGCTTATTGAGCGATTTTTTACTTTCAAGGCGATTTTTCTTAGCCTGCTCCAAGTAGTTTTCTAGCAGGACCTTGACCACACCGGCCGCCGGGATGGCGATCAGGCTTCCCAATAGCCCACCAACATAGAGACCGATGGTCACCGATGACAGCACCATCAGTGCCGAAAGTTCTAATTTCTTTGACTGAATTGACGGCGCAATGAAATTGTTCTCAATCTGCTGGTAGATGATGAAGTAGGCAGCGTAGATGATACCAGCGGTGACGTTGTTAAAGGACAATAGCAACGCGATCAGCAGGCCAGCCAGAGTGGCGCCAAACATCGGGATAAGCGTCAAGATAAAGGTAACCATGACGGTCAACATTGCCAAGTTCGAGTCAATAGCTGGAAACGCCAAGCTCAAACAGAACACCACCACACCCGACAGCACAGCGTCGATACCTGACACTGTCAATTGTCCAGATACATACCCCGTGACGACATTGTACATCTGTCCAGCCAGTTTTTTATGATTTTCCATCTTGCTTTGGTCGTTGTAGAGTCCCCACAAGCGCTTCATCCACATCGGACCTTCCAGTAGCATCAAAAACGACAAAACCAATACCAAAAACAGAGAACCAAGGAATGACGCCAGCGAACCTACGCTTGAGATCAAGTTCGTACCCGCACTGGCTGCCCACGAGGAAGCCTGTTGTTTCAAGTTGTTTAATGTCGCGTCAACCTGTGAGCGCCAGCCATTTCTATCAATCAGCTCATTGATGCCGTGCCACTGCGAACCAGCTTGATCAACCAATCCCGGCACGCTCTCAACAAACTTGGCGGACTGCTGGACAATTGGCGGCACTGCAAACCACGCCACACAGCCCAGTAGCGTCACCAACATGACATAGGCTAACGCCGTACCGCCCAGACGGCTTTTGCCAGGCAGCAGCTTCGCCAGAGCCGAAACGGGCCGGTTCAAAGCCAGAGCCAAGAACAAGGAGATACCAAGGAGAATCAGCGCACTCTTTGCCGAATAAATTGCTACTCCTGCCAGCCCAAAACCAATCACCACCAGCCAGAATCGCACAAATGTTTTTGTGTCTATTTCAATACGTACTTTCATATATAACATTGTACAATCTTATACCGAGTAGCGCAAGCAATACGAGGCGCCCAACCACTGAACGCCTCGCATTATACTGTGTATTTGATGATTAGCTTTTTGCCGCTTCATCGCGCCGAGCACGCAAGACCGACAGCGACAATTTGCTGTCATACTGCATGGCACCGTAGCGAAACAGTTTGACCGCCACCACAACCGCCACAAAGGCACTGGCTGCCAAAATAGCCACGGCGATAACCGCCTCGTGAACTGGCAAGTTACCGACGGCATTGCGGAGCAGTAGTGGAATTGGTGCAGTCAATGGGAAATAGCTGAAAAACTGCACAAATGGTGAATCTGGATAT
Organism: uncultured Candidatus Saccharibacteria bacterium; assembly: GCA_963539345.1. GTDB lineage: Bacteria > Patescibacteriota > Saccharimonadia > Saccharimonadales > Saccharimonadaceae > Nanosynbacter. The sequence continues at coordinate 5,792 of CAUTLS010000010.1, forward strand.
GATACAAATGCACTAGCACCATACAGTGGAGCAAATAGGGCAAGGATGACAATAGTAAACCAGGAGGATGCTTCTTTGGCGGTTGGCATCATGGCGCCAACCGCAACTAACAGACCGGTAAACATCATAAATCCTGTGGCAAATACCCCCAGAGCGATGCCAATTCTCACTGGGTCGAATACCAAATTGCTCAAATCCAACGATGGTATATGCAGCTTTTGACCTAAGGTGAAGTACAACACCAATACCGGTACAATGATGACCAGCCCCTGAATCAGCGCCAGTGAAATCATCGCCAAAATCTTTCCGGTGATCAGCGTTTTAGCCTTAACTGTCGTCAGCAGCATTTCCACTGTACGATTTTCTTTTTCCTCAACCGTGCTGTTGAGCATTTGTCCACCAAAGAAGGCGATCAGCATATAGAACAGCACCAAGAAAAAGCCCGGTACAATCATTTCCTTCACGCCGTCAAATTCAACACCGTTACGGTAGGTAGTCGTTTCCGTTTTCACTTTCTTTTGCAAGATCGCTTTGGACTGTGGATCTATTTTCCCCTCAATCGAAGCCGTCAACAACGTCTCAGCCACCGCAGAGTAGCGGCTATTTTGGAACATACCGACATCTTTACCATAGGTCTGTACGGCGTTCTGCTCCAAGTTGGCAGGGAAGTAAATAAATCCGTCCAAACTGCCGTCTTTGACGCGCTGAATACCCTGGTCCTTGCTACTTAATTTTTCCAGCTTCATCTGCTCAGCCAATTGTGAGTTAACGACGCCTGAGTCGTCGACGATGGCTACTTTGAAATCTTGTTCTTGAAGCTTTTTGGTAGCTTCCATAGTGGCTTGATTTGACCAAAAGACGATGCCGAAAATAGCAGCAAACATCAGCGGGAAGCCGAGTGCCATTGCCCAAAAGCTGAATTTCTTCAGCATGCGCATGATCTCAAATTTAACCACCGTTCCCAAATTGTGCATGTTACGCATTGACTGCCTCCTTTTCCTCGCCGCCGTAAATCTTCACAAAAATATCATCCAGGCTCTTACCGCCATATTTCTTTCTGATATCCGCCACGGTGCCGTATTCTACTGCATTGCCATCTTTCAGGAGAACTACTCTGTCGCACAAGCGCTCGACTTCTTCCATTTGATGGGTCACGAACACCACGGTGGCGCCGGCTTTTTGTCGCTCTTCAATGATATTCATCAGTAGTCGGCGGTTGACTGGGTCAAAGCCCTTGGTTGGCTCGTCCAAAATGAGCAGTTCTGGGTCGCCCATGATAGTAACGCCCAGCTGAATTTTTTGCTGCTGACCACCTGATAATTTGTCCAGCCGCGTTTTTGCCTTATCGCTCAAGCCAACTCGCTCCAAATACTTGATTGAAAAATCGCGAGCCTCTTCCTGGCTCAGACCTTTCAAGCGACCAAAGTAAATCATCGTGTCAATGACTTTTTCTTTTTTGTACAAACCGCGCTCTTCCGGGAGATAGCCTAGCTTGACGCCATCTTCAACTGCATACGGTTTGCCATCAACTAGCAGCTCACCAGCCGTTGGCTCGTATAACCCCAGCAGCGCCCTGAGCGTCGTGGTTTTTCCTGAACCATTACTACCCAAAAATCCGAACACTTCGCCGCGCATCACCTCAAAGCTCAAATCTTTGATGACAGTTTTGGTGCCAAACTTCATACTAAAGTTTTTGATCTGAATAATGGGATTTACCTCTTTACCCATACACCTCCTTGGTTATTGTCACCATCAATTATAGCATTCAGGGCTTTTTCAGAAAACCAGGGTATAATGGACACATGAGACTATTGGTCGTCGAAGACGAAAGAAAAATTGCTCGGGTCATCGCGGCGGCGCTGCGGTCAGAAGGTCACGCCGTCGACATGGTTCATGACGGAGAAGGGGGATTGGCTATGGCAGAAACTGAGCCATATGATTTACTCGTGCTGGACCGCATGCTACCAGGCAAAAGCGGCACCGATATCATCACCTCACTGCGTCAAGCCAACAAAACAATGCCTATTTTGCTACTGACGGCACTTGGCACAACCGAAGACAAAGCTTTTGGTCTAGACGTCGGCGCTGATGACTATCTGGTCAAGCCATTTGCCATCGATGAGCTGACTGCCCGCGTCAGAGCACTGCTGAGGCGGCCGCCTTTGACACATGATGACGAATTGACCGTTGCTGACCTGACGCTCAATCAGACCCAGCACACCGTCAAACGCAGCGGTAAAACCATTGAACTGACCGCTAAAGAATTTGCATTATTAGAGTATTTGATGCGCCACCCTGGCCAGACCTTGAGTAAAGAAACGCTGATCGCCCATGTGTGGGATTTTGATGCTGATATTTTGCCGAACAACGTCGAAGCTTACATCAAGCAACTGCGCAAGAAAATCGACAAGCCGTTTCGCCGGCCACTGATTCACACCGTGCGTGGCTTTGGCTATAAAGTGGAGGCAGGCGCGTGAAACTATTTACCTCAGCCACCATCAAACTAGCGAGCTGGTATCTGTTGATATTGATGATGGTCAGTCTACTGTTCAGCGGCATCATCTTTAACATTGCGCGTTCGGAAATTGACGCTCGACTGCAAGGTTTCGCCGTCAAGCGTGGACTAGTCAGTGGCAGCTCACTGGATAAACCACTCAGTGAACAGATGGAGGCTACTGACGCCAATCTCATCATCAGCTTGGCGTATCTCAACCTGGTGGTCTTGCTCGGCGGTGGCGTCATCGCTTATCTGTTGGCGCAGCGCACCCTAGAGCCAATCGAAGCTGCGCACCAAGCCCAATCACGTTTTGTCGCTAACGCCAGCCATCAGCTACGCACACCACTGGCCATCATGAAAGCTGAGGCCGAGCTGGCACTGCACAATCCCAAAACGCCCAAGTCCGAGTTACGACAAACCTTGGCAAGCAACCTTGAGGAAATTAATCGCCTGAACGAGCTTGCCACCATGCTTTTAGAATTATCCCACAGCGAACGGCAACTCTCATCCAACATCGAAAAATTTGACCTGGTAGAGTTAACCAACAATCTGATCAGTTCCAGGCCAGGCAAGGAGCGGGTGACGCTGCACGCCCCCGACGACTTGGCGGTGACCATGAACCGACCAGCAGTGCGAGAAGTGATTGCAGTGCTTTTGGACAATGCGGTCAAGCACAGCCCCGACACTTCACCCATTAGCCTCACCATCAAACCTCTCAAGACGACCGTCATCATCACCGTCGCCAACCATGGCCCAGGTATCAACGCCAAAGATTTGCCGCACATCTTTGAACGATTTTACAGCGGGCAGCAACACGCCAATAGTTACGGGTTGGGGCTCAGCCTAGCACATCAACTAACACGTGCCTTGGGCGGGCATATTTCTGCACGTTCCACCCCTGAAAAAGTCACGACATTTACACTTTCGCTGCCAAAACGCTAAATTTCAGGTATTTTTCAGGTAGGCATGGTGTACTAGATAGTGTCGGTTGGGTAAGCAACCGGGAAAGGGGTACTATGAGTAATGTACGAACGACGCATCTCAGTCAAAAAGGCTTTAAAGAATTACACAAAGAAATTTCTCAGTTAGAAGCACAAGAAAAAACGCTCCAGTTCACCTTGCGTGAAATCGGTCGCGCTAAATCCCGCGACGATAAATTGCAGCGCAATGAAGTCATCATGAACCTGGAACTGGTCAGTGGCAAATTGGCCAATTTACGCCACATGCTAAAAAACGCCAAACCACTGCCACGCAAACGCGACCGCTTACGCGTCGCTCTGGGCTCAATCGTTGACTTAGTCGATCAGCAAGGTCGTATGCTTCACTACATACTGGTTGACAGTCTGGAAGCCAATCCGACAGACGGCCGCATATCCATCGACAGCCCGTTGGGTCGCAGCCTACTAGACAAGCGCCCCAAAGACACCGTTTCCTGGTGCGCTGGCGTCAAATTGCAGCGCGCCCAGCTAGTCGCCATCCGATAACTACGAACCACCACGCCCCCTTCAGCTTCCGTCATCATGGCGGAAGCTCTTTTGGTGCGATTGACAATTTAGCATAAACAAAATATAATACCGCTTATGCGTAGAAGACAAAAACAACAGATTTTCATTGGCGTTTTCATTGGCTTATTTGTCATTGCAGTCAGTATCCTAGGAATCATATTTTATAATCACTATCAAAAAGAGCAGATCAATCAGCGTCTGGCTGCCAACACAGTTCATTTCGCTTCTGACGGCTATAACATTGCTGCCACCATGTTGCTGCCGAAAGATCAATATTCGTACGAGATCAAAAGCGAAGAGCGTCCGCGCTTTCCAACCATGACCATCAAAGACAAGGGCGAAACATACACCATCACTGCCAAAATCGCGCAGGTTAGTAAAGCCAGCCGTGCCAATGACCTCGAGGCAGCCAAGAAACGAGGCAACTTCACTGAGCTCAAGGCCGACAAAGCCACTGGCACGCTGGGAGGCTACGCCTATGATGACAATTCATATCACTACATCGTCAAAATACCACTAGTTCAGCGTGACCAAGAATGGTACGAACTCCACCTAGACATTGAAAATATCAGCAATGCTTCAGGTAGTAAAACCTTGTTCGAGTCATCCAGTATCCAGTCATTGGTCAAGTCTGTCAGGTACGACAGTAATTACCAAGCGCCCGACCAAGAATACACCTCAGATGACCGAGAAATCATGAAGGTAAACAAATTCGCCAACGAAATCGACGGCTTTAGCATCACGCAACGGTCCAGTGCTGATGACAAAATCACCTTTGTTGGCACCAGAAACAATGTCCAAATCAGCCTCACAGTTCGTCCTGTTTCCACCTCTAAAACACTAGAGCAGGCGACTGCAGATGATTATTATGTAAAGGCTGGCACCCACAAATACGACCAAATCACCAAGTACAATTCCAAAGAAGTACGACACACAGCGCCACAAAGTGACCCGACAAGCTACGTAACCTTCTTTTACTATTTTGAAAAGGACGGCGTGATACTACAAGGGACTGGCCGCTACAACGCCGAGGGCAAGAATGCCTTTGATCAAATGGCCAAAACCGTCTTCGAAACAGTCCAAGTCAACAAAGCTCGCGCCAAAAAATACATACAGTAAGAATTAGACCGCTTATGCTTTTTGCTTTATACTGTGAAGTATGACATTTTACGCCACGCCCGCTCACGAAACCCTGAAAAAATTACGCACAAATGAATATGGGCTAACAGCCAGAGAGGTTAAACGCCGCCAAAAACAGTACGGCATCAACGTTATCAAAATCGAATCCGAGCCGCTCTGGAAAAAGATCGTAGAACCGTTTTTGGATATTTTCATGCTGGTGCTAGGAGTGGCTGCAGCCATCAGTTTGTGGCACGGCGATCACATTGACGCAGTCATCATTTTGGTAATCATCGCCATCTCGGCAATCATTTTCTATATACAGCGATTTTCCACCGACCGTGTCCTGCGCAGCTTATCCAAACGCAGCGTACAAAAAGTTGATGTACTACGTGGCAATCACACAGCTCGCGTTGACGCTTCGCAGTTGGTGCCTGGCGACATCATCACCCTGGCTGAAGGCGAAAAAATCCCGGCAGACATCAGACTCCTCCGAACAGCTAACCTGCGCGTTGACGAGTCACAATTGACCGGCGAATCATTACCCATCAGCAAAAAACCTGACGTCCTTGAGGGCCATAAAGAATTGTATGAGCAAACCAACATGTTGTTTCAAGGCTCATTCATCATCAGTGGCACCGGAACTGGCGTCGTGGTAGCCACCGGCAACAACACCGAGTTTGGCAACCTTGCCACGCTGTCAAAACGACAAGATACTCAAAGTCCCGTCCAGCAAAAAATCGACGTCCTGATCACCAGAATCATCGCCGTTGTCGCTGCCGTCAGCGTCGTGGCCTTTGGGCTCAGCCTGCTGCGCGGCATGGACGTTCTGGAGAGCCTGCGCTTTGTCATGGCACTGGCTGTCAGTGCCGTTCCCGAGAGCCTACCAATCGCCATCTCGGTGGTATTAGTGTTGGGCATGCGACGCATGGCTGCCAAAAAAGCCTTGGTACATCAGATGCGAGCCATCGAGACCATCGGCGTCATCACCACCATCGCCACAGACAAAACTGGCACGCTGACCAAAAACAAATTGACCGTTCAAGAAACTTGGTCTCCTAATGACACAGCCGTCATCGACATCATCGCCCGCACCATCAACCGTGGCGACGCCAAAAGCCATGATCCACTTGACATTGCGCTGGAAGAATTTGTACGCACACATGGCGTCCAAGTCAAAAATTCGCCGTTTCGTGACATACCGTTCAATCAAGATTTCAGCATGTCCGCCGCCGTGTGGCATCATGGCAAGGATTTTCAGCTATACCTCAAGGGCGCGCCTGAACAGATTTTGGCAGCCTGCAAAGTAACCGCCGCTGTCAAAAAACGAGCTCTAGCAGCCCTGGAAGCATTCGCCGCCAAAGGTCAACGAGTCATCGGCCTGGCGTCCTACACCTCAGCGCACCCAGTTCATGAATTTTACGAATTGAAAGGCAAAAAATTAACCTTTGAAGGCTTTGTGGCAGTCAGCGACGTCTTGCGCCCAGAAGCACCTCGGGCAATTCGCGCTGCTCTGAAGGCCGGCGTGTCCGTACGCATGATCACTGGCGATCATTTTGAGACAGCCTATCAAATCGGACACCAATTGGGCATGGTTAAAGATCGTGACGAGGTGTTTGACTGCCGCCAAATGAGCAAACTAACGGATGAACAGCTCGATCCAATCGTCGAGCGAACCAAAGTCTTCTCTCGCGTCATCCCCGAGCAAAAATACCGCTTGCTAACCATTCTCAAAAAGCATCACATCACCGCCATGACAGGAGACGGCGTCAATGATGTGCCAGCGCTCAGCAATGCTCACATTGGCGTAGCCATGGGTTCGGGCTCGCACATTGCGCGTGACGCTGGAGCTATCATTTTGCTGGACGATAATTTCAAGACTATCATCGACGCCATGCGCGAAGGGCGAACTATCATCGCCAATGTTCGCCGTATGTTGTTCTACCTACTATCGACCAACACCGGCGAGCTCATTACTATGGTCGGTGCGCTGCTGATTGGTATCAAAACGCCGCTGGAGCCAGTACAAATCTTGTGGGTCAACCTGGTCACTGACACCTCGATGGTCATCCCGCTTGGTCTAGAGCCAACAGAGAAGGGAATTATGAACCGTCCGCCCGAAAAGCCAGATGCTCCAATTTTGAACCACATGATGGTCTGGCGAATGGTTATCGTCGCTGGCACCATGTCAGCCATCGCCTTGGCGGTTTACATCTTCTTCGAACAACGGCAAGGCCATGCGTACGCCCAAACCATGGCCTTCATCACGCTGGTGGTCAGCCAGTGGGCAAATGCGTTCAACGCTCGCTCTGATGACGAGTCGCTCCTGAAGCGCCTGAAAGTCATGAACAAGAGTTTCTACGCCGGCATGAGCCTGTCCATCATCCTGCAAATTTTAGTCTTCTTTGGGCCTCTTGGTGAAATCCTGCACATCGCACACGTCGCCCTCAGCGACATGATCATCATCAGCCTGATATCATTCATCATCCCGATTGTCGTCTCTGAATGGCATAAGTATGTTACGAGGCAGAGTAAGGGCTAAGATAACATCATCTAGTCTTCACTATACATCAGCACAACCCACAAGAAATCCTGACCATCCAGCGCCTGTATATACGGCGCTTCAGTGATATCGCGTCGCATCAGCTCACCTAAATATAGTGCTGCATCATTCACTAGGGCATATTTTTTACCTTGAGATACGGCAGCGGGCTTATCTATACCACATATTTCGGCGACCTGTTTCATGACCACATCACGGTAGAGCGCAAATGAATGACAGTCACGCGCCGCGAGTAGGTAAGCCCAGGTGGATGGAGCAAATTTTTTACCTGACATCAAGAGTTGTGTCATCCCCCCAGCACTATCAATATTCTGATCGACAGACTCAGGTGTTGCACGCCATAGCTCATTAATGACAGTATAGGCCTTCGGGCGCTGCAAAAAATCTTTCAAATCATCAATATCCCGCCAACTAGCAAAATTACTAGTACTTGTGTGGCGTGTCAGGATGCGCGCAACCTCTGCAACTGACTCTTTAGTAACTGATTGGCACTGCGCCAACTCCTTATTGAGGCGAGGCAGGATATCCCATTTATACAATTCATCCCACAGCTTAGCATCGCCAGAATGCCGTCGTCGAAAATAGTCCTCTTTATGAAGATCATAAAACGCTCTTAGTGCAACTTCGTTGATTTCCATCTTTTTCCTTTCTTTCAATAACCTCAGCAACATGCAATACCTTTATTATAGACCCTGTAATAATATCATAGAATAACAAGCGTAAGAGGCAAAAGAAAAATAAAACCGCCCAACCACTTCTGGCTAGACGGTTAATATACAGCTTGGCTGGGCCGGAGGGACTCGAACCCCCGAATGCCAGGACCAAAACCTGGTGCCTTACCACTTGGCGACGGCCCAATACGAGCAACGCGTGAGCGCAACTACGTGTAATATTGTACCACATCAGGGCAGAGATACCAAGCTTGCCAATCCGCTAACACCGCCGTATAATCAAACTATGCATAAGCACTATGGTTTTACAATCGTCGAAGTATTAGTAATCGTCTTGGTCCTCGGTATCTTGATGACCCTCGGTGGCCTAGCATGGCGCGCTGCCCGCGAAGACGCCATTAACAATGAAAGCAAGACTGAATTATTAACCATCCAAAACGCCGTCGAAGAATATTACAGCCAAAATGGAGAATATCCGTGGCCTGCGTCCTGCAGTAAATACAGCTCGGCGACCAACCGGACGTGCGACGCTGGCGAACTCAATCCGCTGTTAGTACCAAAATATCTCAAAGAATTACCGACCGACTGGCGTGGTAAGCACTACGAATACACCGTCAACAAAAGCCCCGACAATCGCTATGGGCTACTGATGTACCGAGCTAACGGCACTAAATGTCGCGTCGGAAAAGGCATCCTGGTGATGTGGTGGAACACACCAGCGCCAGCCGCTGAGAATTGCGATTTCTAAGCGTACATTGTTCCGGTGTTTAGCCATTTTCCAAATGCGCCTGGTTTGGGGTACAATAGGGCAATGAAGAAAGCGCAGACTGCAACCTTAACCCTAGAAAACATCGTTGGCGGTGGCCAGACCATCGGCACGCTGGCAGATGGCCGTAAAGCATTTGTATGGGGTGGATTGCCAGGCGAACAAGTGACTATCAGGGTGACCAAGAAAAAATCAAAGTTCGTCGAAGGCGTCGTAACCGAAGTTCATCACGCCAGCCCTGAGCGCATCACTCCAGTTGATCCAGGTAGCTACCTCAGCACCAGCCCCTGGCAAATCATGAACTTTTCAGCAGAGCAGCAATACAAAGCCCAGCTAATCGCCGAAGCGTTTAGGCTACATCACGTTACCTTGCCGACTACACCGACAGTCTATACAGACGAGCAGCAACTGGCGTATCGTAATAAAGTTGAGTACAGCTGGTACAGTGACACAGACCCGGAGTCGGGGATCGACACGCTTGATTTGGCGTTTTTTCGGCGTGGTTCAAAGGGCAAAATCACCGTCGACGGCACCTCGCTCGCTCGTCCCGAGATCAACACACTAGCCGTAGAAATTCGCGACTTGCTGCGCACCAAACCAGTCACCGCACGTAACCTCAAAACAGTACTCATCAGATGCAGCCGGTCAGGAAAGTGCATTTGGCAATTGTATCTCAAAGACCGCTTGGAAAATGTCATCACCGCCGAAGAGGCAGCCGCACTGTCAGCCCAAGGCGGCGAAATCATCTATTCTAACCCCAAAAGCCCCGCCAGCGTCATCACCGAACGGCTAGCAGCGTTTGGCAACACCGTTCTTGCTGACGAAGTGCTAGGCGTTCCGTTTCGCTATGTTGCCGAAGGATTTTTCCAAGTCAACCTGCCAGTATATGAACAGGCGCTCACGGACATGGCAGCGTGGATTCGCACCGCGCCAGTGGGGTCAAGCAACGCTCCAGCAACTGTTGACATGTATTCGGGTGTCGGCACCATCGGCCTCACCATTGGCGGAGAACATGTCACATTGGTGGAAATCAATGAACATGCCGTCAAAGAAATGCAGCGAAATATTCACGCTTTGGGGCGCGAAAACAATGTAAAAGCTGTCTTGGCAGCCAGTGAGCAGGCCCTTGATTATATTCACCCTGACAATCTCATCATCGTCGATCCGCCACGTGCTGGCTTGCATACAGACGTCATCGACCGCTTATTGGAACAATTACCACCACGCATCGTCTACCTGAGTTGTAACCCCGTTACCCAAGCTCGAGACGTTGCTTTACTCAGTGAGAACTATCACATTGTGCATCATCAGGGCTACAATTTCTTCCCGCGCACACCACACATTGAGAATCTGGTGGTTTTGGACAAGATGCCGCATTAAGACCGCGAAGATCTGACTTTTACACCAGCGCGCAATGCAAGCCACCACTGTAATATTGCCGCCAGGACGATGACACCGAGCGCTGGCAACAGGACGATGATGTCTGGTTTGGTAAAGTCGAAAAATCGACGAAGCGGACCGATGCCAAAGCTACCAGCCGCCACAACACTCACCGCCAACATGTACAGCAAGCGTGCTTTTCTGGCGTTGCGCGTTAAAGTAACACCCAGCATCGGTCCGACCAAAAACACCAGATAGACGCCATAGAATGTCGCCGTCAGCACCGTCATGGTGGCAACTTCCTCAGGACGGTCAGGGAAGACGGCAGAGCCGATCCAATAGGTAAACGCCACTGTCAACCCTGTGATCAACGCGACGGGCATCACGTTCATCAACGTATGACGCCAAAACAGGCGAGGATTGATGCGGTGGTTTGGCACAGGCGGGAAAAATGTCCACATCAAAGTCGGCAGTGTCACCAGGAAAATATTCATAAAGGTGATGTGACGCGGCTGATATGGATAAAGCATACCCAGCGACAACGTACACATCAACAGCACCACGCCATAGATAATTTTGTGGAAGAACAGGGTAGCGATCACCTCAATCGCTTGCATAATTCGGTTGCCTAGCCGCATACCGAGCGGCAGAGACGTAAATGAATTGTTCAATAGGATAATATCTGACACGCGACGCGACGCTGGTGCGCCCGCGTGCATGGCCACGCCAAGATCAGCCTTTTTGAGCGCCAGCGCGTCATTGACGCCGTCACCAACCATGCCGGTGAACAGGGCCTGACTTTTGTAGTGCGCAATCAACCGCTCCTTTTGCTCTGGATGCACTCGGGCAAATATAACGTGTTCGTCAGCCGCCTTGACAAAATCTTTGTCACTCAACGCAGCTAGCGCCGCACCAGTGATGGCTTTGTCAGAATTATTGATGCCAGCCGCTGAGGCGATGAACTGCACCGTTCGCGGGTTGTCGCCAGATATCACCCGGATACTGACACCTTGATCTTGCAAAAATTGAACGGTTTTCTGGACACCATCGCGCAGCGCATTGCGCAAAATCACCGCACCGATGGCACGGCCAGACCCAGCAGACAAATCCTTCAGAGCGCTCCGAGAATCATCAAACTCAGCCAGTAGCAATACACGTAGACCCGCGTCAGCCCATTCATTAATTTGACGCTGACCCATTGCATCAACTGGCGCTAGTTCCGTCACAAATTCTGGCGCGCCCATGACGACTGTGCGAATTTTGCCTTCAGACTCAAACCGCAAACCCGCCATTTTGCGCGCCGATGAGAACGCCATAACGTCAATAATCTTGGCGTCCTTGAGCGGCGTGGCTGCTTCCAAGATAGCTTGACCAGTGATATTGCCACCACTGGTTTGCTCCGCGATCAAGGCGACAATTTTCGAAAGCGTTTCGTCTGATTGATCACCACTACCCAAAGCAACGATTTTTTCCAACGTCACTTCGTCGCTAGTAAGCGTGCCGGTTTTGTCGACACACAACAAGTTGAGTAGCGCCATAGCTTCGATAGCTGACAGTTTTTGCGGCAAAACTCTAGCTTGCGCTAATTTGATCGAACCGAACGCTAGCAGCAATGAACTTGCCAGCAGCAAACCCTCTGGTACAACCGTCACGGCCGCCGAAGTGATGGTTTTCAATATCTGCACCGAGTTCTGACCAGATGTCATGTAAGCGATGAAAATCAACGCTGCCAGCCCAAACGCACCAAACGTCAAAAAGCTAATAGCGCGCTGAATCGCTCGCTGCAGAGGAGTCAACTCTGGTTTGTACTGCTTCAGCACTTGGCTGATGGCACCAGCTTTCGTGTCCGCGCCAACTGCCGTCACGCGTGCTTCGCCAGAGCCAGCCAAGACAGTAGTCGCCGCCCAAGCCGCGTCGCCAACGCTTTTTTCGACGGCCGCCGATTCGCCAGTCAACATACTTTCGTTTAATTCCAAGCCTTTGACCTCCAGCATCTCCACGTCTGCTGGCACTTCATCGCCAGCGATCAGTTGAATTTTATCGCCGACCTGCAACGCATCATAGGCCACTTCCGTCACAGAGCCATCAGCTGACAACAGCCGCGCTCGCGGCTGACTCATCAGCTCCAGTTTCTTGAGTGCCCGTTTGGCACGAATTTCCTGGACGATACCAATCAACGAATTTACCACAATCACCACTGAGATGAACCACGCATCGCGGTACTCCCGAGCATAAATCAACGCACCCGCCAGCAGGAAAATCGCAATAACAATCGGCGAAAACAAATTACGACGAATAATTTCCCAGTAGCCGTTCATTACTTGGCGCGGACCTTCCTGTAGGCAAACCGCGCACCCACTCGCCATTCGCCGTGAACGTCAGGATCAAACTGATGGATTTCGCCATTTTTGATTTCTGAAATGACCGCCAGAGCAGGGTTGTACGGTGCCAAGGTTCGGTAAAAAATCAAATCCTCCTCGGACTGTACTGTCATGCCAGGGAACACTTCTTGAAATTTTTGGCGACCAAGGATATTAAAATAATCCGGTTGGTATTTAGGCGGATAGAACTCGTCCAGCCTGAGCCCCATGCGCACTGCTATTTTCTTGACATCCGCCAGCGTCATATTAGACGACGCGCGCAAATAGAGTAGCAACTGATTGTTCGATGCCATAAATACCGTCGCTTGAGCCGTACGGCCAACATCAGACAACGGCAAGATAAATCGCTTTACTGAGACATCAATATCAAAGGCTTCGCTGATTAATGCTTCCAACTCCGACGCGGTCACTGTAGGCTTCATGGCTTTATTTTACCATTTTCAATCGCACGCGTATACTGTAAGTATGGATTTTTCTACACGCTACGCCAACCTCAATGCCAATCAACGTTCTGCTGTCGATACAATTCACGGGCCACTGTTGGTTATCGCGGGTCCTGGCACTGGCAAAACCGAGCTCTTGAGTATGCGAGCTGCCCACATATTGCGCCAAACTGACACCTTGCCGAGCAATATTTTATGTCTAACGTTTACTGATTCGGGTGCGGTCAATATGCGCCAGCGATTGCAGCAAATCATTGGTGAAGATGCCTACAAAGTAGCCATTCACACCTTCCACAGCTTCGGCTCAGAAATTATCAACACCAACCGACAATATTTCTTCCACGGCGCAGATCGGCAACCAACCGACGAACTGACACAGCAACAGATTCTGCAAGAAATTTTTGAGGCCATGAGCTGGGACAATCCGCTCAACGTCAAAAATAATGACGAATTTATCTACCTCAAAGAAACGCTCAAAACCATTTCCGAGTTCAAAAGCAACGGTCTGACCTCTGAAGAAATACAACGCATTCTGGACGATGTGGAGCGAACAATCACAGAAATTTCTGAAGCCATCAAACAACTTTTTCAAACCACCATCAAAAAATCGACCATCCCAGCATTTGCCAACGTTGCAGAAATAGCAGCAACCATCGCCCCACAGTCTCTGCCAACAGCCATCACACCATACGCCAACGTGCTAGCGCTCAGCATGGCCAATACCGCACAAGAGGCCTTGGAGAATGACAGCACCAAACCCATCACCGCCTGGAAAAATACGTGGTGCAAGAAGAATGCAGCAGGGGAGTTTGTCTTAAAAGACAGTGAATCAATTGCTAAACTGCGTGCCGTCACTCACGTGTACGACCACTACCGCAGTGCGCTGGCACAGCGCGGATTGTTTGACTATGACGACATGATTTTGAACGTGCTAGATGCGTGCAAACACCAACCAGATCTGCGCGCCAACCTCCAAGAGCAATACCAGTTCATCATGGTTGACGAATTTCAGGACACCAACCTAGCACAACTACAACTATTATTTAATCTGACTGGCGACGAGTCTGAGCCAAACATCATGGCAGTCGGCGACGACGACCAAGCCATTTTTAGCTTCCAAGGCGCTAATGTTGGCAATATCCAACGCTTCCGTCAGCACTATCATGACCCAGCCGTCATCGTCCTGACCGACAACTACCGCTCGGCAGAACAAATCCTCACCACCGCCCGCAGCGTCATCACCCAAGGCAGCGACCGCTTGGAAAACACCATCCCTGGTTTGTCCAAACAACTCACCGCCCACGCTTCATCATCAGGCGCCACCGTGAACCTCAGTCGTTTCATGACGCCGCTGGACGAAAGAGCAGGCGTCGCTAAGCAAATTACAGAGCTCATCGCCTTAGGCACGCCGCCCGAAGACATCGCCGTCATATCCCGCCGGCATCATGAACTGATTGAACTCTTGCCTCATCTCTACCAAAACAACATCAGCGTCAATTATGAACATCATGACGACATCTTGGAATTAGACAGTGTCAAAGCACTGGAGCTCGTAGCGCGCATCGTCATCTCACTCCACAACAACGACTTAGCCACCGCCAACAGCTTACTGCCAGAATTACTGGCGCATCCAGCGTTTGGCTTCGCCGCCACTGACATCTGGAAATTGAGCCTGGCAGCCTGGCGCAACCGACAGTTCTGGCTCGAAGCCATGCTCGCTCAAACAACGTTCAAACCATTGGCTCAGTGGCTACTAGAGCAAGCCAAAAACATCCCCAACCTCACGCTCGAAGAGCACATCGACGAGCTACTAGGCCTCACTGAAACCGCCACCAACCGTGCCCTCTATACCTACTACTTTTCACCAGACAAATTACAGTCAGACCCAGAAGCCTACCTCACCACCCTAGAAGCGCTGCGCACCTTGCGCCAGAAATTACGCGACCACTACACTGAGGCAACGCCAACCTTGACGCAGCTTCTCCAGTTCATCGATCTTCATCATTTGACCAAGACTCGCCTCACCAGCATCAGACCAGCCGCCGAGCATAAATCAGGCTCGATCAATCTCATGACCGCCCACAAGTCAAAGGGGTTGGAATTTCCGCACGTATTTATCATCGGCGCGACTGACAATATGTGGGGCGAGAAAGTCCGTGCGCGCAGTCGGCTCATCCGCTATCCAGCCAACCTGCAGCTCCAGCCAGCAGGCAGCAACTACGACGAGCGTTTGCGCCTATTTTTCG
>CAUTLS010000011.1:0-21130 GCA_963539345.1 uncultured Candidatus Saccharibacteria bacterium
GACTCATGTGATGTAATCACCACAAGTCCCCTGTTCTTCTCCTTAGCTCTTTCTGCCGCTTCAATTAGATTATCTTCGCCAGATATATCAACATTGCCGCGAACATGCATTACGTCCATCAAAGCCCTCAGACCCAAAGACAAACGAATATCCGCTTTTGGCAATCCTAACTCTTCACCAGCGGCTTTCAATTTTTTCACTGCAGGGTGCTTAGATAAAAACATTTTTTCAGATGGTCCCATACTTTTATTATATCATATAAAACCCTATAATGTCAATAGGTAAGTGTTTAAGCTTATCTTGAAACCCGTCCGCTACTACTGCTTGGCTCTATCTGGAAGCGGCTGCCCTGATCAGTCCATCAAAGAGCGGGTGTGGTCGGAATGGACGTGATTTAAACTCCGGGTGAGCTTGTGTAGCGATGAAATAGTCACAGCGTGGCGATTCAACAAATTCCACCAATCTACCGTCTGGCGAGGTGCCCGAAATAACCAAACCGCCTTGTTCAATCGCCTGAACAAAATCCTGATTCACCTCATATCGGTGCCGGTGTCGCTCTGTCACCTCTGTTGTACCATACGTCTTCGCCGCTAGCGAGCCTTCTTTCAGCACTGCTGGATAATCACCAAGGCGCATCGTGCCACCAGTCGACTCTTTACCTGCCTGCCCATCCATTAGATAAATCACGTTCGTGCCCTGACCTGCACCAAATTCTTCACTGTTAGCACCATCCACGCCACCTCGACGCGCCGCGGCAATCACCGCTGTTTGCATACCCAAACAAATACCCAAATATGGTTTATTGTGCTCCAGGCAATACGTCGCCGCTGCAATTTTTCCTTCAACACCGCGTGAGCCAAATCCGCCCGGCACCAACACAGCATCAACCTCAGCAAAATCGTTATCACTGGCAGTCTCTGAATTTATCCACCGTATATTGACTTCACAATTCTCCGCCCAAGCTGCCGATTTGAGCGCCTCAGTCACCGACAAATACGTATCGGTATTGTCAATATATTTTGCCACCAAACCAACCGTCACTTCACGTGCATAATCAGTCGTGTCACGCGTGGCGAGATTTTCCCAGCGAGTCAAATCAGGCTCCGTTATTACTCCAGTAAATTCACTCAACATTGGTCCCAAGTCACGCGCAACTGTCAGCGGCACCTCATACACAGTATTGACATTTGGCATCATGATGATACCTTCAGGACGTACGCCAGATGAGATAGCAATTTTTTCGCCAACACTACGCGGCGGTTTATCATGACCCTCGGTCCGCACCGCCACGACGTCTGGCATGATCCCAAAACTACGAAGCTCCGCCATGGCATTTTGTGCAGGCTTTGTTTTGTACTCCTGACTCGCTTCCAAAAACGGCACATACACCACATGAACAAAGAGACAATTATCCCTACCTACTTCTTGTGAAAAATCACGAATTGCTTCGATAAAGCTCAGACCTTCGTAGTCCCCGACCGTACCGCCGATTTCTACAATGTGAACATCGCCCTCAGCTGCTTCGTGAATAGATTTTTTAATAGCATTGGTCAAATGTGGCACTAGCTGCACCGTTTGCCCACCAAATTTACCAGCTCGTTCATCAGCGATGAGATCACGCAGAAGCCTGCCTGACAGGGTAGTATTTTTCCGCGTCAACTCCAAATCCAAAAAGCGTTCATAATGTCCCAAGTCCAAATCAGTCTCGGCACCATCTTTGGTCACAAAACACTCACCGTGTTCTTTCGGATTTAATAATCCAGCGTCAACGTTCAAGTACGGATCACACTTTTGTACGGACACTGACAAGCCTTTGGCTTGCAACACCGCACCAATACTTGCCGCCGTGATTCCCTTACCGACACCAGACAACACCCCACCAGTTACAAAAATATACTTCTTCGTCATCACTTCTCCAACCTATCAAAAGAGGCGCCGAATCGACACCTCTGTTGTTTTATTCACAACCGTCACACACTGTCAAGCTTGCGGGATCGAGCGGTGCCGCAATACCACCAGATTTTTTTGCCTGGTCATCAGCTGCCTGCTGGACTGCTTTCATCGCTGCGTCAATGGCGCTTAATTTTTCTTCCAATGTCATGTCGTCAGAAATAATTTGACTTGCGTTCATGTTCCTGTCTTTCTATATATTTAGTATCTGCTTATGCTTATAATACGCTATATGTAGCGTTTATGCAACATAATGCAGCCAGTTTCCTGTTGTAGTTTTTTCATCAATATTACCGATTGGCATGATGTAAATTTGCCTATGTTTCACACGCGGCATAAAGTCGCCCAGTTTGTTGGCGTACACTTCCAAAGCCGCGGCCTCTTCTTCCTCTGGCAACTCTCGTACCTTTGTTGTCAAAAAGACAGCACTCTTTTGATCATTCCACACTACAAATTCCACAACACCGCTGCGGTAGGCATTAACGGCGTGGCGGGATTGTCGGTCAGAAATCCAAATAATGTTGTCATTTTTATAACGTACAAAGTGGAGCGGCGTCACTAGCGGTGTTCTGTCACGATTGACGGTTGCCAAGGCGCCAACTTCCACGGTGTCTAAAATGTCTGTTGTAATTTTGTCCATAGTAGTTATTTCGTGGTATTTACTTCATAGCTAGTGTTAGTGCTCTCAAAGAAATTGACGAGTTCCAGGGTATCGTTTGCGGTAGCCATCCACTTGGCTGGGTTGGCCACGTTGTATTCAGGCTCAAAGCCAAGCTCGACCAAGCGGCGGTCGGTCATGTGCATGACGTATTGATTGACATAATCAGCGTTCAAGCCAAGGATTCCCTTTGGCAACATGTCCTTGTTGTACTCTTTTTCTAGCTCAACCGCCTGCAGGATGAGGTTGCGAATTTCCTCAGCAAATTCCTGGGTTTGCAGTTCTGGGTTTTCGTCCAAGATGGTGAGCAGCAAATTGATCCCAAAGGTCAAGTGCAAATTCTCATCCTTGGTGATCCAGTCCAGTAGCGTACCGACATTACGCAGCAAGTTGCGCTGGCGGAAGCTCATACCGACCATAAAGCCCGAGTAGAACCAAATACCTTCCAGTACGATGTTATACGCCACCAGCGAGCGGACAAAATCTTTCTTCCCCTCCAGGGTGTAAATGTCGAGATTTGGATCGAGCATCACATCCAGGTGCTTGTTCTGGAAGTTCGCCTTGTTGGCCAGCGATTTTTTGCCAAAGCCCGCTGCGTAAATCTCCTCGCGATCAAACGGGAAGGTCTCAATGATGTATTCAAAGGTCATGAAGTGATTGGCCTCTTCCCACATCTGTTTTGACAGATACAGTTGCGCTTCAGCGGCATTAACATATGGGTAAATGCCAAAGGCTAACGACTTGTTGATCAATAGCTCGTTCGGATTGAGGTAGCTGATGACGGTTTTGAGCGCGTGCTTTTCTTCGTCACTGAGTTTTTCAAAATCCATCAAGTCCTGTGCTAGCTGAACTTCATTAGGAAACCAAGTGTTAGCCACCGCTTGGTTGTATAGATCGTATGCCCATGGGTAACGAATTGGGTGTAAACTCAGCCCGTCGCGCAGCCCCGAGCCTAAAATTCCACCTTTTGGATGTGTATAGTCTGACATGATAACCCCCTTTATTTATTAATTTTTGCAAAGCCAAAGCCACGCGCCTTGCCTGCACCTGTTCTAATCTTTTGCTCAGCAATTTTTTCCACCGAAACCGTGGTCTGCTCTGATTGATGACGTGGTTTAACGTGTAGATAGTAGGTCGTTTTCAGACCACGCCGCCAGGCTTCAGAATAAATCTCTACATATTCATCGATATCGCGCGTTTCCAGATACATGTTGCGGCTAATCGCCTGGTCGACCCATTTTTGTGCTCGTGCCGCCACCTCGATAAAGGCATAGGGACTGAGTTGGAAGCTAGTTTTATAGACGTCTTTCAATTTCTGCGGAATAGCATCAATGTGTTGAATATCGCCCTGGTTGGCAAACACTTCTTCCTTGATGTCATCCCACAAGTTCAGTGCCTTGAGGTCGCGCACCAGGTTATTATTCACTTCTAGGAATTTACCATTCAGAGTCGAGCGGCTAAAAATTTGTGCAAACTGCGGATCGATACCCGGCGTGGTACCAGCAATGTGGCCGATGTTCGCCGTCGGCGCGATAGCCATCAGTGTCGCATTGCGCATACCCTTTTTCACTTTCACTCGCAATGAATCCCAATCGAGGCTCGATTTGTGGTCAATTTTCACCTTTACCTTGCGGTCAGTAGACAGCGTCTCCAGGGTGTCAATCGGCAAAATACCCTTACTCCAACCACTACCCTTGTAGGTAGGATAGCTGCCCAGCTCCTGTGCCAAGTCTGCTGATTGGTCGATGGCGTGATAGCTGATGAACTCGGTCAGTGTATCAATCAAGTTATACGACTCCTTAGACTCATAGCAGTAACCAAGTTTTTCGAGCACATCAGTAAAGCCCATTATCCCCAAACCAATTGCCCGCGTTTGGTTGTTTGAGTGCATAGCTTCCGGAATCGGCGTCTGGGTGATATCTACCAAGTTGTCCAGTTGGCGCACCGCCGCTCGCGATGCCTCTTTGAGTCGATCCCAGTCCCATGTTTTATCTGTGTTCAAAAAGGCTGACAAATTGATACTCACCAGGTTACAGGTAGCAATGTTGTCTTTGTCCTGCGGCAAGGTAATTTCCGTACAGAGGTTAGACAGGTGAATCGTACCCGTGTTATTGTTTAAGGCTCGAACGTTAATGGTATCTTTCCAGGTAAGCCATGGGTGGCTAGTAGCCTGTAAGCTGGTCAAAATCTGTTTGAATTGCTGGCGAGCTGATGTCTTTTCAAAGACGCGCATTTTACCAGCTTCGGCTAGTTTAATGTACTCTTTGTAGCGTGCGGAAAATTCTTCACCATACAACTCTGGCAAATCTGGCCTATCAGCCGGGTAAAAGAAGTACCAATCTTGGTCTTTTTGCACCCGCTTCATAAACTCATCAGAGATAAACACCGCAGTGCTAGCAAAACGCGTTCGCATGTATGGGTCACCGGAGTTAGAGCGTAGGTCGATGAATTCCCTAAAATCAATATGCCAGTTTTCCATATATACTGCCGCTGCACCCATCTTTTTACCCTTACGGGAGACAGCAAATAATGCTGTGTCGATCATCTTGATAAATGGAATTGGTCCAGTACTTACTGTATTGGTTGTCTTGACTGGACTACCAGATGCCCGCAATTTAGTAAAGCCGATGCCAATACCACCAGTACCTTTGGCGATCCACATCGTGTCACGCACCGCCTTAGCAATTGATTCCATGTCATCATCAACATTCAGCAAGAAACAGTTACTGAGCTGCGGGAATGAACCACCAGCATTGACGCGGGTTGAACCACCTGGCACATACTCCAGACTACTCATGTGATTGTAAAAATCGATGGCTGCAGCTGTCGGATCTTTTTCATTGTAGCTCAGCCCCATAGCGATGCGCATGTGAGTAAACTGTGGTGGTTCAATTGGCTCACTACCATGTTTACGCAGGGCGTAGCGGTTACGGTTAGTGATGACACCGAGGTACTTACTGAGGTCGTCTTTAGCAGGATCAAGCGCTTCACCAAGCTTTTTCAAATCAAACCTACCGTCAGTCATCCGCTGGTCCAGTAGCCCAACCTTTACTGCATCCTTCACGAACTGAGGAAATTTCTTTGCGTGCAATTTCTTTAGCTCATCAGCGGTTTCATAATCATCTAGGGTGTTTTTATAAATATTTTTTAACAACAGCCGTGCCGCGATCTTGTCATAATCTGGATCGTCTTTAACATTCTGCAAGGTTGTCTGGATGACCGCTTGGTCGAGCTGCTCAGTCGTAATGCCGTCAAACAATGTCAGCTGCAGTTCAGTAGCCACCTGCACGACCTTGGATACTTGATCAGGCAACCCCTCTGCCGCCTTCAGTAACGCGATGTTGATTTTATTTGCATCAAACGGCTCTTTCGTCCCGTCTCGTTTGACGACATGAATGACACTCATTATACCTCCCTTAAACTATATTTGTCATAGAGACACAAGAAAAATACCAACAGCACCTCCCCTGTGGTATCAGCTTTTCTCACCTCTTGGTTTTTGTTTATCTACCCGCTATAGATATAGCGTATATACACCATGATAAACACTAAATGTAGGGTTTGCAATAGGTTTTGTTAATTTTACAATAACGATCGAAGATAACCCTATTTGCACTTGGCGGAAGGACGGGGATTCGAACCCCGGAGACCCCGTGAAGAGTCTACACACTTTCCAGGCGTGCCAGTTCAACCACTCCTGCATCCTTCCGTCTTGATTTAGTATACAAAACTTTACGGGAAATAACCAACTACCGCAGTAACAATATAAAAATGGGCTGATGATGTACATTTTACATAACTATTATGGTTGCATATCCTCCCGTACTGCATATAATAAATATAGTATGGATACCCCAGTTGCACCGTGTATAAGACTCACAAACATTACAAAGTGTTTTGGTATCGGCGATGCAGAACACTATGCTCTTGACGACGTGAATTTGACCGTCGAGAAGGGCGAATTCATCGCCATCATGGGGCCAAGTGGTTGCGGTAAGACCACTCTCTTAAATATCATCGGATTGCTAGATCAAGCAACAGATGGTGAATATTTCCTCAACGGTGATTCAGTGGACAATCTCGGCTCAAAACGATTAGCCCGAATCCGTTCAGATGACATCGGTTTTGTATTTCAGAATTTTAATCTGATTCCTCGCTTGAGCGTCCTAGAAAACGTGTCTCTCCCGCTAACATACAAAGGCATGAGTAAGATTAAACGCCTACAGGAAGCCAGCCGAATCTTAAAGAACTTTCACTTAGGCGAGCGCGAATATTACATGCCGCACCAATTGTCAGGTGGACAGGTTCAGCGTGTAGCGATTGCTCGTGCGCTCGTTAACAGCCCGTCAATCATCTTAGCAGATGAACCAACCGGTAACTTGGACAGTAAGGCCAGCCATATCATCATGGAGGAGTTGGCCGATATTCACCGCCGTGGCAACACCATCATCATGGTAACCCACAACCCTGAGTTGACCTCGTACGCTAGCCGCGTCATCACCATGCTTGACGGCAGGATCGATACAGATGAACAGCTACAGAAATCAGCACCATTTAGGAAAAACCTGGAAATTATTGACGAAGAAAAAGAAGCAAAACCATCAGATAAGCCCAAGAAATCTGAGAAAAAAGCTACTGAACCTACCGAAAAGCCTAACAAAGAGGAAGTAAAGCCAGCCAAACATCCTGAAAAAGAAGAAGCTAAGCTTGCCGAGAAACCAAAAAAAGAAGATGATAAACCCGCTGAAAAGTCTGACAAAAAATCTTCAACCAAATCCACAAAGAAGACACAAACTTCCAAAAAGGAGACGACCAAGTGAGGTTTTTATTTAAAAATCACATAGAAAACGCCATGCAATCCCTCCGTGCCAGCCGCGGTCGGACAACATTGACGGTTACCGGCATTACTATTGGTATCATGGGCATCACTATGATCATGTCCCTGTCTGTCAGTGTCAATAAATTGATCAATCAACAGTTCTCAACCACCAAAGACAGTGTGGCATTGATACGGTCTGGTCTGAGCGGTAATATCGAGCGGTCATTGTCTCAAGCACAAAACATTACACCTCTCCCAACCCTGACCGAATACGATGTACAGGACGTTGCTCGCATCACTCCAAACAGCGCTCCAATGTCAGTTATTCACAACTCCATCACTACTACCAACTCACGCATCGATGCGCACAAAACCGCCATCATTGGCACCACTGAAAAAATCAAAGATCTAGCAGAACTAGAACTGCGTGATGGTCAATTTGTTGGGCAAGCCAACGGTGTGGTGATTGGTCATCAGCTGTCAATTGATCTGTTTGGTACCGAATATTCACTTGGTAATGTGCTGCGTATTCAGGATAAGCCGTTTACGGTCATGGGTGTTTTAAAACCAGTCAAACAACCACTTACTTACTTGGGTGTTAATTTCAATAACTCAGCCATTGTTTCACTGGATGTCAGCAAGAAGCTAACACAAAATGTCGCACAAATTCAGCAAATTGCCATCAAAACTGACGGCGACTCATCGCTTGAGAAAGCAATTTCTGACATTACAGCAAAGCTCAATCAAAATCACCACGATGCTAATGACTACCACATCATAACTGGTAAAGATATTACTGCGACTAGTGACGCTATGCTACTATCCTTGTCTGCAATCATGATCGCTGTGTCAATCATCTCCCTATTTGTCGGTGGAATCAGCATCATGAATATCATGTTGGTAAATGTTGCCGAACGACAGCGTGAAGTCGGTATCCGTAAAGCTATTGGTGCCACTAACCGACACATCATCCATCAATTCTTGATCGAATCAGTCATCATTGGTTTAGCTGGTGGTGTTATGGGTTATATCTTTGGCTTAATTGGTGCGTACACGGTCAGTACCTTCCTACCAGTTTCGCCAATTTTGAGCTGGCAGCCTGCCGTCGTCAGCATCGGTGCTGCCATGCTGGTCGGTGTCGTCTTTGGTATCTATCCGGCCGTACGTGCTGCCAACCGCAACACTATCGAAGCAATGCGCAACTAAATAAACCGCGTTTTGCTTTAACTTAATTCTTGTTTCAGACGTTCTACTAATTTTACTGGCGCTGGATCAACGCCATTTAGAATTGCTGTGTAAATACTTGCGGCATCACCAAGTGCCAAGCCCCACAATAGCTGCTTGAGCAAGGTCTCGCCTTGCAGTTCCACCGATACAGCGTGCGGACGCATACCACTCAACAATCGATCGCTCAGCTCCATTCGCTCGCGAATGCGCGGATGTTCCAAGTGACTCATCAAATCAACAATCACAAACGGTTTTTCAATCGGATGAGATGACCAGCCGATAAATTCATTGTGATTAAATTCAGGGTACTGATTACAAAAAGCTATATTTTTTGCCGATTCATTCCAACTAATTTTCCATTTATACGCCAGCGGCCAGGTTAGCTCGCCAGCATAAATCACCGGGGTTTTGCCAGCTGACTTAAGCGCCAACTGTTTGGCGATGTTTTGCTCGGTCGGTACTTCCGGTGCCCAAGCTTTTACCTGACCAGATAACCATTCGCCGCTTTCTTCCAATTTTTGATATAAATCACCATCAATGATCAAAAAATGTTGTAATATCTTCAACAATCCTCGCAGATGATAAACTGTCGACATGCGGGGCTGTGCACCAGCTGGTATTTTTATCCTCTTGACGCCATCAGCTGCTGCCTTTTCAAATAAGGCTCCGCCCGTGGTGATTGTCGCCAACTGACAATTGTTGGCACGCGCCTGATCATAACAACTGAGGGTCTCTTCTGTATTACCAGAGTGACTGATAGCGATAACTAGGGTATTACCATTCACAAAACCTGGTAAATCATAGCCTTTCGTCACCACCAGAGGAATATGTAACCAACCCCTCGTTAACGCAATTACCATTTCTGCTGCCAGCGCTGAACCACCCATACCAGCAATCACCACCGCATTGATAGTGCCCGGGACATAATCATTCCCTTCGATAACTACTTCAAACGAAGTCTGCGTTGATAACTGCAACAAACCAGACAGGGTGTCGGCTGGATCTTTTCGCCGAATCATCATAGGATCATCAAGCATCTTGTCATATCACCTTTCTTCATGCTAAAGTATAACATATATAAGCATAATCATTAATAAGATGGGTGGGGACATGCAAAACCAATCAGTTACCGATGATCAAGAGCTTGCCAAGGTTTTGGCAGGTGTAACACAACAAACAGATGATAATTTGAGCTTTGAAGAGACGGGGACAACTCCGCAGTCAGACGACGCTCAGGTAGTCGCGCCACCACCAGACAACTCAGTCCCAGTAACAACGGACGATTTAATGGTCGCACCGCCGCCAGCAGTGCCGATTTCCGTTGACACTATGACCCCTGCAGCCCCGGTAAATGATTCAAATCTGGACTCCATCAAGCAACAAGCGCTATTGGAGCTTCGTCCCCTGGTCGATAAGTTAAACATTTCCCCAGAAGAAAAGTTTGACACCTACCTACTGTTATTACGCTCAACAGATGACAGCGCTTTGATCGCTCCAGCACACGCAGCAGCTGGTGCCATCGCTGATGAATCTCGCCGCGCCCAAGCTCTGCTGGATGTGATCAAAGAGATAGATTATCTGTCAAATCCACAAAAATAACCATTTCAATTCATTAAAATAGGGCCTGCTACCGGCCCTATTTTGTTTGATGTAACCTGCTACATCATCCCCATACCCGGCATACCACCAGGCGCAGCTGGAGCTTCTGGCTCTGGTACATCTACGACCAATGCGCCCATGGTTGCTGCGGTTGAAGCGATAGATACCGCGTTCTGCACTGCTTCTTTGGTGACGCGTGCTGGGTCGATAACGCCAGCTTTTTTGACATCCACCAATTCGTTCGCAGGTTTCATGACATTAACGCCAAAGCCCGCCTTGCCCGTCTCGACTTGCGCTAGCAGTGCATCGGCGTTCAAGCCAGCGTTACGCATAATCTGCAGGAACGGCTGCTTTAGGGCATCCTTTAGAATCTGCCGGCCAGCCGCGATGCTGTCTGCACCGCTCACCTTCAGGCCACCAGCCAAGTTTACCAGCGTGACACCACCGCCAGCGACGATTCCCTCGGCCAAGGCTGCCTTGGTCGCTGCCACCGCGTCATCCACGCGGAATTTCTTTTCGTCAATTTCTGTCTCGGTCGCGCCGCCGACTTTGATGACCGCCACCTTACCGCTCAAGGACGCTGCTCGCTTGTCGAATTGTTCTTTTTCATATTCACTGGAAGCATTGTCGGACAGTGCCTTAATCTGAGCGATCTGTTCCTTCACTGCTGACGGCTTGCCCGCGCCCTCAACGATGGTGGTTTCATCTTTGCCGACAATCACCTTGCGCGCTGAACCCAACACTTCTAGGCCAGCATTCTCAAATGTCAAACCGTGATCTTCAGAAATCACCGTTGCGCCGGTCAGCACCGCGATGTCGCGTAAAATCTCCTTACGGCGGTCGCCAAAGCTTGGTGCCTTGACCGCCACGGTGTTAAACACGCCCTTGAGCTTGTTCAGCACCAAGATGCTCAGTGCCTCGCCTTCGACTTCATCAGCGATCAGCACCACGTCCTTCTTGCCAGATTGTGCCAATTTCTCTAGCATTGGTAGGAATTCTTGCACGCTAGAAATCTTCTTATCGGTGATCAAAATCGCTGGCTTTTCATAAACCGCCTCTTGCCGGCCAGTGTCGGTGACAAAGAACGGACTGACCCAGCCCTTATCCAGGCTAAAGCCCTCAACGACCTCAGCCTCCAGCTCCAAACCTTGGCCAGCTTCGACCGTTACTACGCCGTCTTTGCCAACTTTCTCGATGACACCAGTGATTAGTTTACCAATTTCCGCGTCGCCCGCCGAAATAGTTGCCACTTCCGCCACGCGCTCAGGCTTGCCCTCAATTGGCTCAGCTAATTTATTCAGCTCTTTGACAATTTCCGCGCCAGCCTGCTCGATGCCTTTGCGTAGCTCCATCGGGTTGTGACCCGCTGCGATCAGCCGGTTGGCCTCCTTCAAAATCGAATAGGTCAGCACTGTTACGGTCGTGGTGCCGTCACCAGCTTGCTTATTCAAGTTCTTGGCCGCCTGCTTGATCAAATCAGCACCAACCTTGTAGCCCAACGTCTCATCGTCGTTCTCTGGTAGTTCAATCCCTTCCGCTACCGTCACACCGTCGTGCGTCACCGTCGGTCCGCCAAACCCCTTGGCGATCACCACATTGCGACCCTTTGGCCCGTAGGTTACCTTAACTGCGTTATACAGCGCCTCGGCACCGCCCAACACGCGAGCGCGCGCATCATCATCGTAAAAAACTTTTTTTGCCATAATAAAAACTCCCCTTTTCTCAAACAACCGTTGCTAAAATATCTTCCTCGCGGACGATCAAATATTCCGTGCCGTCAATTTTCAAATCCGTGGTCGAATATTCCTTATAAACAATTTTGTCACCCACGTTGACATTCTTGACGTCGCCGCCAACTGCTTTAACCTCGGCCACCACTGGCTTCTCCTTCGAACTATCCGGCAAATACAGTCCGCTAGCCGTCTGCGTCTTCGCCTCCTCGCGCACCGCTACCACGCGGTCACCGAGAGGCTTGATAGGTGTATCCATATCATCCTCCATTTCCTTATCAATGTAGTTAATTGTATCGTACCAAGTTAGCACTCGTCAAGCGTGAGTGCTAACTTGGTACCGGTAATGTTTCAAAATAGCCCTCCCGCCTTGATATTGCTATAATATTATATATGAAGCTATTCAAATCTCTCATCTCGTGTCTATTAGTGCGAATCATGCGTAAATTTTTTCACAACAATCCACATATTCGCCTGGTCGCCGTTGTCGGAAGCGTCGGCAAGACAACCACCAAATCAACCATCGTCGACGTTCTCAAACACAACAAAAAAGTTCGAACCAACAGGGGTAATTTCAATGCTGAATTTAGTGCACCCCTGGAGATGCTTGGTATTGATGGCCCGAAAAATCCTCGATCCATCACTGATTGGCTATCAACCATCTACCGCGCCTATCGCTCAGCTCGCCAACTTCACGACATCAACGTCATCGTTCAAGAATTTGGCATCGACCACCCCGGTGAAATGACCGCCTTTGGTCGCTACGCTCACCCTGATATTCTCGTCGTCACAGCCATATCTCCTGAGCACATGGAGTTTTTTGGCAATCTCAAAACAGTAGCTCAAGAAGAATTTGCCTTGTCTAGTCACAGCATCGTTACCCTGTATAACCGTGATGATATCAACTCTGGATTCATCGCTTTTGCCAATTCTGAACGCAATCTTTCTTACAGTACTGAGCCAGATGCTGACTATTACATTACCGCTCATCAGTTTAATCACAGCCAAGGATATACCTGTACCTTAACACATGGCGAGCAAACCTCTCGCGAGTTTATCATGCCTGTTGTCGCCAAGCACCAACTACGCATTGCTGCTGGAGCCGCTGCTGTTGCATTGGAGTTCAACCTTGACGTTGAAAGCGTCATCACCGCCTTAGAGAACTTTACTCCTGTGTCAGGGCGAATGAACCTACTGAGCGGTATCAACGGTTCAATGCTCATCGATGATTCGTATAATTCCAGCCCACTCGCTGCCAAATCAGCCCTCGAAACACTCTATCAATTACCCGCCAAAACCAAAATCGCCGTCTTGGGAGATATGAACGAGCTTGGCGATACAACAGCGTCTGAACACCGCACACTCGGTACCCTATGCGACCCAGCACAGCTATCGCACGTCATCACTGTCGGATCCAACGCAGCTACATTCTTGGCGCCAGCTGCCCAAGACAACGGCTGTACTGTCACCTCGTTTGATACAGCCATCGATGCTGTAGAATTATTACAATCTCTGGCGCGTCAAGACACCATCTTGCTGTTCAAGGGGTCACAAGGTGGTGTCTACCTCGAAGAAGCTATCAAACCACTCCTCAAAAGTTCGAAAGATACCAAAAAACTTGTCCGCCAATCCAAAGAATGGCTTAGCAAAAAACAAGCTTTTTTCGGCAAGTCACTAGGTTAATTATTCTGCTTTTTCCTGTCCCAAAATTTCACGTACCACCTGGCTATCATTCCACGGCAGCCGTTGTCCATTCACGATTCGATATTTCTCATGTCCCATTCCAGTGATCAGCACCATATCACCCTTTTGCGCAGAGCCAAGTGCTCGCTCAATCGCCTGTCGTCGGTCAGGAATTTCTGTTGTCTTGGCGTCACCGTGCGCCCGTTTAATTCCTTCATAAACCATTCGCCTGATTTGATCAGGGTCTTCGTTGTAGCTTTCCTCGTCGGTTAGGAATATCCTGTCGGTGTTTTTGGCGGCAATTTCGCCCATAGTTGGCCGCTTGCTCTTGTCGCGATCCCCACAAGCCCCAAACACCAAAATCACTCGACCCTTGGCGATCTTACGAGCGGCCGTCAATAATTTATCCAATGCATCAGGGGTGTGTGCATAATCAACAATTACGTCATAACCAACACCCTCGACTGCTCGCTCAAACCTGCCAGGAACCGCCTCGACGTTAGCCACGCCTTCTTGGATATCTTGTAATTTCACACCCAGCAGATACGCCAACGTCACTGCTGCTGTCATATTATGCACATTAAATTCACCTGGCAGCGCCGTCGCCAGCTCCAAATGAGTCTGATGATCCAAAACCACATCAGCTTCAGTACCCTTGCGGTATAGTTTAACTCGCTGAATTTGCGCCTCTGCTTCCGGATGCTTACCATAGGTCATTTTTTGTTCACCGGCAACGAATTGATCAAAATAGTCATACCATTCATCATCGCGGTTCAAAATGATATATCGCGGTTCCAGTGCAAACAGCTTACCCTTAGCCGCTGCATAATTCTCCATGGTCTTGTGATAGTCTAAATGATCCTGTGTCAAATTGGTCATCACTGCCGCCTCAATCGGCACTCCGTCAAGCTTGTGCTGGTCAAGCGCGTGCGACGTGATTTCCAACACGACATAGTCCACATCAGCCTTTTTTGCATCACGAAAGAACTGCTGCATCCTGCCAGTCGAAGCCACCGTTGCATTCAAATCATTAACCTGAGCCTTCCCTGCCACCTCTATCAACGCCGTCGTGAACATCGCTGTCTTAAATTTGGCCTCCTTCAAGATCTCATTGATATAGCAGGCGGTCGTTGTCTTTCCATTGGTGCCAGTTACTGCGATAACTCGCAAGTTTTTTGATGGGTTACCATACCGCGCACTCAATAGCCGTACTCTGACTCGGCGATATCCATTCTCCACGCCATGCAAAGCACTAGCGGGCAAAATACTTCTGGCTGCTTTGACAAGAATCTGTTTCATATATCCATGATACCACTTTTGCGTGCCGATTCACACTTCCAGACAACAGAGGCGAATATGTGTTATACTATGCCATAGTTATGAGGATTTTGGGAATTGAATCAAGCTGTGATGAAACAGCTGCCGCTGTCGTCGAAGATGGTCATCTACTATTATCAAATGTTGTTAACTCACAAATCGATATCCATGCCGAATATGGTGGCGTCATTCCAGAAATTGCCGCCCGTTCACATCTGGAGGTTATCAACCCGGTTGTCAAAAAGGCGTTATCTGAGGCCAACTGTACTTGGGATGATATCGACGCCATCGCCGTCACTTACGCTCCTGGCCTCATCGGTTCGCTCCTTGTTGGTACCCTCGCTGCCCGCACCCTCGCCATTATTCATCACAAACCGTTGTATAAAATACATCATGTAGAAGCTCATGTGTATGCTAATTTCATCAACCAGCAGTCTGATAGCTTATCTTTAACACTGCCAAAAAACCAACCTACCTTCCCTCTCCTTACCCTCATCGTTTCTGGTGGACATTCACAGCTCGTCCTGTTCCGTAACCATGGCGACTACCAGCTCATCGGCCAAACCCAAGATGACGCCGTTGGTGAGGCGTTCGACAAAGTCGCTAAAATTATCGGTCTACCCTACCCTGGTGGCCCTGCCATCGCCAAGGCAGCTGAGCTCGGTGATCCGCAGGCCTTTCATCTACCCATCGCCAAACTTGCTGGTGAATACAATTTTTCCTTCTCCGGCCTTAAAACAGCCGTTCTGAGAACGGTGCAGCGCGAAGTCGGTAAAGACTTTACCTTCCCGTCACACGAGCTCCCTGCCCTTGTGACCGACGAATTACAACACAACATGGCAGCCAGCTTCCAGTACACTGCCATCAAAACCCTGGTTGATAAGACTAAGAAAGCTTATGACAATTTTCAGCCTGCTTCCGTCGTCATCGCTGGTGGTGTCGCCGCCAATCAAGAACTGCGCCGCCAACTAAGCCTAGCCCTGCCTATCGACATTGAATACGCACCCATCCAGCTCTGCACCGACAAT
The DNA here is from genome assembly GCA_963539345.1 of uncultured Candidatus Saccharibacteria bacterium. GTDB lineage: Bacteria > Patescibacteriota > Saccharimonadia > Saccharimonadales > Saccharimonadaceae > Nanosynbacter. The sequence continues at coordinate 16,012 of CAUTLS010000011.1, forward strand.
GCCGCTATGATCGCCGCACTCGGTTATTTCCGCGCCCACATCGACCAGCCTGCCGACCCATACAACATGGAAGTTCAACCAAGTCTATCTATGCTGGACGCAGCGTAAGCCATGGCGCCAAAATCCCAGTTCTATGGTATACTATAACCAGAAATAAACATGGGAGAATACACACATAAGCTCGCTCGAGGGTACTTTTTCGTGTGAAAAGTAGTCAGTGGTTTATGTGTGCCATTTTTCCCGTGAAATATATAGGAATCAGATCATATGCAATTAGCCAAACAATACATTCCAAATGACTACGAACCAGATATTTATGCCCTATGGGAGACGAGCAATTCTTTTGCGCCCACAGGTGAAGGTAAGCCGTACAGTATCGTCATGCCACCACCAAACGCCAACGGCAACCTACACATCGGACACGCGCTTGATATGAACCTGAAGGATATCTTGATCCGCTATCATAGGCTCAAGGGCGATGATGCAGTGTTTATCCCCGGTGCCGACCATGCTGGCTTTGAAACATGGGTAGTCTACGAAAAAGAGCTAGCAAAGCAGGGTAAAAGTCGCTTTGATTTTTCGCGAGAACAATTGTACAGCCAAGTATGGAACTTTGTCCAAGAAAAGCGTGGCAATATGGAATTACAGTTACGTGCCTTGGGTACCAGCGCCTCCTGGAAACACCTTACATTCACTCTAGACGACAAGGTGATACAGACGGTGTACGATACCTTCAAACAGATGTGGGAAGATGATCTGATCTACCGCGGCGAACGAATCGTTAACTACTGTACTGTTCACCAAACTAGCTTCGCCGATATCGAGGTCGAGCACAAAACAGAGAAGGGGACGTTATGGAAAATAGCTTACCCAACCTTGGATAAGATTGGAGAAATCGTAGTTGCCACCACCCGTCCTGAGACTATGTTAGGCGACGTTGCTGTGGCTGTTCATCCTGATGACGAGCGCTACAAAAAGCTCATCGGCACCCGTATTCTCCTACCAATTATCGACCGCGAAATCCCCATCATCGCCGACGAATACGTTGACATGAGTTATGGTACCGGAGCCGTCAAAATAACTCCAGCGCATGATCCAAACGACTTTGAGATGGCAGAACGCCATGGTCTACCAGTCAAAAGCATCATCAGCCATGATGGCAAATTGATCAATGTCCCGCCACAATTCTTAGGTCTAGATCCGCAAGAAGCAAGACGCCGCATCCTAGCAGCCCTAGAAGCCATGGAGCTACGCCGCGGTGAATCTAGTATTGAACACGCTGTCGGTCATTGTTACAAGTGCGGCACCGTCATCGAACCAATGGTGAAAGAACAGTGGTTTATCAAAATGCAACCACTAGCCAAGCCAGCCATTGAGGCGCTAGAGAAGGGGGAGATTACCTTCCATCCAGCCTCAAAGCGCAAAGAGCTCATCGCCTACCTGGAGCAACTCAAGGATTGGAATATCTCTCGACAAATCCCATGGGGCATCCCAATCCCAGCGTTTGTCAATGAGACCGACTCAAACGACTGGATCTTCGACACCCGGGTAACCGAAAAGCGTATTGTTGTAAATGGAACAACATACATCAGAGAAGAAGATACCTTTGACACCTGGTTTTCATCTGGGCAGTGGCCATACATTGTCACCGATTATCTCAATGGCGGAGAATTAGCCAAATACTTCCCAACCAGCTTGATGGAGACCGGTATGGATATCATGCGAGCATGGGTGTCACGCATGATTATGCTCAGCCTGTACCGCACCGGCAAACTACCATTCAAGGACGTTTATCTGCATGGTATGGTCAACGACGAGCATAATCAAAAAATGTCCAAATCCAAGGGTAATGTCATCAATCCGATGGAACTAGTCTCAGAATTTGGCTCAGATGCCACCCGCATGGGTATCATCGCCGGCCGCGCACCAGCCCAACATCAAGCCTTCAATAGAGGTGCGGTCATCGCTGCTCGCAACTTCTGCAACAAGCTATGGAACATTGCTCGCTTTGTTGAAGCACAAATTGGCGACAATCACGTCATCGTGCCATTACAGCCACAAACCCCAGCTGACCACTGGATTATCCGCCAGCTGAATGACGCCGCCAACAACATCGCTGTCCGTCTGGAACAATACCGCTTTTCTGAGGCCGCCGAAACCGTCTATCACGCCATTTGGGATGACGTAGCTGATTGGTACATCGAATCATCAAAAACCGCCATCAATCGCCCATTACTGTCATGGGTGCTAGCAACCAGCCTGAGGATTACTCATCCATTTGCACCATTCGTCACTGAGACAATTTGGCAGACACTCAACTACACTGACGGTATTCTGATGCGCGACAGCTGGCCAACACCAGAACAATACGATGAAATTGAAGCTGAACAATTTGAACGAATCAAAGAATTAGTCTCCGAAGGTCGCTGGGTAATCACAGAGCTACCGGGCAATAAAAAATATCGCTTACTATACGGCAATGACAGCTTGGTCAAGGAAAACGCCGACACCATCAAACACCTCATGCGCCTTGCCTCAGTTGAGCACACTGATCAACCACGTGGTCTCAGATTGGCCGCAGCAAACAGGGAAGTGTGGCTGGATATCGATGACGAGACGCTCTACCAGCACCAGACTGAGCTGGAAATGCGCCTCGCAGAAGCCCGAAAACGCCTCGAGGGGCTTGAAGCGCGTATCAACAATCCGTCCTACGCTGAAAAAGCACCAGCCCACTTAGTGGAAGAGACTCGCCAACACATCACAGAGCAACAGGCGCTCATTAAGCGGCTAGTTACCGAGTTGGAAGTTATCAAATTTAACTAAAAACAAATCTTACCGATACACAGGCGTTGCCCATCAAACTCAGGACCGCCATTGCCCTGGGCACGCTTAACTTTCATATATTTTCGGTCATCATTACGCGGTGTCGAACGTGGGTTTGCTGATCCATCATGAATGATACTACTCAGTGATGTATGTTCCGGGTGTGTATGCGCTGATGAGCCAATCCTCGTCGTTTTCATACCATCGTCACCCGTTGATCCCTGAAAATCAACTGTACTAAATACTGATACCACCGCCTTATCCACGTGGGTGTCGTGCATCAGTACACCACAAGCAGTAGTCAGGCTCACAAATATGGTAAATTGTGTAATAATCTGTTGTAATATATTCATGTATCTCTCTGTTTATGTTTTATTAACGCGCACCAAGCGCTGTTAAACTGATTATCATATTAGCATAAGTTTTATTTTATGTCAAGTATATTTCACGTCAATGGCAAATAAAAAACACCCACTTGAGGTGTTTACGTATCATTCTGGCGGAAGGGGAGGGATTCGAACCCTCGGTACGTTTTACCGCACGCCGGTTTTCAAGACCGGTACCTTCAACCACTCGGTCACCCTTCCAGAAATCTGTTCACATTATACCACACTCCTGTTCACAAATAAAAATTCCCAACCCGTAAGTTGAGAATTTCATATCAGTTCCTGGCGGAGGAGGGGAGATTCGAACTCCCGCTACAGATCTCTCCGTACTAACGATTTAGCAAACCGTCCCCTTCAGCCACTTGGGTACTCCTCCAAAATGTACACCATGAAACCTGGTTACATTGTACCACACCTGTACAAAATACCATAGCGTTGACTTTTTAATACCAAACAAGGATAATATAACTATTATGAAGAAGTTTCTAACTGTTGGCGCAAGCATCATCATAACAACCATGTTAGCATTGACCATCACTGGTCTACCAGCTCTGGCACTTGGTGAGGGTGGTTTTGCAGAAGGTGTAGAGGCAGCTCGTGGCAACGGTGTGCCAACCAACCTGTGGAATGGTGACAGCTCTCTGGTGCGTCGGGTTATCAACTTTATGCTGATCGGTATCGCGGTAGTCAGCGTGGTGATGCTTATCTTTGGTGGTTTTCGTTACGTCATATCTGGTGGACGGAAGGAATCAGTTACTGCCGCCAAAAACACCATCTTGTATGCTGTGATTGGTCTATTGATTGCTCTTTTCGCCTATGCCATCATCAAGTTTGTCATTAACTTCGCCGTCAGCGGTGGCTCTACTGACGTCTAGTCTACACATTATGCTCATGGTATACTAAAACCATGGAAGCAGAACCAACCAAAACAACAACTCATGACCTGTCTGAACCATTTTCTTGGCACGCCCCAGAGACCAGAGGTCCAGCACGTGGTCTAGGCTGGTATCTATCATTTGCCGTGGTCATCATGGCACTCATGGCACTGTCTGTTTTTTGGATAAAAAGCTGGACATTCACGGTGTTAATACCCATCATGGCGGTAGCGTTACTATCTCTATCCACCAAAACCCCTCGCATGATCAACTACGCCATTAGTCCTAAAGGTGTCTATGTGGCGGACAAATTGTATGATTTTAGTGAATTCAAAGCCTTTGGTGTTATTGAATATCAAGGTCAATTCTCAGTATTACTACTTCCCGTTAAACGGTTTTCACCAGGGTTAACCATTTACTTTTCAGAGGCAGAAGGGGAAGTAATTGTCGATATGTTAGGCACACGCCTGCCCATGCAAGAGATAAAACCAGACGCTTTGGAAAAACTCATCCGAATCATTAAGCTTTAGCTTGCTCTTAGCTTTTGATATGTGTTAGAATGTAAAAGTTCGATGTTCATGATGTGAACAGAGAAGGTACCTTATATTTTTGTTATGGCCAATCGGTTTTGCCGAAAGGCTGTATGCACCCGTAGCTCAGCTGGATAGAGCGTTGGCTTGCGGAGCCAAAGGTCGTACGTTCGAATCGTGCCGGGTGTACCAATTAGCATTATCAAAACAACTCTTCGTCATGGAAGAGTTGTTTTTATTCTGAACCACTCCCGTGGATTATTCTTCTGTCGGCTCCTCTTTAGAAGATGATTCAGACAACCTAACTGTGTTCTCAAAATGATCTACCTCAATGGAGTCTGCAGTATCAGCAGCAAGAAGTGCATCTGGTGGAGTAATACCGTATTCTTTTGCCATTACATCAAGAAATTGAACGGTATTAACCGCCGCCCCTCCTAAGCCCCTAATAACCTCCTCGGCAATTTCAATATATTTAGACAAATTTTCATAATTAAAATCCATATTA
>CAUTLS010000012.1:0-20482 GCA_963539345.1 uncultured Candidatus Saccharibacteria bacterium
GCTCTTCAGGCCTCTGCTCTACCAACTGAGCTAAAGAGCCACAAACTTGCTATTTCATTGTACTAAAGTTGTCGCCATCTGGCAAGGGTGATATACTTTTAAGAACGCGGGTGTCGTATAACGGCTATTATGTGACCTTCCCAAGGTTGAGACGGGAGTTCGACTCTCCCCATCCGCACCACAACTCACCATCACGAGCTCCCCAGTGAGGCTCTTTTTATTTATCCCTCAACGTTAACAAAAGCTAAACGGTTATTTCGCTATATTCCGCGTAACCACACTTCTCCAAGACTTCCTGACCAAGTTGTCTAAGGTTGTTAATTCTTTTCCGCTCTTTGTCAAAGTTTTCCCGCGTACGGATGGCGTCATAAAGCGCTCTCATATCAGCGTCTTCAGGATTACTAGCAGTTGCCCCTGTAAGTTCTCGCTCCATTAGGTCATGATTAGCACGTGGCATATTTTCATTCCTCCTCTTTTGGATCCACATATATCTTAGTACTATCTGTACCATATAGAGCTTACTTTTGCAATACCCTATTTCGCGCCAGTATAGCAAAAAGTCCTCGACATACATCGGGACTAATAATCAAACTCAGATGGTTCTCGCAGGAACTTGGTGAGGTGCGCCTCCCCATAACTACGATTGTCCACCACAACAATTCCGTTTTGAACTGGCACCTCACCTATTCCTGGGTGTGATAATATCATACATCCACCTGGTTTGAGAAGCCCCATTAGTCGCGAAACTGTGGAAAACTGAGGGTTGTGATATGGTGGATCAGCAAAAATGATATCAAACTTCTCTGTTACGCTCATGCTTTCCAGCCAATTTGATACCGTTGTTTTTATTACAATAGATTGTTCATCGACGCCCAAATTGGTTATGTTTTCGGCGATTACGCGCTGCGCGACCCGGTTTCGTTCCACAAAAAACACCGACTCGGCACCGCGACTGAGCGCTTCCAAGCCAATGGCACCAGAACCCGCAAAAGCGTCCAGCACTCGCGCACCGCGCACGGTTTCACCCAGTGAATTAAACATTGCCGAGCGCACCCGCTCGCCCATGGGATGTGTCGTTGAGCCTGGCGGCGTTTGGATAAATCGTCCGCCAAATTCCCCAGCGATGATGCGCACTCTCACCGCTTTGCCTCAAGTTTCCAAACCGACGCTAGCCAGCCCAGCATGACGGCTTTGATGATGATTGGCATCAGTTCATGGTTGGTTTGCCGCGCCAAATCGGTCGTCCAGCCGTTTTTACCAAAATTATCATACATTTTTAGGTCGGCCACGGCGTGAACTTGCTCCAAATAATATTCCCGATAGCCCTGCTGCTTGACTTGCAAAATCTCAGCCTCGCTTGGCACGGCGTCCTTGAAGCGCGGATAGGCCACCACGCTCGCCACGCCCGCTTCAAACGCCACGTGCATGGTCATCATGCCTTTAGCACCCCAAAACTTCCAGTTGTTTTTGATGAGCTCAATCCCCGTATCACCCTTCATGACGTTTTTCTTGAGGATGGAAGTTCGCGTCTCCAGACCTTCGCCACCACGCAGCTCCTGCATGGCGTGCTCCAGCGGGAAATGATGCGCCGGCGTCAGACCATCGGTGATGGCGTGTGCCATCCACGCTGCTTCAAAGGCGGCTCGTTCAGAATTATGGTTCTGTAGCGCCTTCGCCAGATTATCAATATGCTGGTCGATCATCTCCAACAGTGCCGTGTCGTTCGGGTCGTCTGGATTGATGAAATGCCACGGCTCGTCAACGGCTGGACTTTTGCGCTTGACGCCGTCAGGGCCGTTTTTGCCTTCAAAATGCAGGATATCTTTGATATCAGGAAAATCACACCAATCAGGCAGCATTGTCGTCAGATGTCGCCTGGCCACTCGATCTATCTTTTGATGAACACCGATAAATCGGCCAGAGCCATCTCTAATTGTTGTTCCTGCATACATATTAATTCAAAATGGTTAATCGCTGATAGCGACTGACGGCACGCGCCAGATGGTTATATTGTAGCAAATCCTGCCCCTCTTTGACAAAGCGCTCGGCCTCCGTTTGCGCACGGGCAATCAGTGGCGTGTCGCTCAGCGAGGCAATTTTCAGGTTGAGCGCGCCATGTTGCGCTCGGCCGTAGATCTCGCCAGGACCGCGCAGTTTCAGGTCAACTTCCGCCAAGTAAAAGCCGTCTTGAGACTTCTCAATTTCCCTGAGGCGCTGGCTTGGTTTGTCGTGACCCGACATCATCAGATGACAAAAACTCTGATACTCACCACGGCCAACCCGCCCACGCAGCTGATGGAGCTGGCTGAGTCCAAAGTTATCAGCATTTTCGATGAGCATGACTGTGGCGTTCGGTACATTAACACCGACCTCCACCACCGTGGTGCTCACTAGCATATCAATGTCACCGTCCGCAAACCGCTGCATGACCGCCGCTTTTTCCTCTGGCGGTAGTTTACCGTGCAGCAGCCCTAGGCGACGATGATGGAAAATCGTTTTCGCCAATTTGTGATATTCCGCCTCGACCGATTTTTTGTCATTGTCAGGATTGTCGTCAATCAACGGGCAGATGACATAGGCTTGGCGACCCTGAGCTAGTTCATGGTCGATGGTTTCATAAAGCTTCGGCGCCGAGGCTGGCGACCAAATTTTCGTTTCAATCGGCTGACGCCCAGCTGGCAGCTCGTCCAAAATCGAGATGTCCAGTTCACCGTACAACGTCAGCGCCAAGCTCCGCGGGATCGGTGTGGCGGTCATGCTAAGCAGGTGCGGCATGTAGTCTGACTTTTGCAACAATGCCTGCCGTTGTTTGACGCCAAATCGATGCTGCTCGTCGATCACCACAAACCCCAGCTTGTGATACGCCACTTTTTCCTGAATCAGCGCGTGGGTACCAACCACCACATTGATGTTGCCATTTGCTAAATTGTCCAGCAGCTGCCGCCGCTGAGCACCCTTGACGTGTCCCGTCAGCAGTGCCACCGACACACCAAATGGCGCCAATAATTCATCCAGCGTTTTGGCGTGCTGAGTCGCCAAAATCTCCGTCGGCGCCATGATGGCTGTCTGGAAACCAGCCTGTGCCACCTCCGCCGCCACCAGTCCAGCAACCACAGTTTTACCTGAGCCGACATCACCCTGCAACAAGCGGTTCATCGGATGCTCCGACTCCAAATCTTGCAAAATTTGCCAGGCGGCGCGGCGCTGCGCGTTGGTCAAGGGGAATGGCAATTGCTCAACAAATTGCTTGACGACCGGCTGATTGAACGGAATGCGCCAGCCAGTCAGCTTGGTCTGCTCTTGTTTGTTAAATTGCGCCGCCAAAATCATTTCAAACAATTCCTCAAACGCCAGCCGCTCACGACCGCGAGCAATTTCCTCGTGACTATTTGGCGCGTGGAGGAACCTGACGGCTTCGGCGCGGCTGACTAGTTTTTGCCGCTGGACGATGTGCTCCGGCAACGTCTCGGGCAAAAATTCTATGATGGGACGTAGGTTTTTTAGCAAATCCTGCACGGTTTTGGGGCGGAGATTTTTGATGGATTTGTAGACGGGATGGATGCCCGATGTAGGCTGGGCGTCGGACGCATCTGTCTGCTTAGCCAGCTCGACGGATGGATTGCTAATCTGATAGCTGTTATATTGCATGCCAAATTGGCCGGAAAACATGAACTCGGCGTCAGATCTCAGCTGTGATTCGCGGTAGGGCTGATTGAACCAAACGGCCTTGACTTTGCCGGAATCATCCGCCAGCACCGCCGTGGTAATCCTTAAGCCTCGGCGCACAATCCGCGTGGAAATCGACTCGCAGCGCGCCCGCACCGTCACCTTGCCCGGCTGAAGATCAGCGATGTTGACCGCCGCCGAATAATCATCATACGCCCGCGGCAAAAAATCCAGAGCGTCCGCCACCGTCTCTAAACCCGCCGCTGACAACGCTTGGGCAGTTTTGGGGCCGACGCCTTTGATGTGTTCCAGTGGAGTTGTCAGCTTCATCTACGAAACAGCGTTGATGCCTTCCAGTGCGTAGGCGGTATCTTCCCAACGTTCCACAGCGATGCAGTCAATGCCCATATTTTTGACCGGGAAATCATTGCCGCCTTCTTCTAGTTTGTCGCCAAAGAATAAAATCTCTTCCTTAGTTACGCCCGTTGCTTCCATCAGTTTTTTCATGCCATAGGCTTTATCGATACCAGGCTTGGTCACGTCCAGACTAGTGGTGCCGGCCGTCCGAATTTCAAACTCTGGGATGCGTGCTTTAACAGCATCGTTGAGCAATTTACGCTTTTCCTTGTTGGCTTCAGCCCAGGCGTATTTGTCTTCTGGCGTGGCTTTTTGACCCAGCGCAGAGTATGTCACCTGACTGAGACGATCTTCGATGATCTCGCCAGCTGGATCGTCCACCCACATATCAAGTTCCTTGGCCGAGGTCTCAATTGCTTCAAAAATCCGAGCTTTTTGCTCCTCAGTCAAATCCTCTTGATACTGCAGTCGCCACTCACCGTCTTGGAAACGATAGTACCGAGTGCCACAGGTCGGCATGATGTGCAGTCGGCTGAGGTCAACGCCCGGAACTTGTTCAATTTGCCTGACAGTGTTTGGATAGATCACCCCTTCAAAATCAGTGCCAGAAATAATACACACGTCGTAATGTTTCAATAATTCTGCCAATAAACCAGCCATGCGTGGTGTCGCTGGCATTTTTGATAGGACAATGGTGTCATCTGAGTCAAACGCTATAATTTTTTTCATTCTTCATCTCCCTCCATGATTAGCACGAATATATTTTTACCTTTTTTCAGCAGCGATGTGGTGTTGACAGCTTGGTCTTCGGCTATTTTTTCGCCGTTGAGGCTGATGGCGCCAGATTTCAATAGGCGTTTTGCTTCGCCATTGGAGCTGACCGCACCAGAAACCACCAACGCTTCAATCACGCCGACGCCGACATCGACGCGCGGAATTTCCTTGGCGAGAGCGTCCAGGTCATCGTCTGATAATTGCCGGAAATCGCCGCCGCCAAACAATACTTCCGTCACCCGCTCCACTGATTCGCGCCGATTGACGCCGTGGACGATGTCGGTAACCTCGCGCGCCAAGACTTTTTGAGCTGAGCGCGCGCCAGGATTGACGGCATGGTTTTCAGCGATGGCCTCAATGGTGTCGCGATCAAGCATGGTGAAAATCTTCATGTACTCGATGGCGCTTTCATCGTCAACGTTCAGCCAGAATTGATAGAACTTGTACACGCTGGTTTTGTTTTCATCCAGCCAGACGGCACCACCTTCGGACTTGCCAAATTTACGCCCGGTTGATTTGTTGATGAGCAACGGCGCAGTCATGGCGTAGACTTCGGCGTTTTCTTTTTTGCGAATCAATTCCACGCCTGAAACCAAATTACCCCACTGGTCAGAACCGCCGATTTGCAAATTGACACCGTGGTGTTTGAACAAATGCCAGAAATCATACCCCTGCAGCAACGTGTAGGTAAATTCCGCAAAACTCAGCCCTTTGCCGTTGTCGATGCGTGCCTTGAAAAATTCACGACCGATCAAATCTGCCATGTTGAAATTCTTGCCAATGTCGCGGAGGAACGGCAATAATTCCAAATTGCCCAACCAATCCGCATTGTCCACCAAGGTAAAATCGCGTCCAGCGAAAATTTGTGACACCTGTGCTTTCAAAGCTCGTTTATTGTGCTCAATTTCCGCATAAGAAAGTAGACTCCGCTCCTCGGTGTCGCGCATATCGCCGATCATACCCGTGCCGCCACCAACCAGTAGAAACACCTTGTGTCCGCGCTCCAAAAAATGCCGCACCATCATATAGACCGCCAAATGCCCGACATGCAAACTGTCAGCTGACGGATCTGTCCCCAAATAGAGCGTAAAATTCTCCAAATCGATAAGCTTGTCGTTGGTGAATGTGGTCTGGTTCCAAAACCCGCGCCACTGTAATTCCTCTGATAACTGCATATTTTCTCCTTGGTCAGCTAATCTTAGTATCAGTATATCAATTTTTGGCAGTTGATGCGAACCATGTGCGTGATATAATAGATTACGTGAATAAGAGTAGTACAAGTAGCAGCAACAAATCGCCTTCTAGTCCCAGGAAATCTGCGACAAAGCGATTAAGCTTATACGCCAATTTGGCACATAAGCGTAAAGTTAAAAAAGATAAAGATTCGCGCGAGCGTGCTGAATATTTGGCAAGCTTGCCGAAGCATCCAGTGAAGCGATTTTTCTATCGTTTACATCCAAAGCGGTTAGCTAACTATTGGTTCTCCAAACGCGGCGCAAAGATGGCGCTGAAAATTGCTGGTGTTACTCTGCTATTGATGATCTTGTTTATCGGTGGGCTGTTCGCATATTTCCGCAAAGACTTGGATAAAATTCGACCAGGCGAAATTGCCAAACGTGTCCAAACAACAGTCACGAAATATTATGACCGTAACGGCGTGCTACTCTGGGAAGATAAAGGAACTGGTAACTACAAACTGGTGGTCGAAGGTGACCAAATTAGCAATCACCTGAAACATGCTACTGTTGCCATTGAGGACAAGGATTTTTACAAGCACCACGGAGTTAGTGTCAGTGGCTTGACGCGTGCTGTGTTCTCAACGGCATCTGGAGGACAGGTCCAAGGAGGATCGACATTGACCCAGCAGCTCGTCAAACAGGTATTCTTTGCTGATGAAGCTAGCGAACGTGGCCTCAAGGGTATCCCGCGTAAGATCAAAGAGATGATTTTGGCGATTGAGGTTGAACGCATGTACAACAAAGACCAAATCTTGTCACTATACCTCAACGAATCGCCATATGGAGGTCGCCGTAATGGCGCTGAGTCAGCTGCACAAACGTACTTCCACAAGAGCGCAAAAGACCTAACTATAGCCGAAGCAGCCCTGCTAGCAGGAATTCCGCAGAATCCGTCCTACTTTAACCCATACAATACTGCCGGTAATAAGGCCTTGATTGAGCGTCAACACACCATCTTAGACTACATGACAGAACAAGGCTACATCACTCAAAAAGAAGCAGATGAAGCCAAAAAATACCCAATTCTTGACAATTTATACCCGCAAGTCGAACAAACTGAAGGTATGAAGGCGCCACACTTCGTGATGATGGTTCGATCACAACTCGAGAAAGAGCTCGGTCAAGCGGTTGTTGGACGAGGCGGACTGACCGTCAAAACAACGCTGGACTGGCGCATCCAAGAGAAATTAGAAAATGAAATGAAAGCCTTCTTTGCGACCGGCCGCCCAGCTGCCATCAATGCTCACAACGGTGCATCAGTCATAGAAGACGTGCAAACGGGTCAAATCGTTGCCCTGATGGGTAGCCGTGACTTTAACTATCCGGGCTTTGGTCAGGACAATGCGGCCACAGCCTTTGTCCAGCCAGGTTCATCCATCAAACCATTTGTGTTCACTCACCTGTTTAGCAAGCGTGGTAGTCAGGCATATGGGAGTGGCACCATACTAAAAGATGAAAATATCGACTCAATTTATGGCGCTAAGCTGAACAACTGGGACAACAAATTCATGGGTGACATCACCATTCGCCGAGGGCTCGGTTTGTCTCGTAACACCCCAGCAGTGAAAGCGATGTATATCGCTGGTAACGGTAGTCCAAAGCCAACCGTGGAGTTCATCCGAGGTCTTGGTAACTCAGAATACTGTAAGCAAGAGGAAGACTCAGGTGGCTATGGTCTATCGGCCGCCATCGGTGGATGTGGTGCCAAACAAACTGAACTGGTTAATGCCTATGGTACTTTGGCTCGCTTGGGTGTCAGTAAAAAATCTACTTCCGTGTCGGAAGTGATTAATTCTCAAAACGAAACCCTTCTCAAATGGAAAGATGAATCAAAGCAAGCTGTCGATCCGCAGGCCGCTTATATCACCAACGACATCCTAGCTGACCGATCGAACACATTGGTGACAGGAAGTATCCCGGGTGTGCGCGCTAGCTACAAGACCGGAACCTCCGACAAGGGCAATCAACCAAAAGACATCTGGCTGGCGAGCTATACACCAGCTCTCGCCATGACCCTCTGGCTTGGTAACTCCGACAGTCGTACATTGACCTCCATAAACTCGTCAACTGGTCTCCCAGTGATTCAGAAAGTCATGAGCTTTGCACATACCCAGGTCTACCAGCCAGCTGGCAAGTGGAAATCAAGCATGTGGTACACCCGCCCATCTGGTATCAAGCAGAATGGCAAAGAATTGTACCCATCATGGTGGAACCAAAACCAAGGACAAAGCTCGTCCAAGATGACATTTGACCGCATCTCTAAAAAGAAGGCTACTTCCTGTACTCCAGAGGGCGCACGAGAAGAAGTTGACGTGATCAAGGCGGTCGACCCAATCACCAAGAAAGAGTCTTTCAGCGCGCCAGCAGGCTACAACGCAACTGCCGACGATGATGTGCACAACTGTAGCGATGCCAAGCCTCGTGTCGCCAGTATCACCGCGTCTGGCTCGAGTAATAAATACACTATTGATGTCAGTGTTGATGGAGGAAAATTTGGTCTAGCGACGCTTGATATCTTGGTTGACGGACGTTCAGTCAAATCAAGCAATATCAGCGGTAACAGCGCCTCAGACCGCGTCTCAGTCAATGTGTCATCAGGATCACACACTATCACCGTGAATGTCCGCGACGAAGGGTACTACACCGCAAGTAGCTCAAAAACTGTCAGCGACGATTAATCATCTTGGCTATTCGCTAGCCTAATCAGCTCAGCCTCGCGCTGGGCTGATGTTTTTGTAGTCGTAGAACGACGACGAGTTTGCTGCACAGGCTTCTGAGTTTTTACTGCTGGCTTTTTAGTAGTCTTCTTGGCTGATCCTTCTGGACTAGTCTGCACTTTCCGGCCAACAGAGCGACGTTTTGTGATGACAGCTGTTTGTCGTGTTGGCTCTGGCGGAGTGGTCTGCTCGACAACCTTAGCAAACATCATTTTACCAGCGTCAGTTTGCAGGCTACGGATGATTTCAATGCGTTTTTTCTGACCCAGGAACTTTTTGGCTTGCTCAACCACCACCATTGTGCCGTCATGCAAGTAGCCGACCGCCTGGTGAGAATCCTGACCTTTTTGCGTTAATTCGAGCACCAGCTCATCACCAGGCAGATAGCTCATCCGCAAGCTCTTGGCTAGCTCATTGATATTGAGGATCTGAATTCCTTCGACTTGCGCCACCTTGTTCAGGTTGTAATCCAAGGTCAGGATGGCAGCGTTCATTTCCTTGGCGAGTTGCAGCAAGCGGTTATCAACACCCTCAGGGATGCGCGTCGCATCGTCAAGCAACGTAAACGAGCCGCCCAACACATCTTTGAGCTCCTTCATGGCGTCCATACCAAAACGGGCGCGCTCGCGCTTGGCATGATCAGCACCATCAGCCAACAGCTGCAATTCTATCAACACACTCCGCGGCACGATGATCTGCCCCAGTAAGAACCCAGTCTTTGCTAGATCGACCACTCGGCCGTCCATCAGTACCGAGGTGTCAACCAGAATCGGCAGCTGCGTACCGCTGCCTGCCTGCCGCCGCGGCTTGACCAGTAGATATATTTCCGCCATGATAGCCAGCAGCATGATAATGATGATAAGTTCAATTGTTTTTTCCATAATAATTTCCTTTTATAGAATAATGTTATTGTAAATAGTCAATCAGCGCCTGTCTGAGATCGCCGACACCGCGCACAAATGCGTCCTTGTGAGTTTTTGGCGCGATGGCATAGGTAAAGCCGAGCTTCTTGGCTTCTTTGACACGGGCGTGCCAGCCTTGAGCCGAGCGCACTTCACCACCCAAGCCGACTTCGCCAAACACTATCGCTTCGTCGCTGAGTTTGCGGCCAGCCGAGGCCGAGGCGATGGCCATGGCGACTGCCAAGTCCGCCGCTGGGTCGCTCAGTTTCAAGCCACCAACCACGTTGATGTAAATATCTTTCTCGGAAAGATTAAGCTTGGTGCGCTTTTCCAGCACCGCCACCAACAAGTTCAAGCGGTTGAGGTCAAAGCCGCTGGCTGCCCGTTTGGGGTAGCCAAAATTCGTCGGGTTGACCAACGCCTGAATTTCCACCAGCAGCGGCCGCGCCCCCTCCATGGTGGCTAGGACGATGGAGCCGTCGAGGTTTTGCCGCTCGGCTAGCAAGCTCGCCGACGGATTAGCCACAATCTGTAAGCCATCCTCGTGCATCTCGAAAATTGCCGCCTCATTGGTCGAGCCATAGCGATTTTTCTGCGCCCGCACTACGCGAAAACCGCCGTAGCGATCGCCCTCAAAATTCAACACCACATCGACCAAATGTTCCAGGACTTTCGGCCCAGCAATCGAGCCTTCCTTGGTGACGTGACCGACCAAAATCACCGCGGTATTCGAGGCTTTGGCGGCGCGAATGATGACGTTGGATGAGTTGGTAATTTGACTGACCGAACCTGGCGCTGAGGCAATGTCTGCCAGCGACAAGGTCTGGATAGAATCGACAATCACCAGATTGTACTGGCCAGTCTGGATGGAGGCGGCGATATCTTCGGCGCTATTGCTGGACGCCAGCTGCAAGTTCTCTGAGTCAACCGCGCCCAACCGTTCAGCCCGCAATTTAACCTGCGATACTGACTCCTCACCACTGACGTAGAGCACTGGTTGCTGCCGAGCAACAAACGCCGCAACTTGTGCCAGCAGGGTACTTTTTCCAATTCCCGGCTGCCCCGCCACCAGCACCACGCCGCCTGGCAAAAAGCCACCGCCAAGCACCGCGTCGAGGTCAGCGATGCCCGTTGCCAGCCGCGCCTGTTTAGTTTCAGTAGCCGTTTCACTGAGCCTGAGCGTCGTGAGCGCTTTGCCCTTGCCACTGCTGCGGGCTACCGCCGACGCGCCAGTGTCAACTGGCAGTTGCTCAACCAGCGAATTCCACTCACCGCAATTTTCACACTTGCCGACCCACTTCGGATAGCTGGCGCCGCACTGCTGGCAAATGAATTGTGATTTTGCTCGAGCCATCACTCTACCGCCCTTTGACTGTCGAGGCTCTGACTGAGCCGATCAGCCTGTTCACCCAGTGCATTTAGTTTTTCGACATCAGCATTGTACTGATCGATCTGCTGGAGTAACGCAGCCTTCTGACTATTCAAGCGTTGACCTTCGGCTTGCAATTGCGAACGCTCAGCCTGGAACTGCTGCTGTGAACCAAAACCACCGCTAGTAGCTCGTTGATTGAAATCGCGAATTTTGTCGTTCAGCACTGTCATCGACGTATCGTAGCTTTCCTTTCGCTGCTCAATCACCGCTCGCTGCTGCTTCAGCTTCGCTTGCAGAGTAGTCACTTGCCGCTCCAAATCAACAAATCGCTGATTGTATTTTGCATGCAAGGCAACCACTCGTGATCGGTCACTGAAAAATCGAGCATAGTGCGTTTCCAACTCTGAACCCAAATCGGCATGCTCCGTGCCTAAAATGGAATGAAGCTCATTTGACCGAGAGCCTGGCTGCGCTCGATCATAGTACGCCATGCGTTCTTCCAGCTTACTGTCTTTGATGTTCGCGTAGGCATGTTCCAACAATTGACCCAGCCGCTGCTTTTCCGCCTCGGACAATCGCGACCACGCCGCGTGCAACATTTCGTGCGCCGCCGTCACCTCTTTGATGCCGTCAAGTTCAGGGTTTGGCACATTGTAAATATGGATAGTATCCTCCCCCGACTTGTAGCAGCCCAAAATTGGACTGGCTTTTTCCGACCGACGACACTCAGCATTGAACTCATTAGACGACTCCAGCCGTGGCTGGGTTACGTAAAATTGAAATCTGCCGTGCTCCGACATGCCAGCGTTTGTCGCCAGCTGCATGATCTCAGCGCTCGGCTGGAATTGCCAGGCTCGCACATGGTCGAGCACGAATTGCCGGTTGAGCACCACCCAGCCGCTGAAGGCCAATATAGCTATTGACAGTAAAAAGCTGCATAGTTTGCTAATCTTCGACATCAATTATCACCTCACCTTTTTTCATTGACGCAATTAATGTTGATCCTGTCTGCGCTTTCGACAGCACTGCTTCACTCAATGGATCTCCCAACAGAGTCTGGACAGTCCGCCGAAGGCGTCTTGCTCCGCGTTCGGTGTCAAAGTCATGGTCAATGATATGGCGTTTGACACTTGGTTTAATTACCAGTTTCATGTCATGATTCTCAATCGCCGCGACGAGCTCACTAGCGATAGCATCAAATATTTTGCCAGCCACTGCTCGGCTCAGCGCCTGGAAGACAATGATAGCATCAAATCGCTCAATCAATTCTGGCTTCAAGAAATCCTCCAGAGCCTGCCGCGCCGTCCGGTCATTGTGTCGCTGCACATCCTTGGCATTGCGTTTCTTTGCGCCGCCAAAGCCCAGCGCTTCAGTATTCATCATACCCGCCGAACCAACATTGCTGGTCAAGATGATGATAGTGTGACGAAAACTAACCACCCGTCCTTGGGCGTCAGTCAATTGACCATATTCCAGTAGTTGTAGTAGCAGATTCATCACGTCCGGATGTGCTTTTTCAATCTCATCAAACAACACTACACTGTACGGCTGTCGACGAACTTTGTCGGTCAATTTACCGCCATCTTCATATCCCACATAGCCCGCTGGAGCACCGACCAACCGACTGGTGGTGTGCTTTTCGGAGAATTCACTCATGTCAATTTTGATGAGGTTCTGCTCACCACCAAACACTTCCCGCGCCAACACGCGAGCCAGCTCAGTTTTACCAACACCTGTCGGGCCCAAAAATACGAAAGATCCCATGGGTCCGCTATGCCGATGTAGTCCAGCGCTGTTTCGTCGAATAGCCCGAGCCAGCTCAGCAATTGCTTCAGTTTGCCCCAACACAAATTTGCCTAATCGGTTCTCCAGCTTGATCAGACTTCTAGCTTCGGTGTGCGCCAATTTCTTCACTGGCACACCAGTCATGGCACTGACCGCCGACCTCAAATACGCTTCATCCAGCCGCGGCAACATATCCTCGCTCGCGCCCAGATCACCAGCGCGTTTTTCCAATTGCTTCATTTGCGTCTTGAAACGCGCCGCGCGTTCATAGTCTTCCGCTTCTACAGCCGCATCGATTTTACCTGCCAGGCGCTTGATCTGCTGGGCTAACTTTTGGCGTCGGCCTGGTTTGAGCGGCTGCTTTGAGCGCATCAATGCTGCCGCTTCGTCCAGCACGTCAATTGCCTTATCTGGCAAATATCGATCCATAACGTACCGCTGGCTCAAATCCACCGCCAATTTGACAGCCTCCTCGTCGATGCTCAGCTGATGATGCAGCGCCAAGCGACTACTCAACCCCGCCACCATCCGCACCGCTTCTTCTGCCTCAGGTTCCGCCACCACCACCGACTGAAATCGTCGGCTCAAAGCAGCGTCTTTTTCAATGTATTTGCGATATTCATCAAAGGTCGTCGCCCCGATCACCCGCACTTCGCCGCGCGCCAACGCTGGCTTCAGGGCATTGGCGGCGTCCATTGAACCTTCGGCCGAACCAGCGCCCACCAGTAAATGCAGCTCATCGATAAACAAAATAACTTCTTGGTGCTCCTTGGCAACTGCTAGCACTTTTTGCAGACGTTCTTCAAACTGTCCGCGAAATTTCGTCCCCGCCACCATGGAAGCCAGATCCAACTGAATAATCCTTTTGCCTTCCAAAAATGCCGGTACTTCACCATCAACGATTCGCTGTGCCAAACCTTCAACAATTGCAGTTTTTCCCACGCCTGGCTCACCGATCAAGGCTGGGTTATTTTTGCTGCGCCGACCCAGCACCGTGATGACGCGTGACAGCTCCTTATCTCGCCCAATCATCGGATCGACCAGCCCCTGCCGAGCTCGCTCTGTCAAATCATTGCCAAACTTCTCTAGTAGCTTGATGGACTTGCGCTCAGTCGTCGACACTGACTCAGTTTGTTGGTCGGCTTCCGACTGCTGCCTATCAAACACGCCCTCCAAGTCGCCACGGAGCGCCTCCAAATCAACGTTCATATCACGCAAAATCCTAGTAGCCCGTGCTTCGCGCTGCGTCAAGATGCTATACACCAAATGCTCCGTACCAATTCGCGATTGTCCAAATTCCAGCGCCAGCTCCCATGCCATGCGCACTGTCGCCAAAACATCAGCCCGCACTCCATGGTCAACAACCGCAAATACTACCGCACTCGGCGTCAATTCCAGCGCCGTCTCAACGCGGTCAAGCGTCACACCGCTTTCCGCCAAGATTTTAGCACCCAGCGAAGAATTCTGAGCCAATATCCCCAGGAGAATATGCTCAGTTCCCACATACGGGCTTCCTTGATTTTGGGCAATCACACCAGCTCGCTCAAAGCTAGCCCGCGCCGTATCTGTCAGGCGCGATTCCAGCTCAGAGAAATCTCTCGGCTGCTCCATTATCGCCTCCTTTCATCACTTATCGGCGAATATCTCAAGTACTTCGCCAATCTTATTCTGCTGTTTCCTCAATGGCATTGAACAGACTATCTTCTACGTTCTTGCGAGGCTTGTTTTCAGCTGGTTTAGCAGCCGCCTTTGCCTCGATGTCTAGTTCATAACCGGTCAGCCGACTTGCCAAGCGAACATTCTGCCCAGCCCGGCCGATGGCCACTGATTGCTGATCCTCGCTGACATAGACGGTTGCTCGCTTTTCGTCTTCATTGACCGTCACGCTCAGCACTTCCGCCGGACTCATGGCATTGGCGATGAAGCCAGCCGCGTCTTCCTCAAACGGAATGATATCAATTTTTTCCTGCTCGCCAATTTCGTTCATCACCGCCTGAACACGCGTGCCGTGACCACCGACAAAGGTACCGACTGGGTCAACGCCTGGCAGCGCCGATGCGACCGCTAGTTTAGTGCGGCGACCAGCTTCGCGGGCAATGGCTTTGATTTCCACAGCGCCCGTTTCCATCTCTGGCACTTCCTGGCTAAACAAGAAGCGTACAAATTCCTCATTACCACGGCTCAAAATCAATTGCGGACCACGACCTTCGCGCTCGATGTCCTTGATATACACCTTGACGCGGCGACCAACGCCATAGTATTCGCCAGGAATCTGCTCGGACTGCGGCATGATACCGACGGCCTTGCCTAGCTCAATTCGCACCACGCGCGGCTCAACCCGCTGAATCGTACCGGTCACCACCGCGCCAATTTTATCTTCAAATTCTGCCAGCACCACCTCGCGCTCTGCCTCACGCAACCGCTGCAAGATCACCTGCTTGGCGGTCTGGGCTGCCACCCGGCCAAATGTCGTCACGTTGTGGGTCTCGACCGTCACTTCGCTGCCCAGCTCAGCTGCCGGGTCAACGGTTTTAGCTTCGTCGAGGCTCATTTGATTGACGTCATTTTCAACTTCTTCAACCACGGTTTTGACAACCGACACCACAGCCGTGCCGCTGTTGATGTTCAGGCTGGCACGCACCAATTGCTCACGGGTACCGTTATCACGCCGCCACGCCGCCGCGATAGCCTGCTCGATCACCTCTAGAACTGTCTCTTCTGGCAAGTTCTTTTCCTCAGCAATCGTCCGCAACGCCAACGTCAACTGCTTAATGTTCAAATCTTCCATACTACTCTCCTTTATCACTTATGATTATACCACGATACGAGGTTGCACTGCGATGCACATATCCTCATACGAAAAATTCCGACCTTGGCGGCCGGACGTGCACTACACATTCTATACCAGTTCGCTGGCCATGTCAAGCATACCGCGTAGTCCGCGCCTTCTCCGTGCCATATCGAGCAAAGCGGTCCTGCAAAGACCGGCCGTAAACCCAGTAAACGGCTGGTCAAAGAGGGTGAATATTTCGGCATACTCTTTATTTTCCGTCACCTTAACACCCGAGAAGATATTCGCGCCCTCATTATACTCACGCCGCATATCATTGATGAGCACTCTTGATGCAAAACGCCCAATCACCCTATCAATCTCCCGCTGGATACGATTCAACTCATCCATGATGGCATAATAATTACGACTATCCTTGTCCATGCCATATTGTTCTCGCAATGATCTACCCGGGGCTCTCTCGATAACGGCGGCGGGTGGTGAATAGCCATCACCTACCAAGGCCAATACTGACGAGGTCGTGATGTCTGAATTATCCTGCTCAAGTTCTTCACCTAACATATTCAACGTGAGCGTTTGTATCTGCGCCTCATCCTTATCCCGATGTCGCTTACTCAAATACGGAATGTCAGGACCTGGATCAATAACATAAGCATGTAATGCACCTAATCGAGCTGCGGCAATCTTATTTTGTATCACCTTTTCTTTACCCCGCCCATGATATTGCATCCAATCTGGATTTCGGCTGACCGACGCAATAGCCGTCAGCTCCAAGGTTCGCTGAAAACCCTCATCATCAGCCAGCTCTGGACGGAATAAAACCGCAGTCACTTGATGGTTTTCCTGGTCCATCGGTGACTTGACCGAATACTGGCGAATCTGCTCACTTTTCACTGCACTATAATAGCATTTTATTTCTTTATTGTCAATGTAATTGCCTCCGTAGAGTTGCTTATGCTGCTTTTATATGACATAATTATCAATATGTTTACCATCCGCTCGACCGATAAAGATGGCCAGCCAAGTTTTCAAGTGGACATCGCGCCAGGCTGGCCTATTTTAGACCAGACCAGAACCAATTGGCTTACTGGCAAACCAACTGTTGTTGACAAAATCCCGATATACCCTGAAGCTCGCGATTGGGTGCTTGGACCGGCTATTCAGGTTTATAAAGAAACAACGTTCTATCTAAAAGATAACCAGATTCCAGATTCTCCAATCGAGACAGCGGATAGTGAAGCACGTTGTAGCCTAATGGATTGCTACGTTAACCCTGAGGATATCACAACATTATTATTGATGCCCCACCTCGATAAGGTATTTGATATTGATTCGCCCGAAGAAGCCGCGTCAGCTGAATCGTATTTGAACCGCAAAATAGGTTCAAAAGTACTCCGCATGATATTTAAAAATATTCCTGAATTAAAGGACCCTATTTTGCGAAGAACAATCGATAATTCCCTGGTTGAAACAAAAGCTGATATCACCCTAGCCGTTGAAGCCCGTAAAATTCATGAGCTATCACCAGATGACGAGTCGGTGAACCTCATCAGGCAAACTGCTTGCAAAAAAGTTGATAGACAACTCTCCGCCATGCGAGATGCCATGACAGAACTTGCATATGTCAGTAGCACCTATCGACCGAAACACAAGCCAGAGCTAAATACTGCCGACAGAAGAGAGATCTTCGCTGAGATGATCGCAGCTAAATACGAGCCGCCAGCTGAGTCTTAGCTCACCCCTTACATTTTTCCAAAACATGAACGGAGGCTTGCTTTTCAGCATCAGTAACCCACAAGTGATATTTTTTCTTCACCGCGATTTGCCGCGCGACATATTGGCAGCGAAAATCTTTATTGGGCGGCAACCACGCCGAAGCATCGCTATCACCCTTGTTCTGATTTGCCTGCCCTTCTGATGCCAACAAATTCAGTGGATCATTCGCTAATTTTTCCCTGTCAATCGCTGATAAATTCTGCGCACCCTTTTGCCAGGCATCGCTCAGCGCCACCACGTGGTCGATCTGCACTTTGGAGCTAGTTTTTTCACCACGCTGAAAATGAATGGTCTGACCAGTGTATGGATCTTGCAAAACACCAGAAAGTACCTTGCAGCCTTCGCCCACTTTTTCATCGCTCAAGTCCCTGGCTAAGATCACTTCCCGCACCGAGCAACCATCGATTTTGCCCCAGCCGTTGCCAAACTGTTTGCGCGTATAGCCTGTTTTAGGTGCACGACCCTTTACTTCTAGTTTGTTCAATTCATCAAGCGCGGTTGAATTACCAAAATACTGTTGCTGTAAATCGGGCGATATGGGAGCTAACTTTGGCTGCGACAATTGTGACGACCACACCGCCAAAACCGACAGCACCACCACAAACAAGGCCATGATGCGCCTGCGCTGTAATGTTGCCCCCTTCATATTGCTAGTATATCGAATATCATAAGCCTTTTCCAACCAGCTAATCTCACAGTCCGTAAATGATATAATGAAACCATGACAAAACTCAAGCATTTACTCGATACCTTTACGCCACATCACTATAACCTAACCCTCGACTTAACACGCGCCGAGGAAAAATCATTTTCTGGTACGGTGATTATTGCTGGCGAGTCGACTGGCCAGTCCATTTCACTACATGCCAAAGATTTGACTATCCATACGGCGTCGATCGATGACCAGCCAGCTGAGTTTTCTCATGGTGAATTTGATGAATTGCGGTTATCACGCCCGGAACTATCCAGCGGCCAGCACGCTATTCGCATTGACTTTTCCGGCACCATCACTGACGCTATGCATGGGCTGTACCCGTGTTATTTCAGCCACGATGGCGTGAAAAAGCAGCTGTTTGCCACCCAATTTGAATCGCACCATACCCGCGAAGTCTTTCCGTGCGTTGACGAGCCGGCCGCCAAAGCCACCTACGACGTCACGCTCGTGACTGCTCCGGAACTAACCGTCCTAGGCAACATGCCCGTCACTGAGTCATCCGAAAAGGATGGCGCGCTAACAACCACCTTCGCCACCACGCCACGCATGAGCAGCTACCTACTTGCCTTTGTCGTCGGCGAATTACATAAGAAAACCGCCCGCACCAAATCTGGCGTCGAGGTCAACGTCTGGGCGACGCCAGCCCAAAGCGAAGACACGCTAGATTTTGCGCTAGACATTGCCACGCGCTCCATTGATTTTTATGATGAATACTTTGGCGTGCCGTATCCGCTACCAAAATCTGACCATGTAGCGCTGCCTGATTTCTCGTCTGGTGCCATGGAAAACTGGGGGCTCATCACCTACCGCGAAAGTTGCCTGCTGGCTGATCCAAAATTAACGCCAGAATCATCCAGGCGTTTCATCGCCACCGTCATCGCTCACGAACTCAGCCATCAATGGTTTGGCAATTTGGTGACCATGCAGTGGTGGAACGATTTGTGGCTGAACGAAAGTTTCGCTAACATGATGGAATACGTGGCGGTCGACGCACTACATCCCGAGTGGCGGATGTGGGAGGATTTTGCAACGAGCGAAGTCACTGCGGCACTGCGGCGCGACAGCTTGGACGGCGTGCAGCCAGTGCAGGCCGACGTCAATCACCCAGACGAAATCAGCACGCTGTTTGACCCGGCAATTGTCTATGCTAAAGGTGGGCGGCTGCTGGTGATGGTGCGGCGGCTGATCGGCGAGGAAGCGTTTCGCTCTGGTTTGAAGGCATATTTTGAAAAATTTGCCTACCAAAACACTGTTGGTGATGATTTGTGGCAGGAGCTAGAGACTGCCAGCGGTCAGCCAATTATTAACCTGATGAACACCTGGATTTCCCAGCCAGGTTTGCCAATCGTGCGAGTCGAACAGGATAATTCGGCCGAGCAACCCACCGCCACACTGCACCAAGAACGCTTTTTCATCGGCGAGCATCAGTCATCTGATGCGCGCTGGCCGATTCCACTGTTCGCCAATCAGCCACTTGATGATGCAATACTAACTGAGCGCGAGGAAACATTCAGCATTGAAAAACCGCTGCAAGTGAACTGCGGGCTGAACGGACATTTCGTGACCAAATATGATACCGCTACTCGTGAGCAACTATTAGCCAAAATTCATAAGCTACCGACACTAGACAAAATCTGCCTACTCCAAGACGCTACATTGCTAGCTCGGGCTGGATGTGAAAATTCAGCTTCACTCCTACCACTGGCGCTGTCGCTGAAACATGAAACCAATGAAAAGGTTTTCGACATGGCGGCTGGTGCACTGGCGGAGCTACGCAAATTTGTTGACGATGATGACAACGGCAAGGCCCGCTTGAAGCAAATTTCTGGCGAATTTGCCCGTGCTACGTTCGACGAACTGGGTTGGGACGAAACACCTGGCGAGTCCGACGACGACCGCGAACGGCGCGTCACTGCTCTGGGCTTGATGATCTATAGCGAAGACCAGGCAGTGCTGACGGAAGCCAAGCGACGCTTCGACAGCCAGCCTCTTGAGGAATTACCAACAGAAATCCGTTCACTGATCATCAGCGCCAACGTACGACATTTTGAAACGCCAGAGATGATTGGTAGCCTGTTCCAGACCTACCAGCAGACGCCGTCAAACGACCTGCAAGCCGACATCACCCTGGGGCTTACTGCCACTAAAAACCCTGAAACCGCGCAAAAGATCCTTGCAAATATCAAGAGCCCTGACATCATTCGTCCACAAGATGCCAGCCGTTGGTTTGTCTATCTCATCCGCACCCACGAAAGCCGCCAGCTCACGTGGGATTGGCTGAAGGACAATTGGTCGTGGGTCGAAACAACCTTTGCTGGCGATAAAAGCTACGACGATTTCATCCGCTACGCTGCCATCGGGCTGACAACGAGCGACGAACTGGCTGACT
>CAUTLS010000013.1:0-19316 GCA_963539345.1 uncultured Candidatus Saccharibacteria bacterium
GAATTTGCGCCTCTGCTTCCGGATGCTTACCATAGCTCATTTTTTGCTTTATCGGTTTTTGGTGTTAAAGCAAACAGTATGTTCCGTTCTTTTCCCTTTTCTAAATCAAGCTCAACGGTATATGTGTCATAGCCGTCAGCGCTAAAACTAAAAGTATGTTTACCGCTTTTAACCGCTACGGGCTTGTCAGACTTGATGACCTGATTTTTCACTGAGTCGTACGACATTTTAACAGTCTCTGGAGCAAAGGTCGCCAGTAATGTAGTATCGTGCGTGACTGTTTGAAATACATAATATGAGATAAACATAACAATCAGCGCGCCGATAATCACTGCACCGCCAATAATTTTTTGCTTTGTGATGACTGGCTGCATGATATTTCCTTTCTAGGTTTTGTTTGATTGAATGACGCGAACCAAGATATTACCTGGTTGAGTGAGTTGATAGTCAACAGATCCTTGCTTGATGAATATCGGTACTGTATCTCCAAGGGAGGCATTAGCGGCGACGTAACCTCCACCGACGTCACCAGTGTAAATCAAAGTATGTCCGTAGCCACCATGGCTTGGGTGGAGGAGGATATCACCTGGCTGCAAGTCTGAAGCAGATGGACGATCGATGATTTTGAATTTTTCTGGATGAGATTTTACGTAAGTATACTGATCAGTGGTGCCAATTGGCTGGTAATCTTTGTCTGCACCAGAAGTACGCAGCACCGTCGCTACAAATCTACCGCAGTCACTGTCTGAACTACCGACGACACTTGGGTTATTCTTTTTGACTGCATCGATATATTCAGCCTTAGCCGTCTGGTTATTAGCCCCTTTGTCAGTATTTGGATTCCACGCCAACTGCTTGGCTGTATCGACGATGCTCTGCCCGGCGACACTAGACCCATTACCACTACAACCAGTTGCTGATGCTGAACTAATTTGTGCACCACTCGAATCACCACCGGCGCTTGCCGCGATTTTCGACGGATCGCCGTCTTGGATTTTACCGTTGTAGCTATTGAAAATCTCAGAAGCATACTGGGCGCGGTTACCTTCTTCGCCTGCACCATACCGCTCAAACGTTTCACCAAACTCAACTGCCAAAGCGCTGACACCACCACCCGATTTGTCAGTGTGTTTAAGCAGTACTTTCAGACCAGCATTTTCTGCCCCATTCAGCTCCTCCCAGAGGTATTCTAGCTGCCCTTCGATGGTGCTATAATTTGGCTTCTTCTCCAGATTCGTGCGGCGCCCACCCAGCCACTGAGCGATACCGTATGCACCAATACTGTTGAGGGCGCTCGGATCGATGCGAGATTCCTGCTGGAGGTTACCAGCCACCGCTGCTGCTTGTACTAACGTTAGACCCTTGCCGGTAAAAAACTTAAGAACCTTTTCTACGTTTTCACCAGAAAGTTCACCAGTCGCGGTATTTTGGGTTGAGCAGATTTGACCGTTTGGATTGTTGATATTGATGTCATTGAGAATGTAGTCTTGGTAAGGAATACCGGCTGGTTGATCCTTCTTCTTTTCTTTGTCTTTCTCTGGCGCTGCTGAAGAATTGGCGGTCAAAAATATGATACAACTCACCAAAGCTAACAGTAGACCAATAGTTACTCGTTTCATTGTACTCTCCTTGCATAATCCCAGTGCCACGGCTCATCTTTATACCAGCCAGGATTATTACGATCTCTTGCCCATGGTGGGTTAACAAAGCCATATTTTGAGGCATTTGATGCTAGCCACAGATAAATTGGCGTATTAAAACCTGAACCACCTATATTAATATCTAGGGCTAGTCCATGTCCATGTTTTGATGTTCCTGGAGTTGCTTGTGTTATACCGCTTGAGAAGTAATCTTGTTGTGTTGCTAATGTACGGTATGATTCGGTAATTGTCATGTGTTGACCACCATGTTCTTGAGCATAGGCTTCATTCATAGCATCGAAAGCTTGAGCGGCCTTTGGATGCATGTAATGTCCTGGTGCAGTTTTCAACTCACTCATGGCTGACAGTGGAATCTCACCGTTTCTGTGTCCACCCCACGACGCAGGTTCATTTCCAAAAGTCTGTGCTTCTTCTAATTCCGGTGGACCGATAGCGTCGCCGACTGGTCCGCTACTTGGCTGTTGTGCCCCAGTATTGGCTGATGGATCATCAATTTCTTTTGGATAATATTTACCTTCTTTGTCGTCAGCCATCAAGGCCAGGTTGCCAGCTACGGTTAACTCCAAGGCACAGGGGTCAGCCACACTGTACGTCGGGACTAAGTCGCCTTCATGAATCCCATAGCTCGCTTCACGCTCTTTGGCTTTGGTTGAACAGACAGCATCAGTGTACTGACTTGGATCGGCTTTATATACCGCTTCATCACTAAAGCCATGCCATGTCACACCGAAGGCTCGCAGAACGGCCGCTTGATCGTATTTAGCAGCGTGAGTGTTGGCTGGTGTAACAGCGGACGCCAGAGCGACTGGTGCGCGTGCGATTAATCGCATGGTTGAAAAACCGGAAGTTGGCATAACGGCTAGTAACTGTCCAGCCACCGAGCGCTTAAGTGTTGGGTCAAATAACTTCGCCATGAGTGGTTGTTCGCGGAATTCTTCGTCATGCTCTTGCTCGATCTGTTTTGCGAGCACACTGACTTGCTGGTTGGTGAGGCGTGCCCCACCGATGCCGTCTGGCTGTTTGGAGCCTGAATCGGCGCCAGCTTGTCCAGCTTCAGTACTACTTTGCATAGTTGTTGTCAGTCCGCCGTGTAGAGCTTCAAAGTTATTGTTACCCGGCGCGTCAACCCCCACCTCTGGTATACCGAACAGCAAACTCACTGCCCAACCCATGGCTTTTTCGATCAAGCCTTCAGAGAGTTCAACCAGCTGCTTCAATCCTGGCAATTCCTGTAAATAACTAAAGAACCAGCTAAATACCTTACCGACCGTATCACCAACAAAGTCAATGATCGCGCCGAACGTACTATTCCAGGCTTCAGCTATCCCGGCCAACACTTGCCAGACAGGATATTTCGTAAAGGTAGTGTAGTCTTTAACAATCTTTTTTTCTGGACAGACAAGCTCACCGGGATCTAAGGCAACCACCTTTTCTTCACCACCAACCTCGCATTTGGTGCGAATACCACCGTCCTCGGCGTAAGCTGTTGGATATAGTAGTGAAGCTGCAGTGTTATTACCGCCAAACGTCGCTTGGAATATTGGTGCTGCTTCGGCGCCGTCAAATAGCGAGGTTGCTAACTCAACATGTTGAATATTATCAATTGTTCCCGCCCGAATTTGGTCTCGCGTCAAGACTGGGCTAGCTTCTTCATCATAAGTGAACGCGGTATACAGCTGCTTCTTTTGGTCAGCTCCGACAATTTCAATAACCTTTTCATTAACTGCTCCAACAATCTTCGCAACCAAATCAATTGCTCCAATGATAGCGTTTGCAGCTGCTATTTTCTTAAACAGTTGCTTACTGATGATTTTACCTAGCGGTGTGTCTGGTGCTGCTTTGGACAGAGAATCAATATTATTAAGAGCTTCTTTTTGCCCTTTAACTTTTTTCACTTTTTCATCAGCTTTTGTTTTATTGTCACCTGTCGCTTTTTCAGCCTCTTTTTCTGCTTCGCTAATCTTACTATCAAGGTCGTTATTTAATTTATCTAACGTGTCTTGGCATTTTTTGGCATCAGTACCGTCTAAACATCCCAGATATGCCGCAAAGCGAGGCGACATTTTAGCGGTGATACGCGTATTCATATTTAGCTTAATTTTAGCCTTAAAGTCAGCATATTTTTGACCAGCTTTTTCTGGTATGATGTTAAACTTTTTCACACCGTATTTTCGGTACAATACACGTTTAGACAGATAGCGCATGAAGTAGTTGCGCCCATGGACTTTATGCGTCATTTTTTTGATATGACGACGCATATCTTTATGAGATAACTCCTTTTCTACCCCCTGCAGGACAGAGTTCATATCTTTTGACTCAAGATGCATAGTAAATGAGGTCGCTTTACCACCCAAGGTGTTTCTACCGCTCGCATTAAAGACGGCCTTAACATTCCTTCCCTCTTTCTCAAACTTCGCATCAAGTTGTTTTTCAAACCACGTACTGTATTTTGTAGCCCCCAGGTGACACAAAACACCACCGCCAGCGCAGAACACGAGATTGGCATCACCAGGATATGCGGTTTGCATCATTTTCATGGCAACCCAACGTGTGGTGATATACTCGAGTCGTTGATTGATGGCGTGCTGTGGCACAGAGCTGAGCTGGTCGGTGATAGTAGAGACCATAGCGTCAAGTTTATATGGCAAAATTGAGAAAAATAACATCATTAAGCCAAATAATCCTCCACCGATACCAGCCGTGGCGCCCCATTTTTTGCGAGTCATATTTGCCAAGAATTTACCGCGACCTCTGCCGCTGGCCTTGCCTAAAGGAGACCGAGAGTACAGCTGTTCTTGACTATTAACATTATCTGCGGCGTTGAGCCCATCGTCTTTTTTGTCGCCATCATAAAAATTATCATTGGCGGCATTATTCTCCATAGAATTTAGATATTTAGACGTTTGTTCAGAGGCTGGATTGAGCCGTTCATCAACATCTGGATCGGTTGTATAATCAATCCGCGCCATGATTATACTGCTCCATACCCACCAATTGGTGTTTCAGACGGAAGTTGTTGTTTTACGGGTGAAGTATTGATTAGATCATACTCAGTATCACTGGCTTGAATTTGGATATGTACGTGGTTTTGTCCAGCAAAGAACAGACCTTGTCCAACGGGGAAATTCGCCAAGCGCTTTTGTTCTTCCTCGGTCAGCTTAAATACACTAGAAAGCACATCAACAGCACTTGAGGATTGTTTAAGGAGTAGCTGCATGGATGAGTTGGCGACGATAGCGCGGCCCATTTTACTGCCCACAAAGTCCTCGACGTCCTGAGTGATGGTAGTGAGTCCTAGTTGATATTTTCGGGCTCGTTTCGCTAGGCTAAACAAGAAGCTAGCTGAGTCTTCATATTTCATCAACTGCCATGCCTCGTCAACGATCAACATACGTTTCTTCTGGTCGGTTCGAGTGATATTCCAGATGTGATTTAGTACAATATACATAGCCGTTGGGCGCAGTTCGTCTTCTAGGTCTCGGATGTTAAAGACCACCATGGCGTTATTGATATCGATATTACTCTGCTGACTGAAAATACCAGCAAAGGTACCTGAGGTAAATTTCCGTAGACGCTGTGCCAGTTGCGGACCAGTGCCGCCCATGTGTAGTAATGTATCGTACAAATCATGAATGGTTGGCGGTGTTGAATTGTGGGTTAATGGGTCCGACGTGATACCAACACGAGCATAGGTGTCGATCAGCGCCTGGTCGATATCTGCTTCCTCTGCCGCGGTCAGTCCGATAGAACCAGCCACTGAACCGCCCAACATCTGACGCAACAAACCGTGCAGCGTCACCAAATTAGCGCGTAACGCGTCGTCTGCTTCTTCGGTGTCAATCACTCGTGGCAAATCAAACGGATTGATGCGTGTGTCACTATTCAAACTCAAGCGTATATGGCTACCGCCCACGGCGTCACATAGCTTTTGGTATTCATTTTCCGGGTCGATGATGACGATGTCAGCACCAATCATCATACTACGTAGTGCTTCCAGTTTCACGGTAAATGACTTACCAGCACCAGACTTTGCAAACACCACCATGTTGGCATTTTCTAGAGAAAATCGGTCAAAGATCACCAAACCATTGTTGTGCATATTGATGCCATACAGCACACCTTTGCCATCAGTTAGGTCGGCAGATGTGAATGGGAAGCTAGTGGAGATGGCACCAGTGTTCATGTTGCGGCGAATCTGTAATTGATCCATCAACTGAGGAATGGTGCTGTTTAGTCCCTGTTCTTGCTGGTTTGACGCTACTTTACTAAAGATAAGCTGCTGACCAAAGATAGTTTCAATTTTATGCTGAATAAAATTCAGCTCATCAAGGCTGTCGGCATAAATCGTCACATATAATCCGTAACGGAAGAATTTTTCTGACCCAATTTGCAGCTGATTACGCAGCTCTTCGGCGTCCTGCAAGGCAGCTTCCATGGCCGGGTCACGCACACGTCCCTTCTCTGCGTTGATGTTCATACTAGCTTCCAGCTGAGTCACTTTTTTACGCAAATTGTTCAGCACCACCTGAGTATCAACCGGGTAGATGAACATACTAATATCCAACACCTCGTCGATATTAATCACCGAACTCAGCCAACCAGTGTAAATTTCACGAGGATAACCATAGACATAAATAGTGCGGCCATACTTGGCGCCCAGTCGGAAATAGCTCGCTTGAATTTCCACACTACTTGGGGCGATGAAATCGCGCAAAGTTCTCACACCGGTCAAGAAGGCTTGCTCGACTTCGGCCTGTTCGCGAGCACGCTGTTGAGCGGCGATATCGATGGCGTCTAGTTTTTTCTTAGCCATTAGAAATCTCCTCCATATGGTGATTCACCATTTCCCTTGCGAATATAAGTCGTCGTCAGATCATTTGGGTTGCGTACTAATGGCTGACGTGCTGCAGTATCAGGATTGTACGAGATATAGAACAATTCTCCAAGTTGCCTGGTGTTGAGTTGCAAACTCTTCACGCCCATGGCAAACAAACCGTTCATCACCGTATCGATGCGGTTTTTGATCTCATCTTTTGCCTTCTCGTACATTGGTTGATCGATTCTGGTGATTAATGTTTCTTTCTTACCACTAAAGAAACTATCAAACAAACCCTTCGCTTGCTGTTTCATAGCATTAACATCGCCACCAGGAAAATACGGCACCACGATGAAAAAGCGCTTGTCCATAATGTTTGCCTCTTGTGACAACACCTCTATGAAGTTCATATAGTCATCCATTAACACATTCAGCAACATATTGTCTTGAGAGCGTCGAATGCGCGACAATCGATCAAGGTATGGACCGATATCGACACGCTGTGATCGTACTAGGATTTGAACTGGAAAATAGAGCGAGTTGAGTAGGTTTTGATAGCTAAATTCGATAGCTTCTCGCTCACGAGTACTCATCAAATCAAAGTTGATGGACTGACATTCTATCACTGCTCGAAAACTACCATCACTCATGATGATCATGTTTTCACGCATTTCTGAAAACAATAACGTATTTTGTGTGCTGATGGCGCTCTTTTTGTCTTTCGGAGCTGGTGGGTTCTGTGGATTTGGAGCTGGCTGACCTGGCTGACCAGGTTGTGGCTGCTGTGGCGGTAATGGTTGACTAGGCTGCCCAGAAATAACCGGCGGTGTCGTCGGGTTGGGTGGTAACTGATATGGTTGTTGATTATCTGGTTGCATTTCCCACCTAGCGTAGTGAAATCACCACTTCCTCCTCAGCTGTTTCCTCTGAGCGTTTATGTATCCGATCTGCTTCTTTTTGTAGGGTCGCTATGGAAAGATCGGAATGATTATTTGCCAAATCTATTATACCAGGGTCAACAGGTTGTTGTATAGGTTGATTTTGGTCGGTTGGTGGGGTGACGGTAGGTCGCTCACCTGCTGGAGATAGGACACCTTGACGCATGTGGGGGTACGGGTTGACGGTTAGCTTTGGTGTGTCTTCTTGAGCTGCCATGAAAACTGCTGGCTGAGTCGGCTGTTGTGCCGTTGGTGTTTGAGGTTTTTGCATGCGCTGCATCAGTTGTTCTCGTCGCTGTTGGTCTGTCTCGGCGATCATATCAGCAATTTGTCGTGAAGTAGTGTTACCCCGATCCAAAATATCTTCCTCTGCCTGGACAGCGGTATTATAGAAATCAGCCTGTAGTGAACTGGCGGTATCTAAATTACCCGTTGCTTCTGGGTTGCCGACGCCGCGGACTGACCAGCCATGCGTGTCAACAATATTTGCTAGGTATGATAATCGTCGCTGGATCTCTCGTTGATCATAGTTCTTACTCAGGTTTTCTTCCTTGGTTTTTGGTGCCACCACTTCTATCAGCGTCTCTACTCCGTCTGGCTCCCAGAGCCGCACGCGCGGTTTTAAGAAAAATGATATCACTGCCGCAATATATATTTCCATCGGCTGTTCCTTACGTAGTGGCAACGCTAATACGGTGAAAAACACCCCAAATGGCAAAGGAATGATTGCTAGTGGTAACAAGGCAACTCCTAGCGCCCACGCTATACCAAAAAAGCCCACCGCGATGATGAGAAACACAAATTGCTTAAAACTGAACGGCCCAAGCAGCTTGTCTTCTGCTTCCACATCCTGGGGCACTCTATACACAGCCATATGCTACTAGTATAGCAAAGATAGCTTAACTAGTTAAATCCTCAGGCTTAATTCCTAGAGAAAGAGATATCTCTCGAATTGTATTACCAGTTTTACCAATTCGACTGCTAAACCGAGGATCGGTTTGTGCCAAAACAAGGTTCTTGCGCAACGTATCCAGCCCAGCTTCATTGATTTGCGAGACAAAGCTTTGGTCGCTCAACGCTTCCTTTAGTGGCTTTAGGTAAGCCAAGTCTGAACCGACAATTGCTTCGGTCGACAAACCACCGATGTTAAGGTTATCAAGCATAAGTTTCCTCATGTAGTCTGGACCGTTCATATTAACGTTATTGGCCTTGATGGCCGCTGCAGCCGCACCACCTAACCAAGCTGGTTTAGCAGAGTTAGACAGCAGCGCATCACCGTATTCTTGTGCAAAGTCGTCATTTAGTGCGCCAAAGTCAGTTTTTTGTAGCAAGCTTTGGATAGCCACAGCGTCTTTACCTCCTAATACGTGGTGAATCGCTGCGTAGCGGATATCATCAGTGACCGTCAAGCCGCGTCGACTGACACCGTTTGCCAATTCCACCATATCATCATTGCTGACATTCATAGCATTCAAGATAGTCATAGCGTTCTCAATCGATTCCTTATTAGCCTTGGTGATGGTACTACGTGCGGTTGACCATACACGTTGTGAACCACGATCGTTGCCAAAGTACATATTTTCCACTGAACCTGCTTGGGCTCGCAACTCCTCCTGGTTGGCTAGATCGTTTGCTAAGATGTAATCATCAACACGCTGAATACTGTTTTTTCGCAGCCCTTGAATCGCAATACTGCGTGCTTCTCGTTGAGTTTCTTCCTGTAGTGTTTCATAACGGCGGGCAGCTCTCTTTTTCAGATTGGCTGGTGTCGGTGTACCCTCAACTTTCATCTCCTCATAAGCGTTTGCAGTCGTAACATCAGCTAGTGACAATTGGTCAGCGGCAGCTCGCGACTCAATGTCAGCAATTTGATTGGCGCGGGAAAGTTTGTATGCTGCATCAGCACGCTTTTGGTAGGCTTCTGAACGGGTTTTGAACTTACGTGAGCGGTAATTAGCCCAGCGCCCCATTTTACGGAGGCCACTGATTTTCTTCAATTCATCATCTGATTTACCTAATGAATTCTTGTGTGCTGCCAATTGGCTACGGTCACGTGACCAGTTTTTGGTGCGGTCAATAACGCCGCGGTTCTTGTTATTGACGATACCAGCCACTCGACCCAGTACACCGCCACTCAACTTGAACACCAGAGGTGCGATAGCTAGGGCTGAAACTTGCACTGCCAGCCCTAAAATTACCATAATCCATGAGTTGGCGTTTTGTAAAATGATCATTCCTGCCAGCTGTGCTCCGCCAAAGACCACTGAAAATGCTGGGAAGAATATCACCAAGGTGAACATTAAGTTTCGCCATTTTTCAAAGAATTTCTCGGTGCCTGGTAACAGATAGCACACGAAAGCCAGCGGTGATATGACCGTCAGAATGATCAGTAATGCCTGTCGTGCCGCCAGGATGATAAAGACGACTGTCAAAGTTAGTAAGATACTGGCAATGATGGGTAGTAGCCAGTAGGCGGCTGAAGCTAATGATCCACCAGTTACCGCTAGTGCGCCATATACCCCCGCTGTTGCTGCGCCACCAGACAGGACCATGGCTACCAAGTCGCTCCAAGTTGGCAAAGGAGCACCATTAAACGCGCCGTTTGCCGACACTTGAGAACGGATTTCGTTGAACATATCTTGTAAGGCAACACCGAAGATGTTTGACAAATCAATCATCAAGGCACAAATAATGAAAGACAGGTTAACTAAGATTGCGGCGATAACCACTCGTGGAACTAGTTTTTTGATACCGTAGTTACTGATGCCGACTGAGGTTAGCTGTGAATAAATAACGATCAAAAAGGCGACGATAAATGCTGCATTGGCAATATTTCGCATGATGTCCCAAGCCACCTTTACCCCAGAGCTATTGTTGGAGCTGTCTATCGCTGGTGTAGTCATCAGGTCGGAGATCCACGTATACACCTCATCAATTCCTGAGGCGATCCCATTAGAGATTGGGCAAATAAACCAACCCGTTCCTCCCCTCACATCACATTCTGACTCACTAGGGTTACTGTCTTGTTTAACTTCGATGTCTTCTGGTTCGCCTGCCGGTGTTGGTGTGCTGCCGTTTAGGGTGTATTTAACGTATTTCGCGGTAGTAGCAGTTCGTGGATTGCTATTTCCAGCGAAAAACACCACGGTTGACTGATTACCTTCAACCGCCTCATAGACCCAGTCCTTACTGTCGCGACCAAGCAGTTTTTTACGAGCTGTGTCGTTGACTGGTTTGAGTGTCTTGCCGTCAACGACCAGGGAATTGCTTTTCCACTGGGCCTCAGCGGCATAGACCGAAGTAGAGTTGATGAGTATACCACTAAAAAACCCGGCAAAAATACCAATAGTCAGTATGGCAAACCACTGCGACCGACGTATTTGCGGACGCACTCGCATTTTCAACCACTCCATTACTGTAAATGGTAGCATTTTTTAGCGTAAAAGTCAACTATATGAATCTATCGGCCAAACGCGGTAGGTGGTCGGTTACGTCGGTGTTGTGACTGTCCTCCGCCACTAGTACCACCTTGGTCAATATAGCTCGGTGGAATACTGGTAGCACTCGTCGGATCAGAAGATCTGTCTACCTGCACAGTAACGTTAACTTGTGGAGCTGGAGCCTGTGTTTGACCACCTGAAGATGAGGACAATGAATCTGGCTTTGAAGCTTCTGCTCCCCGCGCCTGTTCTTTGATGGCGTATTGACGATCAGGGGCCATGCTTGGTGCCTGAGAAGGTGTTGGCTGTGCCACGCCTTGCGGAGCTTGATTTTGCTGCAATGGTGGTACGGATGGCGAACTAGCCATATTGGACTTTATTGCGTCAATTGCTGCCTTAAGATTAGTTTGACCTTTTTCTCCTTTTTGACCCAAGGCTTCAAATACTGGTGCGGTCTTACCATTTGCTTGACCCATGTATCGTGAACTGTCGGACACTTCGGCAGCCCTACTGTTCGCCAGACCTCCCTTATCGTAAGCATTGACAAGTGCCTCTGCGCTCTGAGTAGATAAGTTATCTACAGAAAGGTTCTCAAATGCTTTACTTGTCATTTGAGCTAGCTCGTCTCGACTAACACCATAAGCCTGCTGTCCTTTACCTATTGCATCAAAACCGGCCACTCCGGCAGCGGCCACTCCAGCATCGTATTTCTTGACATTAGTGAGAGCATCTCCCATCTCGATACTGGTAATTTTACCACCCTCTTCCAGATATTTACGCAATTGTCCTGTTCCCCAAGCACCTTGTTGAGACAGTTTTTCCGCCGCCGCCGCCTGAACGTATTTGTCATCTGATCGTAAAGCATCAACTGCGTTACTATTATATTCAAACCGCAATTTTTTGGCTGCAGCTTCTTGAGATAGTTTATGAATATATTCCTGACCACCGGTAGTGGCAGCAGCAAATCCTAAGCGCTTCTCCAAATCTCCGCCAGAAGCTTCAGCCAGCCCTGCTCGGTAGCGCTGCTGTTCGCTCTGTTCTGCTAGGGCTGCTCGGGTTTCCCTGTCGAGTGATCGTCGCTTTAATCCTCGTAAACCTCCCTGTAGTCGTCTTCTAATTGGACTATCGCTAAAATCTCTAGCCATAAATTCACTACGCTTCATATTTGCTCGACGCTTGGCAAACTTATTTCCCGCATTAAGCGCTGGTGCTGAGGCTTTGTTTAGTAATCCACTAGCTCGCCCCATCAGGCTACCGATAATGGCATTAGACTTCAGTGCCATACCGAGGATGACAAAAGTACCAGTAAACAAGAGTGCCAAGGCCATCAGTTGTTTTACCACTCCACCATTCTCATCAATGAGGGCGCTAAAAGCTAATAATTTTAATCCACCATAATACACTGCTGCCAAAGGATAGAGGAATACCATACCCGTGAAGACCTTCTTCCATTTGTCAAAGACGCTTTGAGTATTTGGCAAAATCCAGGCCGCAAACGCCAGTGGAGCCAAGATGGCTAGGACCGGTATCACCGCTGATCGAAATACTAACGCTAATAAGCCTGAGACGATACCGATCACACCTGGAACGATGGCCATGAGTACAAACATAAACATGGTTCCAATTCCAAAGACCGAGATAGCAATTGCCCCGCCGACTATTGTCGAGCCAAGTGCTGTAGCACCACCTGCTAAAATTGCCGTCAATAAGGCACCCCAACCAACATCTTTGTAACTCATATTTTGTATCGGAGCTGTAATGATTCCTAGCAGAGTACTACCAAGGATGTTTGCGGTATCAACGATGACTTGGATGACAAAGTAGGATATATTCACTGCAACCGCAGCGATGATGAAACGAGGTAGCATTTTCTTGATACCGTAGTTAGAGATACCGACATTCGATACTTGTGAGATGATGATTAGTATGAATACCAGTGCTAACAGGACATTAGCAAGGTCTCGCATAGTTTTCCAGGCATCATATGTATTTCCTGTTGCCTGTAATGGACTTGTTACTAAATATCCCTCCAGCATTCCCCAGACTGAGTCGGCAAATTCAGCCAATTTGTCAATAACTGGGCAGATAAACCATCCTATTCCCGTTAGTTCACTGGTACACGTTTTTTCCTCTTTTTCTTCTCCTGCCCCCTCAGTCGACTGTGCTGTTGCGTCAGCACTTTGTTCCGGAGTATCCCCTACAGAAAGTTCTTTTTGTTCTTCTTTATGTTCAGACGCGTATTTGGCAAACTTATCAAAAGCACCCCTGTTGTTTTGGAGCCAAGAACCGATATCGCTACAGCTTACTTCGACTAATCCTCCCTCAGTGTCGTCGGTTGCTGCCAACCAGACTTTTTCATTACCCTTGGAAGTCTTATAAATCATGTCGGCGGTTTTGCCACCTGTACTGGTAAATGGAATTTTGTAGTAATAATACCCCGAGCTATCTGGATTTTCTTTAGGGATTTCCTTGAGAGATTTATCACCGCTAGCAGAACAACCGCTAGCAGAACTAGTAAATGTTTTTGAATACATATACCATTGTTCGGCGCTGCCTGAAGCTATAGAAGGTAGGCTGCCGGTGGCATTTTTGATACCGTCTTTGAAACGTTCTTTAATGGCTGCGCCACCCTTTTTTGGTGCACAACCACCCGGAGGATTTTCGTCAGGAGCTAAATTACTACTAGAATAGTAAACAGTGTATGAAGTAAAATAATTTGGTTTTGATACACTCCGTAAGTCGTTAACATTTTGTGTAAAACGACCCCAGGAATTCCATTCATACTTTTTACATCTTTCCCAATTTCGAAATACCCAGCCAGCTTTGGTTTGATCAATAAAAAATTTACCACCCATATGCCGGTAGAAGTCAGCATATTTAGAAGAGCCCTCCCAAATATCAATCCCCGCTTTTAGGAGGCTAGCACAGCTGAGATCTCCACCGATTTGTTTTGTGATGGGGTCGACGCCTGAGTAGGATTTAATACCGCCTTTAGTATTTTTTCCCACAAAGGTATTTGCACGCTCCTCATTATCACCGTTAGATGGCGCCCAGTTAGAGTCGGTGCTTGTTGTGTTTCTATACCGCATCCCCTCGAAATCGGTCATACATGTCCAATCGTTGGTGCCACGCTTCATTAAATTAGCGTAAAGTAGTGTTGATTCAACTTTTTGCTTTAACTTCAAACTTTTCGCAGCTTCTGCCTGCGGAGCAAGTAACACCGCTGATATAAGTGCCACTACTAGTGTGGAGAGTACTATCAACCCTCGCTTTTTACTCATGTTTTGATGCCCTTTCAGAAAAAAACATATACACTACAAATTGTAGTGTATATGTCTCAAAAGCGCAAATGCTTAGAAAGTCGGCTTACGCTTTACCTTCTTCACGCAATTTTGAATACGGAACATTTTCTTTACGACTAAACTCTAGCTCGCTAATAACAACAGCACCAGGGCCGGTTTTCTTAAATGTAACGTTACCTTGCATACCGCCAACTCCGGCCGTTAGTACCCATTCCACAGGCATCGTACCAACACTATTATTAGCAAGGAAGTCAGTAATTTTCTCAGAATGCTGGGCGCCATTATCTGGTCGGAATGAGAAAGTCATAGAAATGGTATCACCATTGTATTTTGGCTCACCATGTTCCATTCCTGCAATAGTGACAGGCCCCAATATCATCTCTGGGTCTATTGGGTTCGTATAGGCCGTCCTGTGAAAACCATTCTCATCATTTTCAAGGCGAGTGCTGTGATCGATCCGTAATGCTTCTTGTGCATCTATAAGATTTGTCAAGAGACTCTTGAAACCAGCCCCGTACTTAATTGGTTGTGACTTTCCACGTGCGTCATTGCCTGGAGTTTCAAAAACTCCTTTTATGCGATCGAGGATATATGGGGTTAGTGTTGATCCGAAAGTAGGAGGCGTGCTGCCCATAGGAAGCTTTTCCTCTGCTAAGTAGCGGAACCTCTTTTCGTCATACACCCTGCTATACTCGGATGACGGTGGGTTTTCCTGATCCTTTTTATCAGCAACTACGTTGACTGTTGTTTCAATTATAGTGCTCAGGTGTTGCATTAATTCGTCGGGACTTTCGAAAGCACTAACGGGAATGGCTAATTTCTTAACCTCTTCCTCAGGGAATCTTGTGTCTACATACGATTCGCAAAGCTCTACCTCTGTTGAAGGATCTAGGTCCAGTGTACGCATCCCTTCAGGGGTTGGAGACACTTCTGGTGAAGGACTATTTTCTGCATGTTCAGGCAGTTGTCCTGATGTTTGTTCTGGTGTAGTTTTTTTCTCACCGCCACAGGCTGCTACAGCCATTGTTCCAGCGCCGACCGCAAAAAGCTCCATGAACCTTCGGCGGTTTAATGTGTCTTTTGAATCGCTTGGGTTACGCTCGTTCATAACGCTTGGGATTCTTTCTCTGGTTTACTACCAGGTTAGTTACATGTATCATATCTACAATCGATATGCCGTGATTATAACACAAAGTATACGAAAATACAAGTATGAAAACCAGCAAAATAAAAACACCCCGTCAACTGGGTGTCTGTGGCGCGCCCGACCGGATTCGAACCGGCGATCTCCTCCGTGACAGGGAGGCGTGATGGACCAACTTCACTACGAGCGCATGTCAACTAGCTCGATAATACCAAAGACTGCCCTAATATTCAAGAGCTACTGGGTGAAATGTTGTTTGCATTTTGCGTGACAATATCTTACAATTAGTCACATATCAACCTAATATTGGTAGAACAATTCAATGGTAAACAGAAATTTCTTTACAAAAACCATCATTGCCGTAGTTTTACTAGTCGGTTTTGCTATATCGACCCCAGTGTTTGCCGAGGAAGCAGACTCAAGTAAATGTGCTGGTGTTCCTACCTCAACTATAGAATGTGGCGGTAAGAGCGGTAAAGAGGCTATCTTTGACATTGTTAAACAGGCAGTAAAAATTTTAACCATGGGTGTAGGTGTCACGGCTGTTGGTGCGGTAGTCTATGGTGGAATATTGTTTTCATCATCCGGAGATAAGCCAGAAAACATCAAAAAAGCTCGCGAGATCTGGATCAATGTTGTGATAGGGTTACTGTTATACGCCTTCTTTGTCACACTGACTCAATTCTTAATTCCAGGAGGAGTATTCTCATGATCAAGCGAGCAATTATAGCAGTTACCTTGGTGTTTATGGGTAGTTTTGGTATGGCATTTGTCAATACGCAGCCCGCCCTAGCTGGTGCTTGTGATGAACGTGGTCGTATTATGACACTAAAACCGTGGTACTATAACTTGATGTCGGGTGATTCATGTGAACTACAGAGCCCAAGTGCCGTTGGTGGTTTTGGCCCATACATCTGGCGCATTGCCTTGAACCTCATCGAAGATTTATTTCAAATCACTGGCTATATTGCAGCAGGATACATCATATACGGTGGTTTTCTGTTCATCACCAGCTCAGGATCACCAGATCGAGCGGTTCGTGGACGAAAAACAGTCTTCAATGCCATTATTGGCTTAGTTATAGCTATCGCCTCAGTAGGTGTAGTAAACTGGGTATCAGGAGCATTATTGTAACTATGGAAAAGTTTATCGTTCAAATTGTTAGCCAACTAGGTTCCCCAAGTGACGTAGGGATTCCTGATCGTAAAGATGATAAGGTGGCATTACAAAGTATAGCGAACCTGGTGTTTGCTATCTCAGCGGTTGTAGCTATCATTTCCATCATCATCTATGGCATTATGTACAGTGTATCCGCTGGTGACCCGGGTAAGGTCTCCAAGGCTAAAAACGGTATCATCTATTCGGTGGTCGGCTTGATTGTAGTATGGTGTGCTTTTGTTGTTACAAATTATGTCGCAGGGAGGTTTAACTAATGAAAAAAAACGTAATTATTACCGCTGCTCTAGTCTTCGTCATGGTCGGTGGATTTTTATTGTCACAAGCTGCTTCGGCAGTCGGAATTTATGACGCGTGTAGTACTGATCCAAACAATATTGTTTGTGCTAACAGTAGTGAATCAGTTGACCCTGTCATCAAAACAGTCATCAGATATCTGCTGATTATCTCTGGTATCGTATCAGTTGTGATGGTTATCATTGGTGGGTTGAAATACACTACATCAAACGGCGACAGTGCTAAGCTAAGCTCTGCTAAGAACACCATCATGTACGCCATCATCGGTGTGATCATCTCTGCCCTTGCGTATGCTATCGTTGATTATGTATTTCTTCGCATCATTGGTAAATAGAGCCGACACAGTATAGACAGACCGTAAAATATGGTATAATGAAGTAAAATAACAATCAATTTTCCAAGGAAAGGAAACGAAATTCATGAAAAAAACCATTATTAAAATAGCTGGCGCGTTTGCCCTTCCTATGTTGGTTATGGGTGTAGTATTTTTGGCTTCTGGTGACAATGCGTTTGCACAGGTTCGAGAAGGTTTAAACAAGGTTCAAAGCGCCAATACTGGTGCTAGTGCTAACGTTGACGACATCATCTCAAAGTCAATTAACTTTGCATTGATGGCGATTGCGATTGTCTCTGTGTTTATGTTGATCCTTGGTGGTTTCAAATACACCACATCAAACGGTGACAGTGCTAAGGTGACGTCTGCCAAGAACACCATTATGTACTCCTTGATTGGTCTGTTGATTGCTATCTTTGCCTACGCTATCGTTAACTTTGTGGTCAACAAGGTTACTGGTAACTAGGACAACTAGCTATAACTTCAAAAACACCAGTCATTGCGACTGGTGTTTTTAGTAGAGATCAGTGATTGATTACAGAACTTGAATCTTCTTAGCTTTTTCTTGTTTTACTTTTTCAAAAGTGATTGTCAATACGCCGTCTTTTAGCTCTGCTTTTACGCCCTCTTCCTTGACTGCGACTGGAAGAGCTAGGGTTCGCCGAAATTCGCCCCAGTAACATTCTTGAATGTGCCAGTTGTTAACCTCGGTCTCATCACCACTAGACAAGGTACCGGAGATGGTCAAGATACCATCAGAGATACTGACATCCAAGTCGTTGCGATCAACGCCAGCGGTGCGCGCTTTGATGACCAATTCTCCCTCGGTCTCAAAAACGTCAACCGCTAACTGACCCATCAGGTCATCAGCGTCCTCTTCCCAGTTATCCTCAGCAGCAGTCATGGTTGGTGCTGGTGCTGGTGCTGGAGTCGACAAATCAGCTTCATCCAAAAATGCAGCAGTTAAATCGTCATCTGTAAATAAATTATCGTCCTGTTTCCGGGCCATAGTTGTTCCTCCACTCTATTTGGCTCAATTGACAATGTTCCCTATTAGTATAACGGTTATGTGCGTTATAATCAACAGTGAAAGGTAAAAAACGTAAAAAATACAATGTTTGATAGAGTATTGTCAGTCATCGCTCCTCACTACTGTTATGGGTGTGGAAAAACTGGTCAAACTATTTGCCAAAAATGTAAAAAACACATCATACAGATGAACTATACCACATGTGTATTGTGCGATCGGCGGCCTAAATATGGTAATTATTGTGGTAGACATCACTTCCCTGTTCGACGTATTTATTGTTTGTTACGTAGGAAAGGTGCGGTATTGCGGGCAATTGACGCGCTCAAGTTTGAGTGCAAACGAGCTGTCATCAACGATTTGGTGGATATCACTGACACATTACTGCCACAGCTGCCAGCTAATAGCGTACTAGTTCCTATTCCAACCACACCACGAAACACGCGCATCAGAGGATACGACCATATGAAGCTGATTTGTCGCCAG
Organism: uncultured Candidatus Saccharibacteria bacterium; assembly: GCA_963539345.1. Taxonomy (GTDB): domain Bacteria; phylum Patescibacteriota; class Saccharimonadia; order Saccharimonadales; family Saccharimonadaceae; genus Nanosynbacter. Next base: position 18,622 of record CAUTLS010000013.1, read on the forward strand.
TTGGGGCGCGCCAGGAGAATCCCCGTTGAGCAAGTGCTTCAGCGGCGCAATAATGTGACGCAACATTTTGCTACATCAGCCAAACAGCGGAAATTGCAGGCAAAAGAGTTTTTCCGGGTAGTGGGTGATGTCAATCCAGCCAAGCAGTACTATCTGGTGGATGACATTTTCACTACTGGTGCTACGGTGCGGGAGGCTGCTCACTGTTTGCGGCAAGCGGGCGCTACCTCTGTAACGGTCATAGTCCTGACGCGGCAGACTTCATAGGAAACCACAGCTGATTAGACGTGGTGATATCCGCTACCTTTGGCGATTTCTTGGGCACGGTAGAGTTGCTCTGTCAGGACTAGACGGACAAGTTGATGCGGAAATACCAGTTTTGACAGCGACCAAACGATATCAGCCCGCTCGCGTAGTTCTGAAGAAACACCAAACGCCCCGCCAATGATGATGACCACAGACTGACTGTGGGTGAACTGCTCTTCTAGGAGAGCCGACAGTTCAGGAGACGACAGGTTATTGCCTCGTTCATCCAGCAAAATGACAAAATAATCTAGTTTGATCTGCTTGAGTATCCGCTCAGACTCTTCCTGACGCGCTCTGGAGCCTTCTAGTGAAGAATTGGCCAACAACACCCATTCGACATTCCACGGGGCTCTCAGGCGCTTCTGGTAGTATTCTAGGCCATCCATGAC
>CAUTLS010000014.1:0-19304 GCA_963539345.1 uncultured Candidatus Saccharibacteria bacterium
GTCATGAAGCGTCTTTTTGTCGGATATCTCTTCCTCATCGCCGCCACTGTGGTGGCATACCTCACTGCTAGAGCAGGACACCTTGCTCTAGCTTTACTCCCCCTGGTGTCATACGCGGCCACCCTGGTCTGGATCCTTTACAAGGACCAGGTTAAGAGGCGTCTCTTTGACGCGGTGACGTACTGCCATGTTAAAGAATTGATAAAAGACAATCAGCGCCTCGCTGAGGCGCTGATTAGCGTAGCTGAAGCGACTCCTAGTGTCGTTCTGAGACAAGGGGAGGTCTACACAATAGACCTCCCTGATCAAGATAAGCTCGTCCTCTACCGGCGTACTGCCGAAGAGGACGAGCAAGAGGGCTGACCGCCCGCCGGGAAATAGCTCGCTGAACAATAGAATTCAGCTTGAGCTCGTTCGGCGGGCTATTTTCTTTGGTTTTATTTTACTCCAACACCACCTGCTCTCGCACTGTCGGCGGATTACCCTCGACAGCCACCGCCAATAATCGCATGTCGCATCCTTCATATTGCGGATGCTTTGCCATGAATAATTCAGCCGCGAAGCGCATTTGCTGCTGTTTTTTGGCGGTAATTGCCGCCAGTCCACCACCAAAGTCGTCATTTTTGCGGTATTTCACCTCGGTAAACCACAGCACATCGTCTTTCATGCTGACAATATCAATCTCGCAGTACCGCGTCCGCCAGTTGCGGGCAATGATCTCATGGCCATTCGCCACTAGCCAGTCCGCGGCTGCCTGCTCTCCCATATCGCCAATTTGACGCGTCGTGTTTCCCTGCTGATGTTTAATTTGACTACTAGACGATGGTTGCAAATTCCCCTCAGTGCCGGCGTATTTTTGCAGTGGCGCAAAACTCAACCGATGTAGTGGCGTCACACCCAACCGCTCAATTGCCGCACGATGCTTGGCCACGCCATAGCCAGCATTTGACACGAAGCCGTACCCTGGATAGACCACGTCTTGCTCGGTCATGTACTGATCGCGCGCTACTTTGGCGATAATCGATGCTGCCGACACACTGGGGATCAAACCGTCAGCTTTCGCCATCACCGTCACGTATCGCTCCAGCGCCGTATCCGCCAGAAAATTGACCGTCCCGTCAATGATAATTTCATCAAATGCCAAATTTTTCTCCTTGCACTGCGACTGAATTTGCTTGACCGCCCGCCGTGTCGCCAGACGCAAGGCCTGGCTCATACCAACGTCGTCCAATTCTCCAGCGCTCACCCAGCCTAGCGCCCACGCAGCCGCCTGCTCACGAATTACCTCGTCCAAAGCCTCGCGGCGTTTTTTGGTCAATTTTTTACTGTCGTTGAGCCCCTCGATATCAGCACCGCCCAAAATCACCGCGCCCACCACCAATGGCCCCGCCCATGGCCCACGCCCAACTTCGTCAATACCGAGAATCATACCCATCATTATAACAAACGGCTACGTCCTGCGCGGAGCATTAACTTCTCTAGTTGGTAGGATATTGACTTATTGTATTTTATATGCGATATTAAAATTGACTTTTTGATCAGAAGACTGTCGTCAAAGGGCGAAAAGCGCCCTTTTGGTCTTCTGAGTTTTTCCTGAAAGGAGAAAGTCATGAGTATTGTTACTACCGTTGGAATTGTTTTCTCCTATCTCCTGCCGATCGGTATTATGTTTTGGTGGCAGGAGAAAAAAATCCGATCACGAGATCGGTACATAAAATTCCTAGAAGGGATGGTACTGCACCTATCTCTGCATAGAGATATTGTCATGTTCATTGAGAACGGGGAGGAGGAACCCGAAAAATAAAGTAAGGGCTAGCGCCCGCCTAGAGAATAGCTCGCCTCGAGGTTACAGACCTCGGCTTGAGCCTCTCGGCGGGCTATTTTCTTTTACAAACCGCCAGCCCATCCAGCCCAGCCACACCGTCGCCGCACCCAGCGTATTTGCCAAAATATCCCAATTGGTATCGTCCAGCGTGATGCGCGCCAGCCCTGTCTTCACCATGTATAGTTCCGCCAGTTCATTAATGCAGCCCAGCGCCGACACCAGTGCAAACACCGAAAACGCCATCACCAACCAGTGCGACCGCCAGCGTGTCGCCAATACCAGGTACACCCACAACAGCCCCGTAAACAATCCGCCGCCCACGAAATGCGTCGTAAAGCTAGTGTCTCGCCCTTCGATCAGCGGCGACGGCAAATACCACGAGATGAAAAACAACACACAGGCAACATATAGCAGCCAGCGGTATTTTGCTTCGTCAGTGAAACCCTGGCGGCGTAGTATGTACGGCACCGCAAATGCCAGCGTCAAAGGAACGAAAAAGGAAATATAGTGAAAGATCGACATATTGGCATTATACCATGAGAAAACCGCCCCCAGAGAGGGCGGTCTATGTGTCTCAAGACTAATTACGCTTCTTTGTGGCGTGCTTCTACTTCAGCAGCCTTGGCGTCAAGTTCTGCCTGAGCAGCGTCTTTTTCAGCTTGCTTGGCAGCGGCAGCTTGTGCGGCCTCCTCTTTCAAGCGTTCAGCTTCCGCTTCAGCCTTGGCGTCATGCACGTTATTGACAGCCACGCGGTCAAAGTTTTTGGCAGTCAGGCGAGCTGATTTACCAGAACGCTTACGTAGGAAACTAAGGAACTTGCGGCGAACCTTGGCACGGCGGACGATTTCCACCTTTTCAATCAGTGGGCTGTGCAGCAAGAATGATTTTTCCACACCAACACCTGACGCGATCTTACGAACGGTGATGCGCGAGGTGTGCGAACCTTTGTTGTCGGTGCGGATGACCACACCCTCAAACATCTGGATACGCTCTTTGTTACCTTCTTTAATCTTCTGGTAGACGCGAACGGTGTCACCGCTGCGGGCGTCAACAACTGCTTGCTTTTTCTGTGCTTGATTGACTTTGTTGATTAACTCAAAACTCATGATATTTCCTATCTTCCAAACCCGCCACGGCTGGCCACGCAGTTGTACTCCTGCGGCTCCACACCTAACAAAGCTTGAATAATTTAACTCTGTACAACTTCAGTGTATTTTAGCATAGAATATGAAACTATACAAGGAGCCTGACGGTTATATGGACGTACGAATTACATGATCTATCGAGCTGATGGAGAAAACCTGCCATATGGAGTACAATAGTGATATGGATTACAACAAATTAGCACTTGAATTACACGAAAAATATAAAGGTAAAATTGCTACCAGCTTGCGCGACCAAGAGGAACTGGACCGTGACAAATTGAGTTCGTATTACAGCCCGGGCGTTGGCGCAGTCAGTCAAGCGATCGCCGAAAACCCAGCGAACCTACCGAAGTATACCTGGACAAACAATCTGGTCGGCGTCATTTCCGATGGCTCAGCCATCTTGGGCCTCGGTGATTTGGGACCAAAAGCCGCCATGCCGGTGATGGAAGGCAAGGCGCTGCTGTTCAAGCATTTTGCCAATGTTGACGCTGTGCCAGTTGTGTTGGATGTTCACGACACGGAAGAAATTATCGCCACGATCAAGGCAATTGCGCCAAGCTTTGGAGCGATTAACCTGGAGGACATCGCTGCGCCAAAGTGTTTTGAGATTGAAGAGCGCCTCAAGGCCGAACTAGACATCCCCGTGTTCCACGACGACCAGCATGGCACGGCGGTCGTGGTGTTGGCGGGTCTGATCAATGCTGCGAAACTAACTGGTCGAAGCCTGGCAGACTGTAAATTTGTGGTTATTGGTGCTGGTGCAGCTGGTACGGCCATCATCAAACTGTTGCACCTATACGGCGCACGGAACATCGTGGCAGTAGACAGCCGCGGCATCGTTGACGCATCTCGCACTGATCTGAATGCGGAAAAAACTGCGCTACTAGAATACGTCGATGCTTCACAATCTGGCTCAATTGATGACGCCATCACTGACGCTGACGTGTTCATCGGCGTGTCACGCGCTGGACTACTCACACCGGAGTTGGTGCAGAAAATGGCCAAGGATCCGATCATCTTTGCCCTAGCAAACCCAGTGCCAGAAATCATGCCAGATATCGCTCGGGAGGCTGGCGCAGCGGTGGTAGCCACCGGCCGTAGTGATTTTCCAAACCAAGTGAATAATTCCCTGGCCTTTCCAGGCATCTTCCGTGGCGCCTTGGATCACGGTGTGAAAAAGATTACCGACCAGCACAAACTGGCTGCCGCTGAAGCTTTGGCTGGGCTGGTTGAAAACCCAACCGCTAACGAAGTCATCCCTTCGCCATTTGATGAGCGAGTAGTATCGACTGTCGCCGCAGTGATACGGTAGCAAGTTCTCCGCTAACTCATACAAATCCAAATCTTACGAGCCGCGCCTAGATGACGCGGTTCACTTCTTCTATGGTGGTTTCGCCGCGTAGCGCTGCCAGCACCCCAGCCTGCAGTAGCGTAATAGTCCCCTGCTTTTTGGCAACTTCTTCAATAGCTTCGGCGTGGATATCAACAATGTCTCCACGCAAAAACTTCTGAATTTCTTCTGTCACAATCAACTGCTCCATCACTGGGATGCGCCCCTTGTAACCAAACGGTGCTTCTGGCGTTGACACTGGTCGCCACAGCTTAAATGTGTCCAAATCTGGGCAATCAACCGTGTCAGGAATTCCTTTCAGCGTCTCCTTTACCCAACGGCGGGTAGCTTCGTCTGGCTCGTATTCCTCTTTGCTGTCGTCATGCAGCCGCCTGACCAATCGCTGAGCAATCAACAAACGCACCGCCGAACTAAAGATGGGGTTTTGCCCAATCATGTCAATCATACGACTAAACGCCGCCGCTGTTGAATTGGCGTGGAATGAACTCAAGACCAAGTGTCCGGTAATTGACGCCTGAATGGCAGTACGCGCCGTCTCATTGTCACGAATCTCACCCACCATCACGACGTCCGGGTCCATACGCAGCACACTGCGAAGACCGTCGGCAAATTCCTGCCCAACCGTGGTGTCAATGGGAATTTGTGTCACGCCAGGAATGGTGTTTTCCACTGGATCTTCCAGGGTGATGATTTTACGATCAGTGGTATTCAATGCGTTCAAAATGCTGTAAAGCGTGGTTGACTTACCAGACCCTGTCGGACCAACCATCAAAACCATGCCGCGTGGGTGCGAGATAACTTCATCAATTTGCGCACGTTCAGCCGGAGTGATGCTCAACAAATCCAAATTCAACATGGCGGTATCAAAGTTGAATAAACGCATCACCACATCTTGGCCATACACTGTTGGCACTGCTTCAACACGCAAGTTCAAGAGATGTGAAGCGCCGTCACGATAAATCTCCTGTTGCATGTGCCCAGACTGCGGTTCGGTCGCTGCAGTAGAAATATTTGCGCGAGACGCCAGGGTCGCCATGATAACACGGTAGCGGTCACGACTGAGCTCAGCCACTGGGTGCAGTGCGCCATCAACACGCATACGGATACGAATTGACTCACGCTGATTTTCAATGTGAATGTCGGATGCGCCTAGCCTGTCAGCTTGATCAACGATGTAGTTAAAGACGTCATTTGAACTGACCGTTGCCAGTGTTTGACTCACCTGTTGCAGTGTTTCGCTGTCGCCCTCTTTGGCAATTTCGATATCATCATAGACGATACTCTTTGGCGGGTCGAACCGCAACATAAATGAACGAAAAGCCGCGCCTGATATCAAGAAAAAGTGTGCGACTTTACCAACTTCGCGATAATCCTTTGTCATTTTAGCAATCAACGACTGAGGCGTCTGCGAAGTTACACCAAAGCGGTACGACAAATCAGTGTCGTTGTGTGCCAGAGGAATGATGCGTCCTTTATACATCTCCTCAATTGTCAAAATGTCTCGTTCCAGCGGCAAATCAGCCTCAAAACTGCGAGTGTCTAAATATTGCAAGCCTAAAATTGACGCTCGTTTCCTGGTAGCATCTTCGTCTTGCTGGCGACGACGTATTTGAATAGAATCTTCATCCATCACCAACATTATAGCAAAGTGCTTATGATTTAGCGAATGATATAATAAGTTCATGCGACCAGAAATTACACTTATTTTGCACAATATCCGTTCGACCCACAATGTCGGCGCTATCTTTCGCACAGCAGAAGGCCTGGGAGTAAAGCACATCGTCATCAGCGGCTATACTCCATTTCCAGATTTGGCGATCATCAATCAACCAGACTCGCGACTACCGCACCTGGTTGAGAAAATAACCAAGCAAATTCACAAAACAGCACTAGGCGCTGAGCAAATGGTTCCCTTTAGACGCTATGAAACTCTGGAGGAGTGGCTGGAGGAAAATGAGCGCACCGGCAACCTACCAGTCATCGCACTGGAGCAAGCGCCAGATAGTACTTCACTACCAGATTTTATTCCACCAAAAGCGTTCGCGTTGCTGCTGGGCGAAGAAGTCGATGGCATATTGGCCGAACATTTAGCGCGCTGTGCCGCGACAGTAGAAATCCCAATGTTTGGCACTAAAGAATCATTCAATGTCAGCGTTGCCTGCGGCATGGCACTATACCAGATGATATGCCGCTGATGATTATGTCAATTTGATACATTCTTCGCCCAACAACGCCTTCAGTTCTTCAATTAGCTGAGCTGCTGGATCGACTTTGAACGGCAAGCGAATGGCAGACTTGTGGTCATTCTCGCCAAGCACCAACACAACATCGGTGATCCCTGGTGATGCTGAGCAGATCTTTTTGAGGGAGATCAGTTTGTCGTGATCACTCGGATCTTTTACTTGCAGAAACAGGCGCGCAGGTGGCGTCTCGGGAGCTGCTGGCTGAGGAACTGACTTGGATGCATGTGACGATTTGGCGGTAGCTGGAGCGACGGTCTTGGTTTTTTGAGCACGGAAATTCGCACGTTTTTCCTTTTTGTACTGGGCGCTTACTTTTGGTGCATCCATTTTACGACCCGTTGATTCATAGCCGGTAATATCACTGTCGGTGATGATCTCAATTTCATCAGCAATCATTTTGCTTTCTGAGCCCAAATTACCGTCCCGATCACGAGCTGAGTTTTTACCAGTCACCCGAATGACAGCGTCCTGGACGAGTTTGGCGCCGACTTGCTCATACAAATTCGGGAAAACGATCACTTCACCTTCGCCAAATTTGTCCTCTAACCCCACAAAGGCCATTTTACTGCCAGATTTGGTGATGATAGTGCGAACGTTCGTGATGATGCCACCAATTGTCATGAGTCGGCCATCGTATTCTGGCACCAGCTGGGTCAACGGCTGTGTTTGCTCAAGCAAATATGTCGCGTAGGCGTCCAAAGGATGCGCTGAGATATACAAGCCCATCAGCTCGCGTTCCCACGTCAAGTATTCCTTTTCGTTTTTGTTTGGCGACGGCATTAATTGCATGGTCGGCTGAGCTACAGCCGCGTCATCACCTAACATGCCAAACAAATCAGTCTGCCCACTAGCCGCTTCTTTTTGAACTTTTTGCGCAAAGGCAGTGATAGTGTCTAGGTTAAACAATAAGTCGTGGCGATCACCAAAGCTATCAAATGCACCACATTTGATGAGCGACTCCCAAGCTTTACGGTTAAATTTGCTGGTCGACACGCGTTTGGCGAAATCTTCGATGCTGGTGAATTTGCCATTCTCACGGGCGCGCAACAATTCTTCGACTGCGCCGACACCAACGCCCTTGACCGCCGCCATACCAAAACGAATCTTCTTTTCGCCAGGCACCACCGCGAATTCAACAAATGACTCATTGACATCTGGGTTGAGAACCTCGATGCCCATGTGCTTACACTCAGTCATCTCGATAGCCAGGCGTTCGGTATCGTCCTGGTCGCTAGTCATCAGTGCCGCCATGAAGGCGTCAGGATAATGCGCCTTCAGATACGCCGTCCAGTAGGCGATCAGGCCGTAACATGCCGCGTGCGACTTATTGAAACAGTAGTTAGCAAATTCTTCCAGCGCATCCCAGAACTGCTCAGCAATTTCCTTGGTCGCACCACCAACCTTAACTGCGCCCTCGACGAACTCAGGTTTGACCTTTTTCATCAGGTCGATTTTCTTTTTACCCACTGCCTTACGCAAGGTGTCGGCTTGGCCGCCAGTAAAGCCGCACCATTCTTTGGAAATCTGCATAAATTGTTCCTGATAAACCAAAATGCCGTAGGTATTCTTCAGCGAGTTTTCCATACCAGGATGCAAGTAGGTGATTTCCTCCTCGCCATGTTTGCGTTTGATGAATGAGTCGATAAACTGCATCGGTCCCGGGCGATACAACGCCACCATGGCGATGATGTCTTCAAAGACGCTCGGTTTGAGCTCGCGCAGGTACCGCTTCATACCAGCCGATTCCAACTGGAAGACGCCGGTGGTATCGCCGTGCTGGAATAGTTTATACGTTTCTGCATCATCCAGCGGCAAGTGCGACAGATCGATGTCTGTTTTATAAACTTTACGAATAATACGTAGGGCATTGTTAATGATGGACAAGTTAGACAGGCCCAAAAAGTCCATCTTTAGTAGCCCGAGCTCTTCGACCGGGCCCATCGGATACTGCGTTGCCACCACACCCTTTTGCGCCATCTCGAGTGGCACGTATTTCACCAAATCATCCGGCGCAATCACCACACCAGCGGCGTGTACACCGTGCGAGCGAATAGTCCCTTCTAGCCGTGAGGCAAAGTCATAGACCGTTTTAGCGGTCGGGTTAGTCTCGTATTCTTTTTTAAGGTCAGGGTCTTCCTCCAGCGACTTTTTGATCGGTACATGGCGACCCTGGACTGGCGGTGGGATAAGCTTGGCCAGCCGGTCAGACTCGCCATATGGCACCTGCAGCACCCGCGCCACGTCACGCACCGAGGCACGAGCTGCCATGGTGCCAAAAGTACAGATATTGGCGACTCGTTCTGAGCCGTATTTCTTGGCACAATATTCGATAACCTCGCCACGACGGGTATCTTGAATGTCGATGTCGATATCAGGCATGGAGATACGGTCAGGGTTGAGGAAACGCTCAAACAGCAGGTCATAATGCAGCGGATCAAGGTCAGTAATGTTCAGCGCATAGGCGATGATGGAGCCAGCTGCTGAGCCACGCCCTGGTCCGAAAATAATCCCTTGAGATTTTCCCCAGTTGATAAAATCCTGAACGATGAGAAAGTAGCCGTTATAACCCATCTTATCGAGCACGCCAAACTCCATGTCCAGCCGCTCAATTTGATCGTCAGATAACATGGCGCGCAGCTCGTCGTTTGGCAGTTTCTTTGCGTCCTCCAACTTCATGCCAGCGTACCGCGCCGCCATGCCGCTATACACCAGATGATCCAGATATTCTTTTTCAGACTCGCCGTTTGGTGTTGGAAATTTCGGGATGAGAATATCGCCCAGTTTGATCTCCACGTCACAGCGGTCGGCGATGGCTTTGGTGTTGGCAATTGCCTGTGGGTTGGTTTTTTGCCACCGCGAAATAATGTCTTCTGGTGTCGTCAAATGCAGCTCAAAATCTTTCAAACTCATCCGCTTTTCATCGCTCAAATACGCACCAGTGCCAACGCACAGCAAAATCTCATGCGCCTCTTGGTCTTCGTGATTCAGATAATGGCCGTCGCTGGTCACTACACAGGGAATATCCAGTTCCTTGCTGATCCGCTCGATGTAATCATTGACCTTTTTCTGCTCCGGCCAGTGACTGCGCGCTTCGGGGTGGCCATGATCTTGCAGCTCCATGTAGTAGCGATCACCAAAGACCGACTTGTACCAGCCAGCGATTTCCTTAGCTTTGTCATAATCATCATTGCGCAGATTCTCGCCCAGCTCACCACCGATACAGCCGGACATACAGATGATACCTTCGTTGTATTGCTCAAGTAGCTCGTGGTCAATACGCGGTTTGTAGTAGACGCCCTCAAGGTTAGCGATGGTACTGAGCTGCATCAGGTTTTGATAGCCCTTGTGGTTCATGGCCAGCAGCGTCAAGTGATAACGCGCCTTGTCCTTGGCAGGGTCGCGGTCGTGACGACTCCGCGCTGCCACGTAGGTTTCGATGCCGATGATTGGCTTGATGCCAGCACTCTTGGCTGCTTTATAAAACTCAATGACGCCCGACATCGTGCCGTGGTCAGTGATAGCACAAGCTTCCATGCCGAGCTCCTTCACTCGGGCGACCATGTCAGGGATTTTGGTTAATCCGTCTAGGAGCGAATGGTGAGTGTGATTGTGCAGGTGTACATAATCAGACGGTTTCAAAACCGCCGACATACCGCCGTTATTTTTCCCCTCTGTCGTCATTAGTCTTAGTATAGCACGTTAGCGGCGACTCTGCATGGTGTTGATCAGTGTATTGAAGAAGTCAGCAAGCGGTGGAAACACGTCAACTAGATGGCCCAATACCCAAACTAAAATAGTCACCGAAAGAGTGGCGCCCAGCACTGAACCAAAGCCAAAAAAGATACCACGCCAAAAGTTCATGCCGTAAACTTGACGACGAGAACGGTGAAAATCAAAAAACAAGTCTTCTAAAATTGCCTGACGGGCGCCATTTTCATTGTCACGAATGACTTTTTTAGTAGCCCTTTTTATTAATGACTTTTCTGAAGTATTATTTTTGACCACGTTTTGCCTTTCGCGTAAACTTTTTCATCAGTGCCCCCAGCGCTAAGGCTGAAGAAACAACCGAAAGCATTGATGATGCTTCGGTGTAATTCTGCTGGATAGCTCGTGAGTGCCGCATGGTTTTTTGGACATGACGACTCAGGCTGATCACCAAACACATCAATGTGATGACGATAATCATCAAGGTAACCAAAACAATTGACAAAATGATAACGATCTCATTCATGGTGCTATTATAGCCTATTTCAGCCGATCTGTCAGATGTTGACGAAGTGCCGGACCAAGTTTTTCATCTCGCAGCCCAAAGTCAATGATAGTTTTGAGATATTCAAGTTTATCGCCGGTGTCATAGTACGTGCCGTTGGTGATTTCCACGCCATAGAAGTTATGCCCTTCATCAATCATGCGCTGCATAATCGGCTGAATGGCAAACTCACCGTGGCCATTAAACTCCTGGCGGGCGCGCTCCAAGTACGGGAAGAAATCAGCCGCCAGCAAATAACTACTCACACTGGCTAAATCACTCGGTGCGTTGGCTTTACCTGGCTTTTCAACGATGTTTGTGATAGCAATCGTTCCGTCATCGAGTTGTTGACCAGCCGCAATGCCATAGCGATCAAATTCTGCATCATCAATGATTTTTTTGCAAGACAACACTGCGCCATCCAATTTTCCTGCAGCAGCAATCATCTGTTGAAAACGGCTTGGTGTCGCGTCGATAAAGTCGTCAGCAAACGTATAAATCACTGGCTCATCCGGCCCAATCAAATGCGCAGCACATGCCAAAGGAGTCGCGTTACCATATGGACCTTTTTGGCGAACGTACACAAAGTTAGCCATTTCCGACAGTGAGTGAACCAGGTCAATCAACGGGCGCTTCTTGTCACCACCAGCCCGCAAATTCGCTAACAAATCTTCGTTCGGCACGTCAAAATGATCTTCAATGGCACGCTTGTTGGCGCTTCCGACGATGATGATGTCGCGAATACCGGCAGCAACCAGTTCTTCCACAACGTATTGGATGATTGGCTTGTCAATCAGTGGCATCATCTCCTTAGGCATCGCTTTAGTTTGTGGCAAAAACCTAGTGCCAAATCCTGCCGCTGCAATCACTGCTTTTGTCGGTTTTCTCATATCTCGTTCTCCTTTGTTATCGCCTTATTCATCAAAAAATCTTTCACCGTATCCCGCAGTGCCGCATAATCCAAATTCTCCGAATCAACGATCACTGTTGTGATATTATCCGCGACCAGTGGACAATATTTGTCACGAATTTCGCGTTCCGTCAATTTATCATATAGATCATCAGTGTGCACTGAGTGGCGATGACCAGATTGTTTGCGAGCATAAAATCGCCGCTTTACTTCCGCCAAGCCGCACGTCACGTAAATCTGCAGAATTGGTCGATGTGGGCTGTGCTGTAAAATCTCTTCTGCAGCTGACGTTTGCAGGGCAGACTCAATGATGATTTGCTCACCCAATTTCTCAAATTCAACACCCAATTCCAAAACCGCCCGTCGAGTCACACGACCCAAGGCGCTGCTCTGCTGATCAGTATAAGTCCCGCCCAGATGGTCAGCCAAAAACTCTTTGACAGCATCTTGCGCGACACCGCGTACCCCTAGATCTTGCACCAGACGTTTCGCTAACGTCGTTTTACCAGATCCAGGGATGCCAGTAATGATGATCATCAGCTATAGCCTCTCGCGGATCAATTTTTGCGCCAAGCTTGGGTTAGCCTGACCTTTGGAACGCTTCATAACTTGACCGACGAGGTAACCAATGGCTTTGTCTTTGCCCGAGCGAATGTCGGCCATGGAAGCTGCCGAAGCTGGGTCGCTGAGCACTTCGTCAACAATGGCAGCGATAGCCGACTCGTCAGACACTTGCAATAGGTTCTTTTCTTCGGCAAGTTTGCGCGGATGCGTGGCGCCCGCCAATAATTCGTTAAACAATTCCTTAGCATTGGTGCTGGAAATCTCTGCTTTCTCGGTCATCTCCGCCAACTCCACCAGATCATCAACCGACACATGTGGCGCACTACCGTTAGTTGACGCGGAGTCATTCTCAGAATCACTGCTACTAGCTGTCAAAGCACTGGCAAACCAGTGTGCCACTCGCTTAGCAGACGCATCACCTGATTTCTCCTGCACTTCCAGCATGATGGATGCGTAATTTGGGTTGGACAATAACGAATTAACCACTGACTTGTCCAAACCTAGCCCGCTCCATTTTTCACGATATTCGCTCGGTAGCATTGGCACTTCAGCTTGAATCCGTGCAATTTCCTCATCGTTCAGTACCACTGGCGGGATGTCGGCGTCAGGCATGTAGCGATAATCCTGGGCGTCTTCTTTCGAGCGCTGCGAAGTGGTAATTTGCTTGTCATCACTCCAGCCGCGGGTCTCCTGCACCACTTGCTCACCACTTTCCAGCAGGTCAACTTGACGCTTGAACTCGTATTCAGCGGCTCGCTCGACACTGCGGAATGAATTGAGATTCTTCACTTCCGCACGCTTGCCGAGTTCTGTCGCGTCCTTTTTAGCCACCGAGATGTTGACGTCAAACCGCATGTTGCCGTGATACAAATCACCGTGTGTCACGCCAGCATAGACCATCAATTTGTGCAGCTCCGAAGCGTAGGCTTTGGCCTCCTCGGCAGAATGAATATCCGGTTCAGAAACGATTTCGATCAGCGGCGTACCAGCGCGGTTGAGGTCGACCAACGAGTAGCCGTCGTGGTGGGTCAATTTACCAGCGTCTTCCTCCATGTGCGCGTGATGAATCCGCACCCGTTTGAGCGAACCATCCTCCAGCGGCGCATCGACATAGCCAGCCAAAATGATCGGCTGATACATCTGCGAGGTCTGATAACCCTTTGGCAGGTCAGGATAAAAATAATGCTTGCGATCAAACCGGCTAACGCGAGCAATCGGCGCGTTCAACGCTTTACCCGCACGCACCGCCAGTTCAACAGCGTGCTTGTTGAGCACCGGCAGCATTCCCGGTAGACCAAAGTCAATCTCGTGCGTTTTTTTGTTTGGCTCAGCATTACGTGCATCATTGTCAGCCGGGCTAAACAGCTTGGTTTTGGTCGCCAGCTGGACGTGGCATTCGATACCAATGGTCATTTCATATTCATCATATACACTCATCATAACGCTCCCAAATCTTTTAGTGCTTGTTCAAAGCTTGTCATGGCTCGCCGAAAACTTTGCGCGGTCAGTTTCACGTTGGTTTCGTGGGCAATTTGATTGCGCAATTTGTGCGCCGCCCACAACCCATTTTCGTCCGTCCAGTCACCCTTGCGAGCTTTCAATCTGTCGCCCATCGTCGTACCCGCCACGCCGCAGTCGCGCATGGCTTTGTCGAGCAGCTTGTCGGCTTTGACAATCGCCATCTGCAAGCCATCTGAGCTGCCCGCCTTGGCGCCATGTTGAATTGCCCGCCAAACTTTTCGGTACATTTCCCTGTCAAGCTTTTGATGTCCGCGCGATGTCAATTGGATAAAAATAATCAGCAAAGCACCGATCACCAGCGCTGCTACCACCAGCGCGATCAATAATCCGTCCATCAGGCAGCCTCCACTTCTGAGGCCAACTTCAACAAGTTGCTGTCTGACTGGCGGTCACCAATCAACTGCACACCAATTGGCAAACCTTCGTCACTAGTTCCAGCTGGCACGGAAATCGCTGGCAGTCCCGCCAAGCTAGCCGGCACCGTCATGATGTCCGCTAGGTACATCTTGATCGGATCATTGGTATTTTCACCAAGTTTGAACGCCGGTGTTGGTGCAACTGGCATCAACAGTGCGTCGTACTCAGCAAATAATTGCTTAAACTCGTTGATGAGTAAGGTGCGCGCTTTTTGCGCCTGCATATAGTAAGCGTCAAAGAAACCGCTCGACAGCACAAAACTACCAATCATAATTCGCCGTTTATTCTCCGTCGTAAAACCTTCGTTGCGGCTGCGACCATACAATTCCGCCAGCGTTTTCACCTCAGCCGCCCGGTGACCATAGCGCACGCCATCATAACGCGCCAAGTTTGACGATATCTCTGCCGGCACAATGATGTAATACATGGCCAGCGAATGCTGCATCATACTGAGGTCCACTTCTTCAACGTCATAACCGAGCTGCTTTAATTTTTTAGCATAGTCAAGCGTTTTCTGACGAACTGCCGCGTCCACATCGTCAGTCATACACTGCTTCACCAGACCAATCTTTTTCTTAGTAAATTCTGGCTGGCTCTGCCAAAAGTCCGGCAGCGTTGTCATATCCTTGTCGTCGCGGCCCGCCATGATTTCCATCACCACATTAGCATCATCAGCGTTCGTAGCGAAACAGCCAATGGTGTCGGTGCTCGAGGCCATAGCTACTACGCCGTAGCGGCTGACTGCACCATAGGTCGGCTTGACACCAACCACGCCGTTAAAGCTGGCTGGCTGACGAATCGACCCGCCAGTGTCGGTACCCAACGCAAATGGCACCACATCAAGCGCCGTCACTACCGCCGAGCCGCCCGATGAACCACCAGCCACTCGAGTTTTGTCCGCAGCGTTTTTAGTCGGACCAAAGGCTGAATTTTCCGTCGAACCACCGTGAGCAAAGGCATCCAAGTTCGCCTTGCCGATGCAGATCGCGCCCTCGGCCTCCAGCCTCTCAACCGCCGTAGCTTGCAGTGGCGCGTTAAAATTCTCGAGCATTTTTGCAGCGGCAGTTGTCGGCGCCCCAAAGGCCAAGAAATTATCTTTCACGACAAACGGCACGCCAGCCAGCCTGCCAGAAATTTCACCCTTATCCACCAGTTCGGCCCGCTCCAACGCCCGCTCTTCCGTCAAACTGAGCAGCGCATGATATTCTTCAATCTCGCGCGCTCGTCGCAGCGCTTCCTTGACATTCTCAACTGCACTTTTTCCTACAAAATCACTAATCCGACTCATTACAACACCTGCGGCACTTTCACTTGATTGTTCTGTTTTTCGGGCGCTAGCTCAAGTAGCTCATCCCGAGAAATCCCTGACTGAACCTCATCTTCCCGCCAGATATTTTCTAGTCCCGTCACTTGATAGGTTGGCTCTACGCCAGATGTATCGAGCTCGCCCAATTGATTGATATATTCTACGATTTTCTCCACGTCCTGTCGCAAGCCATCCACTTCGCCATCTGCCAATTGCAAACCGCTCAAATCCGCCAAGCGCTGGACATCACTATTAGAAATTGCACTCATGAACTCATTATACCACTTGAAAATTAATTACAGAAAATCACTCGCCCCCATGTCTAGGAGCGAGTGATAGATGATACCCAACTAACTAGTCAAGTAGGTAGCTTGAGTTGTATTTGAAGTTTGATTTTTTGATGCTTGGCTTGTCATGAGCCTGCACTGCCAGCGTGATAGCTAGAGCAACTGCAACAACGCTGGTGATTGCGATCAACGTGATAGCCAATGGGCGTGACTTATTGTAGCCGTTGATAATCTTGCCGATAAAGAATATCACAACTGCCAATACTGCCAAGCACAGCAGTGATGGCAAGAAGTTACCCAAGTACAGTGCTGTGTATACTGAACCAGCATCTGAAACACCGATCAACAGCAACGAGCTAATCAATACACTAATGAGGTTTGCGACCAGTGGCAACGCCGCCAATACGATCATGAACAAGCTGCCATAAGTTGTCAGTTTGTAGGCCAATCGGCCAGTGTACCCACTGCGGTCAGCGGCAATTGCGCGTGTTACGCGGCCAAATAGGACAAATGCCAACACTGAAAATAGTACTGCCAAAATACCAACGGCCAAAATGTTTGCAGTGATCGAGCCGCTCAACATCAAACCAAATGACATCGCCTCTTTTGCAGACCACATACCAAACAACATTGGTACGAGCACTACACTGGTGATTGCAGCAAATGTTACTGAAACCATTGCTAATGCGTATTCAAATGTGAGCCACTTTGCTTGCGAAGCAGCGCGTGGAGCTATGTACTCAGCTTGCTCGACGACTGGAGTTTCTGTTGTTTTCAATTCTGCCATATAATTCTCCTCCTTATTATGGTTATCTTTAGTGTACCATTGTTTGCTTAATTTCTGCAATCAAATCACGCAGCTCTGCGGCTTTTTCAAACTCTAGATTGGCGCTATGCAGCTCCATTTGACCGGTCAGTTCCTTGATCAGCGTTGGGTATTCGTCCTTTGGAATTTTCTTCAAATCAAGTTTTGGCTTTTTATCCGATTCTTTTTGCGGAATGATGGAGCGCAGGCCATCGTCAATCTTCTTCTGAATGGTTTGCGGCGTGATGCCGTGCTCTTCGTTATATTGCTGCTGAATTTGCCGCCGACGATTCGTTTCATCAATCGCTCGGCGCATACTGTCAGTCACGGTATCACCATACATCAGCACTCGCCCGTCCACGTGTCGCGCCGCCCGGCCAATTGTCTGAATCAGTGCCTGTTCAGAGCGGAGGAAACCTTCTTTATCAGCATCCATAATCGCCACCAGACTGACTTCCGGTAGATCCAGCCCCTCGCGTAGCAAATTGATACCAACTAATACGTCGTACGTCCCCAGCCGCAAATCTTTGAGAATATCACCGCGCTCCAATGTGTCAATTTCACTATGTAGATACGCCGTTTTCACGCCATTATCGGTCAGGTAGGCGCTTAAGTCCTCAGCCATACGCTTGGTCAAGGTCGTTACCAATACGCGGTGACCGTTGGCGATGGTCTGGCGAATCTCCTCCATCAAATCATCAACCTGGCCTTCAGTCGGCCGCACCTCAATTGGCGGATCAAGCAGCCCCGTCG
This sequence comes from uncultured Candidatus Saccharibacteria bacterium, assembly GCA_963539345.1. Lineage (GTDB taxonomy): Bacteria > Patescibacteriota > Saccharimonadia > Saccharimonadales > Saccharimonadaceae > Nanosynbacter. Next base: position 17,380 of record CAUTLS010000014.1, read on the forward strand.
GCCGAATCAGCTGCTCAGCCGGCTTTGGCGAATGGGCAATTTCATAGTCACCCGGCGTTGCCGACACATAAATCGCCTGGTGAATATGCTGATCAAATTCATCAAACCTCAGCGGACGGTTATCCAGCGCACTCGGCAGACGAAACCCGTGCTCCACCAGCACTTCCTTGCGCGCCCGGTCACCGTTATACATACCGCGGACTTGCGGCAAGGTCATATGCGACTCGTCAACCAGTAGCAGCCAATCATCCGGAAAATAATCAATCAACGTCGCTGGTTGCTCACCCGGTTCACGGTCGGTCAGGTAGCGCGAATAATTCTCAATACCTTTGACAAAGCCAGTTTCTTTGAGCATTTCTAGGTCATATTTGGTGCGTTGACTGAGGCGCTGCGCCTCCAGCAGTTTATCGTGCGACTCAAGCCACTTCAGCCGTTCATCAAACTCTTTTTCGATGCCGATGATGGCTTTTTCAATTCGTTCACGCGGCGTCGAATAGTGGCTGGACGGGAAAATCGTCAGTTGCTTTGGTTGATCCAAAATCTCGCCCGTCAGCGGATCGATTCGCGTTAGTCTCTCAATTTCATCGCCAAAAAACTCCACTCGCACCGCCGTGTCCTGTCCAGCCGGGAAAATATCTACCACGTCGCCGCGCACCCGGAAAGTGCCGCGCGCAAAATCAATGTCGTTGCGCTTATACTGAATATCAGTCAGCAGGCGGATGAACTTATCCTGAACCCGCCGCTCACCGACCGTCAATTGAATCGCCATATCGGCGTACGTCTCCGGTGAACCAATGCCGTAAATGCAGCTGACGCTCGCCACGATGATAACATCGCGCCGGGTCAATAACGCCGAGGTCGCCGCATGCCTGAGCCGATCAATCTCATCATTGATCTTCGAATCTTTTTCAATGTAGGTATCGCTACTGGCAATGTAGGCCTCCGGCTGATAATAATCAAAATAACTGACGAAATAATGTACCTCATTGTCCGGAAAAAACTCCTTAAACTCAGAAAACAGCTGTGCCGCCAAAGTCTTGTTGTGTGCCAGCACCAGCGTCGGCACATTACGCCGAGCAATAATATTCGCCATAGTAAATGTCTTGCCCGACCCCGTCACGCCCAGCAACGTCTGCTCGCGCTCGCCCCGCTCCAAACCGTCCACCAGCTGAGCAATCGCCGTCGGCTGGTCGCCGGTCGGCTGATAGTTGGAGACGAGATTAAAGGCGCTCATATTATTACTATTGTAACGCATCACAATTTATATATGAAAAATACTTTGAAAGATCACCAATAGTGTGGTATGGTAGCAATATGACATATCAATACAACATCGTTGTTCGTCGTCGCCGCTCTGACTCAGAGGGCTAATTAGTCGTATAGTATTAATGATAAATCAACGAAAGAGCCCTCACCTGAGCGGCTCTTTTTAATTAGTATAGAAAGGAAATATACGAATAACGACACACCTCACTACACCAAGGTTGCCAGTCACGAAGCCGTGAACGGTGAGTTCGATACGTGCCTCTTGCTCTACTCCGGAGGCCTCGACACATCCGTCATGCTCAAGTGGTTACAAGAAAAATATAACTGCAAGGTCATCACCCTAACAGTCAACATTGGCCAGACGGTTGATGATCTCGATGCCATCGCCGAAAAGGCCAAAATGCTCGGCGCCATAGAAACCATTACGGTTGACGCCCGCGACCACTTCGCCGATGAGCTGCTGTCACTAGCCATCAAAGCCAACGCTGATTATCAAGGCGGCTACGCCCTCTGTACACCACTCGGGCGCATTATCATCTCGCAATTGGCAGTCGAATATGCCGAAAAATACGACTGCACCGTCATCGCTCACGGCGCCACTGGCAAAGGCAACGATCAAGTTCGTTTCGAGACCTACATCACCACGCTCAATCCGAAAC
>CAUTLS010000015.1:0-15838 GCA_963539345.1 uncultured Candidatus Saccharibacteria bacterium
AGTCGGTAATATCATCACGCTGCGGATCGGTTAAGTATGTTTCAATATGCTGCCAATAGTTAGTCAAAACATAATCTTGTTTTTCTGAGGTGTGCAACATCAATGAAAAATTCCGAATTTTATCGCCATCTGTCAATGGCTTGCCAGTTGAGTTAATACTTTCAAAAACTTTTTGTGGATTATCGTCATCTTTATCTAGCACGATTGTGACAATTTCAAAATCATCAAGCGTGTTAATGTACTGTTCTAAATGATCACGATCTCTAAAATATTCATAAAATTGAAGATAGGACTTGTATAAATTACTTTTCTTTTCATACTCGGTCAATTCCGCCTGGCTAAATATTTTCTCAAATATTTTATTGTCAGTAGTTACCGCCCGAAGTTTGATACGGTTTTCCTCTGATCCATATTGTTTTGCATATCTATTGTATAAATACTCGTCCTTGATTTGCTCGGCTACCAGTTCAATCTTTTCAGGAGATTCCAGCGCCAAATGGTAAATTGCGGTAATCATCAGCAAAACTGTCGTCGCACGCTGCTGACCGTCGATAATGACACTTCGGTCGCCGTCGTTGATATACACGATACTGCCGAAATAATGCTTTTTATCTCCACGCTTCACCTCTTCAAGGTCGTCTAAAAACATTTGGACATTATCGGCTGTCCAAGAATAGGGACGCTGGAAATTAGGTATCTCAAAGAATTTGTTTGGCGTATATAAGAATAATTTAATGTTAGTTTGCAGCGCTTTCATATATCTAATTATACTACTTCATTGCTACCTCTTTAGGCGGTGTGTTTACTAAACTTTCACTGACTGCCGACCGCGCACCACGCACATTGCCACCACGAACATGCCAACCAGCCGCGACACTAATGACGTATCATCCGCGCTTGATTGAGCCATTGACGCAGACTCTTCTTCTGGATTGAGCCGACTGTCGTCCGGCCATAGGCCAGGGGATTGACGGCTTTTTACGACCAAAACATTATCGCTCACGGTACTCGTTTCGCTATTATAACCGTAGCTGTCAACCGCCAAATCATTCTGCTCGTCCAGTTCAGATTCTACCGCCTCAGATACCTCATTAGCAGCAAGTTCTTCTTGCTCTTCAAGTAAATCAATAGTTGGCTCTACGTCGCTGGTATCCGTAATTATAGCTTCAACTTCATCATCCACACGCGGTAAATCGCTCTTTTCCGATACTTCCATAACTATACTGTCATGCTCCTCGCGAGGCATGATGCGCTCCTCTGAAATTTCCACTGTTGGCTCATCCAGCTCAACATCAGATATTGGCTCAATAGACGGTGAAACAGGAATAGCTATCTGCTCTACTGGCTCATAATCATTGGCGATTTCAGAAACTGATGATGTCTTGAAGTTGTCTAACTGTCCCACGGAATCCATATCAATACCAATCTCGTCGTCTACGGAGAGTTTTAAATTATCGGCTTTTTCACGCGCCGTAACGACTTCTGCCGGCGATATCACCGCGGCTACTTCAGTTAAGGTTAATTTTGATTCCACTACCGGCAAATCCTGCTTCACAAAAAATACCTCTTCCTCAGCCCAAATCTTATCTTCACTGCGACTAATGTCCATAGTGGTGTCAGAGCAATCAAGTTGCCTAAAGACAGGAATTTGCGGCTCGCTCGCATCCGCATCAACCACTAATTCATCACCCAATTCCTGCGACAGATCAACGGCAAGTTGAGCGCCATTTCTATCAACTGCTGTGTGTTTATCTGGTAGATTCGGCGCAATGTCTATCATTTCTACAGATGCCGCCATATCAGTTTTATTTGTTGTATTTACCACATCATTCGCTACGAATACATCTGTTTCTACATCATCAATCTTCGGCTGTGCCAAATTATTATCAAAATCGGCACGGTCGCCGATGATCAAAGAGTTCTCGCTACTTTCGACAAGCATCTGCTCCTGTGACAATATAGCTTGCGGCGCTCCGCCAGATTGACCAATAGAATAACTGCCCGACGATTGATACGTCTCGTTTTTATCGTATTCCGCCGGCACGCTAGCCGCGACCGTTCGCTCCTGAGGTAGCAGCACATCATCTACGTCCGGCGTCAAATTACCGGGCTGTTCATTATCGGCGCCGTCAAGAGTTTGGATAGAGTCATCATAACCTGCTGCCATACCAAGTTTAGCTTCGCGAGGCTGCGCATTTTGTAGCGGCTTTGCATTAGAACCATCAATTGATCCTGACGGCAGCTTATCTATCCCTGTTGCATCAAATTGCGCCGCCGACCGCTGTTCAGAAGCTGACGTGAAGCTGCTTGCTGCCATTTGTCTCGGTTCAGAATCAGACAGTTTTGGCGCTGCCGCAACAACGTTATTTTCTTTCGGATGTTCAATTGATGATGGTTTTATGTCAGACACCGCAGCAGCATCATCGCCATCATATGTATTTTTCACAACACTAGCAGTAACCTTATCCTCGCTAGCCATAGGGTAAACAGTTTCATTTTCCAGCGAGTTACAACTCTTATCACCAGTTTGAGTATCCTCGCTTACCGCTGGCGATGACAGCACAGTTCTCGTTTTCGTTCGCGTCGGTATTTCTGAAGATTCGAATGCTGGCTGCTGGTTTTCTTTATCTGCTGCACCAGAGATAACATCAAAAGTCTGCTGTTTTATTTCTATCGATGGACGATTTTCCTCTGTTGGTTCGGTAAAATGTTCCTCGCCAGATGTATCACTGAGAACTTTACTAGCACTTTCTGGCAGAGCTTCCCCGGCATCTGTAGTATCGTCAGCGGCAATTTCTGGGGCTGTTTTTAACTCAAAGAATGGCGTTTCTGTTGCTTCAATATCCACACCCTTGCCCGAAACTTCAACCGTCTGGTTAGTCGAAATTTTGGTTTCTCGTTTTTGCTGCACAATTTGCTCAGTCGGCTCATCTGTCTTAGTTGTTAAATCTATGGGTTTTGCCTCTGCTACCACTGGCTCAGGCACTTTTTTAGTAATAGATTCTTGATAATCGGTAGGCTCTGAATATCCCGCCATCACCAATTCTCCGCGTCCATTTTCATCCAGACTATTGAAGTCGTCTGGAGCTAACAATCTCTCCAGATAGCTTTGTTTTGGTGTTATTTCCATCAGATTAGGAACCGCCTCTTCACCCGCATAACTCATATCGTCAGATAGTTTATCCTGACTCTCTGATTCCTGTTTCACGGCTAACGCCTGAGGCTTTATACACTGGCTAAGAAATGGGCAGCCAACACATGTCACGCATGCCGTTTGACCAATGGACGCAGACACTTCCTCAGTGGGGGGTAGTTTTTTTTCACCACTAGCCACCGCCACCAAGTCAAGCTTACCAGCCGCTTCGTTTACACCAGCAGTCGCTTCTTCACCAATGTCGTCAATTCCAGACGAAAATTCCTCACCGCCAGCACCATCCCTCAACGACAAAAACACATCAAACTTATCACCGTTACTTCCTGTTGGTGATAATTCTCCTGTAGTCGCCTCTCTAATCATTGCTCAAAAAATGTCTCCGTTGAAATACGTGACTCATCGACGCCAGCGGCGGTTAGCTTCTGCCAAACATCGCGCACAAATGGCAGACTGCCACAAACCAGAAAGTACGCCTCACTCGGCACTTCACCAACAATCTTCGCCACCTCAAACCGCCCGTTCCTCCAGCCGTCTGTTTCCTCAACCTGCTGGCGGGTACTAAACTTTTTGACCATAATGTTCGACGCTGCTAATTCTTCCGAGAACACCATATAGTCTGGTGATTTTTGACTCAAATAGAGAAAGGTCGGCTGCTTGGCGTCCGCCAAAATACTCCAAATCGGACTGAGTCCGCATCCCGCCGCGATGCCAACCAATGGCCGCTCGGTTTGCGGGTTGAAATCGCCGTACGCCCGGCTAATGTGTAGCGTGTCACCAATCTGGCGTGAACACAAATAGCTCGAAAATTCGCCGCCCACATTTTTCACGGTAATCGACATCAGTTCCTCATGCGGACGCGAGGAAATACTATAGGCCTTGCCTTCGCGCACCTGACTGCCATCGATAAACACCGTGATATATTGCCCCGCCATAAAGTCAAACGGCCGCACAACATACAGCGTTGTCACCTCAGGGTTTTCCTGGCGCACCCGCACAATTTCAACAGTTAGTGAATCACGCATTCGTCAACATACCTTTCCATTATGTTTTGAGCGGCCCTAAATTCTTCGTCAGTGAAAGTGTGGTAATTGGCAAACTTCGGGCTAATGGTGGTACCGGTGCGAAAATGCTGCAAGGCAAATCGCTTGGCGCCTTTGACTAGCTCGCCAATCTTTTCAAAATCCGCTACCTCCAGCTGCTCGCGAACGATGGTCGTCCGAAATTCATGGCCAATCCCTGAGTCAATCATCAGCCGCACATTGTCTTTGATGGCCGCTAGATCAATCGGCCGCGCTGCAATCTCCACGTATTTTTCCAGCGGGCCCTTGACGTCCATGGCGATGAAGTCAATCGTCCCCTCCTCGACCATACCGCGCACTATATCCGGATGCGTGCCGTTAGTATCCAGCTTGACATCAAAGCCGAGGCCCTTGATCATCCGACACAGTACCGGCAAATCCTCGTTAACTGTCGGCTCGCCACCAGAAATCACCACGCCGTCTAGCCGACCAATGCGCGATTTTAGGAAAATCATCGCCTCCTTGACCGGGATGCTCGGCGCCAAACGTTCGGGCAGTACCAACTCCGGATTATGGCAGTAGCCGCAGCGCATATTACAACCTGACAGAAACAGCGCTGCCGCCACGTGTCCTGGATAGTCCACCAGCGACAGCTTCTGAATCCCGCCAATCGCCACCTTAAGCTGGGACAGCGACGGCGCAAGCTCGCTGATGTTCGGCGGCATCGTCATAATGCTCCCTCATGTCAAATTCAGCTTGTTTACCCTTGTTCCACTGAGAAACTGGGCGCAAGAAGCCAACCACACGTGAGTAAACTTCGGTCACTTCACTACAGCTTGGGCAGGTTGGATGTTCGCCAACCAAGTAGCCGTGATTTTTACAAATACTAAAGCTTGGACTAAAGGTAAAGTACGGCAGTTTGTAATTTTCGCAAATCGTCTTGACTAGTTTTTTCAGTGTCTGCGGATCATCCATGCGCTCGCCCAGGAAGAAGTGAATCACCGTACCGCCGGTGTATTTGGTCTGCAAGTTATCCTGCAAATCCATCAGCTCGAATAAATCGTCGGTGTAGTTGACCGGCAAGTGGCTGGAGTTGGTGTAGAACGGATGTTTAACTTCCGCGCCCAAACCATTCGCAAAGTGGGCTCGGTCAGGGAAGCTGGCTTTGTCAATTTGCGCCAAACGGTAGGTCGTACCCTCAGCTGGCGTCGCCTCTAGGTTGTAGTTATTGCCCGTTTCTTTCTGGTATTCCACCAAGCGGTCGCGCATAAAGTCAAGTGTTTTCTCAGCAAAGGCCTTGCCCTTTTCGGTACCGATATCAACGCCCAGCAAATTCAATGCTGCTTCATTGGTACCAATCAAGCCAATAGTTGAGAAGTGATTCTTCCAGTATTGGTTAAATCGCTGCTTGATATTACGCAAGTAAAACTTGGTGTATGGATAGAGGTTGGCATCAGTCAATCGCTCCAATACCTTACGCTTGGTTTCCAAGCTATCTTTCGCCATATCCATCAATTCGCTCAGACCTTTGAAGAACTCTTTCTCGTTCTTTGATTTCAGCGCCAAGCGTGGCAAATTGATAGTGACCACACCAACCGAGCCAGTCATTGGGTTTGAACCAAATAGTCCACCACCGCGGTATTCCAGCTGGCGATTATCGATGCGCAGGCGACAGCACATTGAGCGGGCATCCTCTGGATCCATATCAGAATTGATGAAGTTTGAGAAGTATGGAATGCCGTATTTAGCGCTGGCTTTCCACAGACTTTCGATCACTGGATTATCCCAGTTGAAATCTTTGGTGATATTAACCGTTGGAATCGGGAAGGTAAAGACACGGCCGTTAGCGTCACCTTCAGACAAGACCTCGAGTAGCGCCTTGTTGAGCATATTCATCTCTTCTTGATAATCACCATAAGTGGAGTCCTGCATCTCACCGCCGATGATCACCGGGTTATCCGCCATGTGTTTTGGGCACTCCAGGTCAAGTGTAATGTTCGTAAATGGCGTCTGGAAACCAACTCGTGTTGGCACATTAACGTTAAAGACAAATTCTTGCAACGCTTGCTTAACCTCACCGTAGTTCAATTTATCAGCGCGAATAAATGGCGCCAGCAATGTATCAAAATCAGAGAATGCCTGAGCGCCAGCCGCCTCACCCTGCAAGGTGTAGAAGAAATTGACTACCTGACCCAATGCCGAACGAAAATGCTTGGCTGGCTTGGACGCCACCTTGCCAGCAACACCGGTAAAACCTTCTTGTAACAAGTCAGTTAAATCCCAACCAACACAATACACACTGAGGAGGTTCAGGTCGTGAATGTGCAAATCACCCTCTTTGTGTGCCTGACCAATCTTTTGTGTGTAAATTTTGTCCAACCAGTAAGTCTTCGTAACTTCCGCCGATACGTAATTATTCAAACCCTGTAGGCTGTAGCCCATGTTGGAGTTCTCATTCACCTTCCAGTCCAGATTACCAATATATTGATCGATCAAATCAACATGCGCGTTGGATGTAATTTCGCGCAATTTTTTGTGCTGGTCACGGTAAATAATGTAGGCCTTGGCAGTTTTCTTAAACTTAGAATCAATCAAAATGTCCTCGACGATATCTTGGATATCTTCAACGTCAGGCAACTGCTTTTGGTTGCGAGCTTCCAGTACTGCCAACACTTTCTCTGTTAGCTCCTTGGCAGTTTTTTTATCAAATTCACCAGTCTCCAGGCCTGCTTTTTCAATAGCTTTTTCGATTTTTTTGCGATCAAATTTGACGGTTCGACCATCACGTTTTTTGATTGATTTGTACATACCCCTCCTTATTATGACAACAACAAACAGACCCCAACCTCCCCAAGGGGTGCGTGTTGCAAAAAACGTTATTTATTTTCTAAAACACCATATGTAGTGCTTAATATAGAATATACACGCGATATATAGCGTCTGTCAACGAAAATGCATTGTATTATTTACATGTGAGATGCGGAAGTATTTGCTCCCTCTGATAACGCCAAGATGTCGCGGCAAATCATATCGACAATTTCTGCCTGAGCCAGCTGTTCGCCAATTCGCCGCTCGCCCGAGACACCCAAGACATCTTGATCTTTCCACCACTGGCGCATTTCCGCTTCGCCAAATTCATGAGCGTTTGGCTTTGTGGCGTGGCGACGCACCGTTTCCTCAAACGATACATCAAAATAATAAATCAGCTTTTCGCCCTGAAAATCATTCAGTAGCCGGTGCAGCATCGCGCCGTATTTTTTACTACTCAAAATACCTTCCAAAATCACCGTATAACCAACGTTATTGCCGTACATACACAGATCATAAATCAGCTGAATTGCCGGGTTACTTTCGCTATCTTTCACGCGTAGCATTTCCCGCCGCACCATATCCTGCGACACCAACATCGTGCCGTAGCCTAGTTGACGCTGGAGCAAGCGTGCCGTGCTAGTTTTACCGCAGCCAGAATTACCACGGAGAATGATAAGTGGAGTCGTCATGTAAGCTCCAGCAAATCATAAGCAGCGGCAGCCGATAATGCCTGCATTTGGCGAAGAGTATCGCCTGGCTGGAGCGGCGGCTTGAGGCTGCGGATAAGATAAAACCCAACAAACGCTACCAGCATTTCTGTATTCAGTTCGTCTAGCCATGGCGTTACGTCCTGACCGTGCCGTGCCATGTCGATTAAAAACTCCGTCGCCCCAGACCCCTGAGGTGCATAAGAAGCCCAATTCCAATCAACTAATTTCAGCTCACCAGTTTGCGGATGAAACGCCAAGTTATCACTGCGCACGTCGGAATGATTAAAGCAATCTTCTGGCTGTTTGGCAAATTGCTTGGCACGCACCGAAATATCGGCTAGTTCATCGCTCCTACTGAGTAATTCCATCATCTTCTGGCAACGGCGCTGGTTGACTTCTGATTGCTCCGGTGACAATGTTTGGTAATTATCGATCAGCTGACAGCGAATATCAGCATCAGCAATAACCCGGTCAATGCCGTCATCCAGGCCGAGTTCTGTCGCTACAAATGGCTGTAGATATAGCTCCTCAATCACCGCGTGCGGCAGCTCTGTTTGTTCCAGCTCGCGAGTTGCTGTTACCACTGCTGAAATATATCGCTTGGCCACAGATTTTTCCGTTGGCGGCCGCCACAACCAGCCGTCGGCTGACGTATAACTGGTTGTCAGCAGCACGTGCCCATCACCAGCCAGCTTAGCCCAATCAATCACATATTGCGGGTGAATTTCCTGCAACATCCGCATCACTTCATAATCTTTTTTCAGCCAGGCTAATTCCCGCTCGCCATCATCAGGCAGTACATCAACATCAACTTCTTTTACAAAAATTGTCCGATCGCCCGCCGACACCAAGGCGCGGCGATTACGCGAAAAGCCGCCACTAACTGGCGTAACTCGCAGGTCGGAAGAGTCGACACCGAGTTCCGCTGCCGCACACTGAAGCGCTCTGGCGGTTAGTAGCTTGTTGCGATTAGACAAAGTTTCCATATGGGAATTATAACATTTAAAATATACTTGCTATATTGGCGCGATATAATCAGGCAGACCTATGCCAGGTCATTTAACGACAGTTTCTGTATCACACTCCCGTGTCTCGCCGATAAAATCCGAGTACCGCCACGCCAAGAGCCACCAAACTCACACAAACTAAAACTATCAATTTCCCCAAGTCCAATCCGTCCATCAAAGTACCTGGAATATTGTAATAATGAATGAACGACCAGATATCATAATCTTTCCAGCTTTCGATCAGCTTGGCGGTGATTGACAGAGCGTACATTGCTAGAAACATTAGACTACCAACGCCGACAGCCAGCCCGCGCCTACCTGTCACTGCCTGAGTGACAAAGGTGAGGCTGCCAAAACTAAGCCCCAAAAACCACAAACTCACACAAGCCCCAGCAACGTGCGTGAGGTTCGGGTGAAAGTCAAACAACGGACCGATGAGTGCAATAGTCATACACAATAGCACTGGAGGAATCACCAACAATCCTGCCATCGCCGCATATTTTTGTAGCACTATCATCACGCGAGTCCGTCGACTAGCGAGGAGTAGCTCCAGCGTGCCCGAATCTTCTTCCCGGCCAACCACCCCAGCGCCCAAAATAATCGCCGTAATCACCACCCCGACCATCGCCACCAGCGGAAACAGCTCAATGCTCAGCCAACCTTCTGGTGTGGTGCCAATCGCCAAGTCGCCAACCACCGCCTTCATGCCGGCTGGCATCATGCTGACGAACGGACTTAGTTGATCGCTATATTTATTGAACAGCGCCGAAAACAACACCGCCACAACACTAATGCCAATACCCAAAAACAGCGGCAGTTTGTAATTTTGCCGCACCGTCTGCCACATCATCGTTTTACCTCCTCGCCTTCATAATACCGCATGAATAATTCTTCTAGTTCTAACTCTGATTCACGCAATAGTTTTGGTTTGTATTCAGCGATGAACGAGACAAACTCCGCTGCGTCGCCCTTGACAGTAAATTCGTATTCGTCGCCACGGTGTTGAACGTCGGTGATGGATGGTACTTTTTTAGCTGCCGCCAGAGACGGTTTTTTAGCAAAGGTCACGATGTAGCGGTGTGTTGACAGGTGCTTCATGGTCGCGATGTGTTCAATGGCAATCAATTTTCCATCGCGAATAAAGCCAGCGCGGTGGCAAATTTTTTGCACTTCAGCCAGATCATGACTGCTGACAAATACCGTCGCGCCTTGTTCGGAAACTTCGCGCACCAAATCGTAAAACACTTGTTTCATCAGCGGATCCAACCCGCTGGTCGGTTCGTCCAAAATCAGCAATTTCGGGCGGTGCATAAAAGCTTGAATTAGACCAATTTTCTGACGATTACCCTTGGAAAGATGGCGAATTGGTCGATCTAGCACCGCCTCAAAACGCTCAGCCAGTTCATCAACATAGTGCCAATCAACCTTTCGACCTGTCCGCGCCAAAAACTTCAGCAATTTCCGGCCAGTCATATTTTCATATAGCGCAATGTCGCCCGCCAGATACCCAACCCGATCATGGAGCGCCGTTCGTTCCTGAAAACTCTGTCCACCTAGCAATTCTACCCAGCCATCCGTCGGCCTCAAAAAATCCATCACCGATCGAATCGTTGTACTTTTACCCGCACCATTCGGCCCAAGAAAACCAAACACCTCACCTTCATGCAGCTCCAGCGATACATTGTCGACTGCCAGCTTATGACCAAAGCGCTTGGTCAGCCCGTGTAATATCAGCGGTGAAGTGTCACTCATAACGACTCCTTTTATAGTCATCATTTGCTATGGTTTAAGTATATAACATGGTAGGTTTTTACGCCACCAGATCAAATTTAAAACCGCTTCACTTATAAGCAGTCAACCAAAACCTTAGAAGTGCAAACTAAAAGTCGAACCCTGGCCTAGTTCACTCTTGACGCTCAATTGATAACCATTTTTGTCAGCCACCGCCTTAGCGATAGCCAGTCCGAGTCCATAACCCGAACTGTGCCCACGCGTGCGCGCTTCATCGCTACGATAAAATCTGTCGAAAATTTTCGCCTGGTCTTGTTTGGCGATGCCAATGCCTTGGTCGACGACTGAGAGAGTTTGCCCGTCCAGTCGAATCACTACCGTACTGCCTGGCGGCGAATATTTAATGGCGTTATCAATCAGCGTACCCAAAATTTGCGTCACCGCCACGACTGCGACCACATGATTTACTGACGGTACTTGCACATCCAGCACCACTTGCTTTTTGTCGGCCACCGGCTGATAGCGATCAACCGTGTCACGGACAAGTTTCGCCATGTCGACCGCCTGTTTTTCAATCTGCTGATTATCGACCTGTGTAAGTTGCAACAAATTGTCCGTCAGTTTGCGCAATTTTTCAACCTCGTCAATGTTACGCTGGAAAACTGCCCTCACCTTTTTCTCATCCAGCGTTTTTTTGCGTAGCGCCACTTCGTTGGTGGTCATCAACGCCGCCAGTGGCGTCCGCAGCTCATGACTAGCATCCGACACAAATTGCACCTGGGCCCGCATTGCCCGCTCAATCGGCGCCAAAGTCCGCCGCGCCAACAACATACTCAGCCAATATCCAACCAACAACATCACCCCGTTCAATACCACCAGCGACATAATCACCGACCCGCGCGTCTCGCGGTTGCGCTGCTCCAGGCGGCGACTAAGCTGACGTTCAATAAGTTCCGGCGGCTGCTGAGCCTGTTCGCTCAGCGGCAGAGGCCGATTTAATTGCGCAGAAGTGATAGCATAAATAATCACACTAAAGGCCAGTGACAGCGTCATAATCACCGCCAAATAACTCAGCGCTAACCGCCTGACGCGCTGCTGTTTCATGACTTATCCTCCAGTTTATAACCAAAGCCGGGGACGGTGTGGATCAGTTTTGAGCCAAATGGTTTGTCGATTTTGCGCCGCAAAAACATAATGAATAGTTCAACATTGTTCGGCAGTATATCGGCGTCAAAATCCCACACGTGCGAGATGATTTGCCCTTTGGACAAAACCTTGCCAGCGTTACGCATCAAGTATTCCAAGACGCCGTATTCTTTGGCGGTCAGACTAATTTCCTGATTCGCCCGCATTACTTTTTTCAAACTCGGATCAAGCGTCAAATCACCAACCCGCAAAACTTCTTCCAACTTCTCGTTCGGACGGCGCAGCAAGGCACGAAGACGCGCCAACAACACCTCAAAACTAAACGGCTTCGCCAAATAGTCATCAGCGCCCACATCCAGACCTTCGACAATATCCCGCTCGGCATCACGCGCTGTCAACATCAAAATCGGCGTCTGATTGCCATCTTTGCGTAGCGCCCGACAGACCTCATAGCCATTCATTTCTGGCAGCATCACGTCAAGAATAATCACATCGTACTCGTCCGCCGTCGCCGTCCGATAGCCCTCGTCGCCGTCATGCGCCACATCAACCGCATAGGCTTCATCCTCCAAGCCTTCTTTCAGTGACTGGGCAATCGCCGTATCATCTTCTACTAGTAAAATCCGCACGACCTACCCCAGCATCTTTCCTAATGCGTCAAATGTTCGCCCATTGCGGATTGTAATCAGTGGGTAAAACTTTTCTTTCATTAGTAACTTGTGATATGAGGTACGCAAAAATTCTTTCTCCGTATATTTACCCCAAAAGACAGCCTTTTTACCAAAATGAACAATCTCATCATGAAGTGGCATTTGACCGATCCGTTCCTTAATATATTCAGAATCGACGCCATCGGTATAGAACAATACGTCTTTTCGTGCCAGGGTTTGATGCCACCACTCTGGCAGGTTAGACACTTCGTCTAAATACTCATCTTTCGTCAGAATGACGTGTTTGATAGTAAATGGGAAACGCCCTAATATGGTAGTGATATTATCTTTGATTGTTACTAGTTCATCATCAGTGTTAAATATAACGTTACCGCTATTGATATAAGTGACGACATGCTGATACCCCAAATCTTCGAGGCTTGTTTTGAGGTCTTTCATCGAGACTTTATTTTTACCACCAACATTGATTCCCCGAAGTAACAGGATGTATCTCATACTCTTTAGTATACTATCGCCTGCGCCTCCGGCCAAATTCGCTGCACTAGTCGTTTGCCACGCGTGGTTAGTCGCACCCAGGCGTCGCCATAAGCCTGGTCGATTGCCATCAAGCCTTACGCCGCAAATCCGCCAGTACATTCATCGCCGTTCGACGCGGCATGCCCATTTGTGCTGCCAGCATGGCTGCATTATCGCCGCCGTCTTCGTAGACTTGCTGCAACACCAGCGCTTCGTTGGTTGTTAGATTGATTTCGTTTACATGTGCTTTGTTCATAATCATCCTTTCTGTTAGTGATATCTTGATGATACGCTGCCAATCTTTAAAAAAGCTGTAAGCAATGATTATTTAGCAGGAGTATAGAACAAGGTGTCTGGTCTGCGAACTACATGTGTTATGTTGCTACTACGATTGCCGTATTTACTCTGTAGATCAATGATGGTGACGTGCTGTTCTGTTGGTTCTGGGCCTGTTTTGAGCACCTGAACCGTGACAACGTCATTGGTTGTCGTCACGCCATATAAGCGCCCGGCTGACAGACGAACATTATCTGGCGAAGGGTCTTTGACTGACTGATTAAAATAGAACCGCCACTGCGCAACACTACCAGATTTTGGTGCCGGAATATATTCGGCACGCCGCAACCGTGGACCTTGCCCGTCAACCAGCACAAACATGATAGCGACAATAATGACGGCAGCCGCCATCACCCATTGCCACCGCTGAATTATTTTCACGACGCTAATAGACATATTGGTTTTTCTCCTTATCAATCGGTCTGACATAATCAGGCGACAGGACTGTACGCTCGGTAGTGTTAGTATTCGGATTGGCGATGAACACGCCACTGGTTTCTATCCACTGATCTGGAGCAAAGGTTTTGCGCCAGCCTGGGCTGTACACCGGCACGCCAATTGGGCGAGCATCCAAAGCACAACACGTCACTACAAAACGCGAAACAAAGAAAACATTTTCGTCATTGCTAGCCGTGATAAATCCGCTCACTTTGGCTGGCTTATTTTGGTAGTGCTTTGGGTCGCTAGACTGAGATAATAAGAGCGACCAATCTTTGATGGTGAAGTTGGTGTAGCTGCCTCTTTCTTTGAGAATGGCCGACTCACGAGCATCACCAGTTGCCTTCGCCCCACTATTCATCACTCGCTGACTCACTGTCAAGCTGGTTAGCGCTGCTGGCTGAATAACTAGCAACATACCTATTGAAATTATAACTATCACCGCAGTGCCATACGAGCGATATCGTTTAGGTGAGGTTTTGTGCTTGTGTTTTGGCAGAGTGATAATCGTGGCAAGAGCGAGTAAAACACCAGTTGTTGCTAGCGCCAAGGAAAACAGTTCATAGCGCGGATGAATATACCACTTAAGTTTTTCCTCAAATGAGAGCCATATTGTAGCGATGCTGGCAACTAGTATCAGCAGGATGCCACTCCATTCGTCCAGCTTATTGAGCCAGTGTAGCACCCTAGAATACATAATTTACCACCAATCCCAACAGTGCCGTCAGTAATACCACCAATAATGACACTTGCACCAGTACCGTTCGACGATACGTCGTGCGCATCAAGCTAAGCATTTTGATGTCAATCATCGGACCAAACGTCAGAAAACTGACCAGCGAGCCAGACGTAAACGTACCACGAAATGCCAACGCAAAGAACGCATCGACACTAGAACAAATCGACACCACAAACGCCAGTAGCACCATGACCAACACTGACCAGGCTGGGCTGTTTCCTAACAGCAAAATGGTTTCGCGCGGCACGACAACTTGGATAAAGCCAGCTATCATCGCACCAATGATCAATGCCGGCATCATGGTGCGCGTTTCATGCTTGAAAAAATGAAGCGCGTCAATAAGCCTATTTGAATTGCCATCTCTCTCTTTGCAACTAGCGATAAATTCTGGGCGCAACATGGTCTCTTGCCGCGTCGAGCTGTATATCCAACCGATGAGATTGGCAATCAAAAAACCACCCAAAATCCTAGCAATCAGTACTGTATTATCATCAGAGAATGCCTGCTGGGTAGTAATGATGGTCACAGGATTAAGTATTGGTGCCGCCAGAAGAAAAGTAAGCGATTCTGCTGGTGTTAAGCCTTTAGCAAGCAACCCACGCGCCAACGGCACATTGCCACATTCACAAACCGGCATAAACACCCCAAGCAGCGAGATGAGGGCACGGCGCAGGAATGGTTGTTTTGGCAAATGCTGAAGCAGCCAGTCGTGAGGCAACCACACCCGAACCGCCATGGAGAAAAACATACCAAGCATCACGAATGGCAATGCTTCAATGATGACACTCAAACTCAGGGTGATAAAATCTTGGAAATGCTTGGGTAGCTCTATAGACAGGTTTCGTCCAACAACCTTCACCACAAGAAGCACTGCGACTACCACTGCAGCCAGTAGCCAACGTTTATTTGTACTTTGACGTTTTTTCACTCATCTATTATACGTCTGATTTGCTATTTTTAACAATCAAACAAGCAAGGGTTTGATAGGGAATTTTGCATGGTACCGAATCGTATTCCAAGGAACAAAGAAAAAACACCTCCATAGAAGTGTCTTTTCTTGGCTCCGGCAGCTGGGCTCGAACCAGCGACCTATTGGTTAACAGCCAACCGCTCTACCACTGAGCTATGCCGGAATACCGTATTGCCATTGTACCGTATCATGACATTATTGTAAAGAACTGAATTATGGTTAATTAGGTACCTTTGACAATATCCAAGGCTTTTCTCAGGATGACTGCCTCCTCATGAGCCACCTCATCCGCCGCGGCTTCACGTTTTTTGGCTTCTTGTTCCAGATGACACCACCATGGCTTGGTCGCGCCAGTAGTAACCTCGTGATTGATGCAAAGCTCCAGCGACCTGGCTTTACCCTCTCGCTTGATCAAGGCTCCTTGCACCACCAAACCATCAATGTGTTTGGCTACTGTTGAGACTGATTTATAACCCAAAGCCTGCATTATCTCTCGAAAGGTCGGACTATATCCCTGTCCGCTGATGAATCCTTCAATAAAATCTAGTAGTTGTTTTTGCTTTTTTGTTAGTTTCATATATGTTCTATTC